>CAYIUX010000070.1:0-1542 GCA_964366795.1 uncultured Gammaproteobacteria bacterium | reverse complement strand
TAAGCGGGCCTTGTCTGCTGTTGGCAGACAAGCCCAACCCGGCCAGAATTCTTTTGTTCAAAATAACAATTTTATCTCCTTGGGATAATTTTCCTCCGGCCATGCTACCGAAAACCTTTAAGGGATCGGGGTGGCTTCCTCCCGGAAGCCCCATTTCCAAATTCTGGCTGAGGTCCATCAGCTCGCCGCCCCTGGCTAAAAAGATTTTGATATCGCCGGCTTTGGCGAAATTCATCACCGGATCTTTAAAGCTGATAATACTAAAGTTTAAATTACCCATCCAGCCGACGTTGCCGTTTTTGGATTCTTGGCTCAAAAATTCATTACCTTTCTTTAAAGCCTCCCCCAAGCTTGCTTCGCATGATTTTTTAAGACCCGACGCATAATACTCCTTCTTAATAGCCGAAGAAAGATTAGCTAGAAAGTGAGAATTTTGCGGCATAGCTTGGGTCAATTCTCCCACCACGTATAAATTCCCCAGCCTTTGTTCGTAGATATTGGTGGGAGTATAAATGGAACTCGTCAAAAAGAGGTCATCTCTCTTATTAGGATTGAAATACAACTCAAAAGCTTGCATGTGATTACTCTATTATACTAATATCCTGCCTAACAGCAACAATGGTGCAATGTTATGGACTGTAACAACGGCGTTGACTTACAATATAAATTATGTTATTGTCTTTTAGTAGAAAAGTAGTCCATTAATAAAAGGGACAAAGGAGGTGAATTTGAAATGAGAGAAATTGTGCAAGTGGAATTAGATAAAGGTGAGGTTGATATCCAAGATCATACTCATATTGTGGTATATTTTCTTGGCATTCCCAAAATAGTTATGTGTAGCTTCGATGTCGCTGATGGCGCAAAAAATCTATCTTCTGACGAACTTAAGAGAGTTTTACTGGAATGCGAAACACAGATAGAGAAGCTTGGGCCTCATGATAAGCCACAATTATTTAACAAGATGGTCGAAGACCTTAAGCGTGTTGTGGCTCCGTGTTCTTAATTTGATTCTGTTAAACTAAAATAAAAAACCCTTCTCAGTAGAGGAGGGTTTTCTATTGCTCAACTCTCCTAGTGTATTCTCCTGTTTCGGTGTTAACCTCAATCATATCGCCTTCTTCTACAAACAAGGGCACGGAAACCTGGACGCCCGTTTCGAGAGTAACTATTTTCGTGCCTCCCTGAGCGCTATCGCCCTTAACTCCCGGAGGGGCTTCGGTAACCTTCAATGAAATTTTAATCGGCACAGAGACGCTGACAATTTTTTCGTTGAAAATAATAGCATCAACAATCGTGTTGGGTTTCAAAAAGTTGGCCTGATTTCCTAATAATTCTTCGCTTAACTCAAATCTTTTGGAAGGATTGGCTTCTTCGGAAAAAAAATAGGTCCCCCGGTGGTTATAAAGGAATTTTGAACTGAGCTTAGTCAGTTCCGCTTCCTCAAACATTTCACCTTGATGGAAATTCCTCTCCTGAGCGCTGCCGTTAAGCAAGTTCTTGAGCTTAGTTTGCATGACCACCCTCCTTTGAGCTTTTTTCATG
>CAYIUX010000069.1:0-1602 GCA_964366795.1 uncultured Gammaproteobacteria bacterium | reverse complement strand
TCTATTATTCACAATGATTCACTTTCGGCTAAATTAACAAAAGAAACAAAAGATTGGTCAATTTTAAGCATTCCCGCACCCGAAGGAATTTTATATATAGAAAATATATTTGATGTTCCCAACCAGATCCTAGAACTGGTATCTAAATATGACCCGAGAGTATCCCAATACAGAGAAAAGATAAGGATTGAGTATAAAGAAGACAGTTTCTGTTCAGGCGCAGGTGCAAGATACTATGATGAAGAAAAAATTGTTAAAATATTCCTTGAAAAAGATATTGTTGACCTTGATAAATCATTATTCTTTGCCCACGAGTTGGGACATGCATTAGATTTTCTTGACTGTGCAGAGAAAAGAATTATCTCCTTCACTCTCCCCGAATATTTGAAAGAATTTAGTGCTGAAAAATTTACCCACGAATTTATTAGAAAAGAAATACCGGATAAAGAGCGAAAACGAATCAGATACAATTTGTTGCACACACTAGCTTGCACTCTTTTTGAAATTGATATTTTTACAAATGACCAGCAGGATTTTGAAGAAGCGTACGCGCGGGCGGTCAACCGCTGTTATCCTCTATCACACCAAAAAATAAATCCCCTATTTGTGTTTAATAAAAGATTTATCACTCGTCCATTGGGAATGTTACCTCATGTAATGGTTAATGTGGAGCTTTATTTAAAAGAAGCGCATAATTTAAACAAGAACGAATCTGTCTGAAAGAAAATCCCTAACTTCACTAGAAAATCAGTTTCATTACCTGAATGGGCAAAACTGACTCCTGTTTGTTCTTACTGACGTGGAGGAACTTTTTCATAGATGTTATAATCTCACTTAGATAAGAGATCATCCCACCAACCGCGGAGGGAAAGATAACTCTATCTGTATGGAGGGTTAAAGAGGAGGTGGAAAATGCCTTTTAACCCTTACAACTACCAGCGGTACTTTGATTTGCCGAGGCCGCCAGTTGCGCCAATTGCCTCGCCCCCGACAGGCCTCGACCTGTCCTACGAAGAGTACGAAAGAGCCTTTAGGTTGCAGGAAGAAGCGGAAGAAGCCGGACGCAGAGCTTCCTATGAAGATACGCGTGGCTTTCTTCATCGGACTGGGCGCGGAGCGTTGCGGTCAAGTGTGGGGTACGAAGCACAAAATGGTTTTCCTGACTGTACCCAAGGCAACTGGAGCAACGAAGAAGAGGACGATTCAAGGTAACTGGTAGTCAGCGCGCGCGGGGCGAGAAATTTTGTTATCACAAAAAATTTCTCGCCCCTGTCTCTTTTAAAATTTTATAAATTATAAATAAATATGGTTACTATTAGAAACATCAAAGGTAAATCAGACGAACATGGACGAATTCTCGAAGAGTATTTTAAAATAATTCATCCAGATAGTTTTTTAACCTTCAATAATTATATTTTTTGTAAAGACTTAAACACAGCAGAGACTCATTACAGATTTCTTTGGTCAGATATTGAAAAATTAAAAGAATTTTTCAAAAAAATGACGGCAGGACTTAACAAAATCGCTCGAAAACGTGGATATCTAAATAGAATTGAAGAACATTTAGCCTTGGACAAAATTCCCAAAAAAAAGTATAAATCT
>CAYIUX010000068.1:0-1634 GCA_964366795.1 uncultured Gammaproteobacteria bacterium | reverse complement strand
AAAAGAAGCCATTAAAAGGAAAGATGTGGAAAGAGACATAGAAACCGAATTAAGGAACAAGTAATTCGCAATTTGATAATTGTTAAATTGGGGATGACTGGTATCGACAGAAAACGCTCTTTTAAAACTGCAAGCCTCCTTTGAATAACAGGAGTAAAACAGATTCAAAAAAACAAAAGACAATTCTTACGAAGTGTCTCCTAGAGCTGACAGCTTTGCTTTCAGCTACGCCCTATCGGCGTAAAGGCATCTAATCAGTTCTTTCTTGCCGAAACTTTTTAGGTGTAAACAAAGACAAGATGCAAGTTTTTGGTCCGTTGACACCAAAAGCCCAAGCTTAAGTCAGCAACCTTTAATTTTCCAGACTAACGGATCAGATTAAAGGCAATAAAGTTAGTCTATGCTTGTAGATGTTTTAAGAAGTTTTTTTTGGATTCCGGTTCAATTCCGGACATCTCCACCATATATCCGTGTAAATCTGTTCGTAATCCGCGAAAATCCTCTATACTGATTGCGTGAACCTTTTGGATTTGATTTTTTCCAGAAAGTGTGTCGGGTGCGGGAAAGAAGGAAGTTACTTCTGTCCTGCCTGCACAAAAACAATAAAGTTGGTCAGGCAAGTTTGCCCGGTTTGCGAAAGGCAAACTCCTTTTGGCCAAACCCATTCTTTTTGTCTGACAAGAAACTCGCCTGACGGGCTGATTTCTTTTTTTGACTATAACGGAATAATCCGCAACGCGGTTCATCAATTGAAATACAAATTCGTGACCGATTTGGAAAAAGAGTTTTGGCAGATTATTGTTGGAGATATTGAAAAAAGAAAAGAGGAGATGCTTCTTTTAAAGAGATTTATTGATGATGAAAAGCCAATTGTTGTTCCCGTTCCGTTGCATAGGCAAAAAGAGAATTTAAGGGGCTTTAATCAATCTTCGCTCTTTGGAAAAAGAATGGCCGACCTATGGAAACTAAGCTTTTCGGATAAAATTCTTGTACGATACCGCAAAGTTGAATCCCAAACGAAATTAACCCAAAAAGAAAGAGCCGAAAACATCAAAGGAATTTTTACAATTAATAGTATGTCATTGCGAGCCATGCAGGAGCATGGCGAAGCAATCTCGGTTATTCTTGTCGACGATGTCTGGACCACCGGCTCAACCCTGAAAGAAGCGGCCAGGGTTTTGAAAGAAGTTGGAATTAGAAAGGTTTGGGGAATAACAATAATCAGGTAGTTTTAAAGCTGATTTTCTGGTAAAATAACTTGAAAATTGGGAGGAGTCGCATAGTGGTCCATTGCGAGGGGTTGCTAACCCCTTGAGCTGCAAGGCTCGCGCAGGTTCAAATCCTGTCTCCTCCGCCGCGTAAGAAATTTTTGAAAAAAATTTCAACGCGGCTGTGGCGTTTAAATTTTCGTAGAAAATTTATTACATACATATTAAAGTGATGACTGGAGGATGGGCAGGACGGTAATGCGCTAGTTTTGAAAACTAGTGTCCGTAAGGGCTAACAGGTTCGACCCCTGTATCCTCCGCCAGATTTATTCATTGAATTTTGAAAAATCTTTGTCGAAAGAAAGAACTTTTACTTTTTGACACACAGTTTTATTAAAAATTTACGTTTCTTGACAACAAAGAATA
>CAYIUX010000067.1:0-1674 GCA_964366795.1 uncultured Gammaproteobacteria bacterium | reverse complement strand
AGGAAAACTCAATTGTTCTCTCTAAGCCTCTTTCACCTGTGGCAAAATAAGAATCTGCCTCTCTCAAAATTTTCAATTCTGTCAAAAAACCTAGCCTTCCCACTGCCCTTTCTCTTTGTTTAATTTGGTCTGGGGTTAAACATACTTTTCCTTCTCGGGTTTTAATTGGATACAAAAAGGCAGTATCATCATGAACCATTATTAACATTAAGATTCCCGCTTTTTCTCTTTGAGAAAGAAAAGGATTTTTTTGAAGTATTTTTTTGACTATTTTTACTCCTTCACTTTGGTGTTCAAATTTATCAGAAGAGATTACTTTCCCCTCGGCTGTATAACCTGCATCATGCCAGAGGGCAGCCGAGCTCAAAACTTTAAGGTTAACTTTCATTTTTTTTCCTCTCGCTTTTGCCTCCCGACAAGTTATCCCTAGAACCTCGATCGTCTTTCTCTCAACCTCAAGGGCATGATTTAACCCATGAACATCCTTAGAGGGATAAAGATTTTTTAAATCCTCTAAAAACTTTTCTCTTCCGGAAATGTTTCTGTTTAAAACTTGCTCAAATTCGTGAGTCATATCAACTCCATTATACCTGGTTTCTTATTCCTCTCCTGATTCTTTGGATCTCATCCCAAGTTTTTTGGACCACCGGTGAGCGATCAATCATTCCTGGCCGAAAATCACTTATCCCGGCATCTAAAACTATTGTTGGCACTCCTGTCTGAACCATTGCTAACATCCATTGAATAGTATTTCGATGTAAAGCTAAAAGATATCCTTTTGGGATTTGAGCCTCATAATCTCTTCCTCTAACTTCTAAAATCCGCTTCCTGACTGTCTCAAAGGGAGCCCAGAGAAAAACAAGAATCGGACTGCGGATTGGAGGAGGAAGAAATCTTTGCCGTAAGCGATTATCCTGGCGGTAACTGGCAATATTAGATTCATTCGATAAACCCAATTCCACCTGGGTTTCGCAATAAACCCCATCCTGTCCCAAAGGATTATCTTGAATTGCATTCTCCCAGATTAAACTACACATCGCCTTTAATCCCTGAAGAAACTTTCTGGCAGCAAACCAACTTTGGGCTCTTCCCTGAACTTCGGCAAGTTGGGCGGCAATTTTTGGGAATCTTTGACTTTGTTGACAAGCAGAGCTTGCCCAAATGGCTAAAAGTCTATAAAACATTTGAAGTTCGGGATTATCCTCCCAGGCTTCACCAAAATGAGTTGATTCAAATGGCCGACCCCCTTCCAGAGCCCGGCTAAAAACACTTTTACCTGTTCCCATTGTTCCGGAAACTGCGATATATAATCCTAACTTGTGATGTTTTTTAAGAAAGCTATCCCAAACATTCCAAGCCCTATCGATAGCAATAACTGTCTTTTCTCGGTCCATCAATGATTCTGGCACTAAATCACTCCATCTAAAGGAGGCTAATTCCTCGGCTGATGGTCTTTCGCTCGGCAATGCTTGGTTGGGAATATATTCTTGCCAGCGGTCTTGGGCCGAATTTATAAACTCTTGCCAGGGAAATCCAGGAATTACCCTTTCCAAATCCTCCCTGATTTTTAAAGCAACAATTTCCGAAACTCTTCCGTTTTCTAAAGGAAAAACACTTTCTAAATTTCTTTGTTCTGGTGAAAGTTCAACCATATAATCAGCAATTCTTCTTTGG
>CAYIUX010000066.1:0-1680 GCA_964366795.1 uncultured Gammaproteobacteria bacterium | reverse complement strand
AACAGGTGGTTGATTACAAAGGATTGACTGGTGATGCTTCAGACAATTATCCGGGGGTACCGGGAATTGGACCCAAGACTGCGGGAGATTTGCTTGGGAAGTTTGGAACATTGGATAACATTTATAGAAAAATTAAGAAAATAGAAAATAAAAAATTAAGGGAAAAATTGATTGATGGTAAAGAAAGCGCTGATTTATCCAAAAGCTTAGCCAAGATAGTGACTAATGTTCCGATTAAACTTGATCTTCAAGCATGTCGAGTTCATGATTATGACCGCCAAAAAGCAGTTGGATTATTTGAGGAATTGGGATTTAGAAGTCTGATTGATAAATTACCCGGCGTGGAAAAACATCAGAAGCCTAAAAGTAAGCCAGAGCAAAAAATGCTATTTTAATTATGAAAGTAGCCTTAGTTCATGATTATTTAAAGGAATATGGAGGAGCAGAACGAGTTTTACAAGCACTCCATGAAATTTGGCCGGAAGCGCCAATCTATACCTTGATTTATGCCCCAAAATTTTTAGGGCCCCACCGGCAAAGGATAGAAAAATGGAATATTAGACCAATTATTCCTTCCTGGATGCCATTTGTAAGCAAGTTAATTAGTCCACTTCGATTGATTACTCCGATTTTGTTTAATTGCTTGGATTTAGCTAAATATGACTTGGTTATTGTTTCCGCCACCGGCGCCTACAATCCCAATCTAGTCAAAACAAAACCCGGAACTCATATTTGCTATTGCCATACACCACCACGGTATTTATATGGCTTGCCAACTGCCCGAGAGTGGAAAAAATATTGGTGGATTCGAATTCCCGCAGAGATAGCCAATCATTTTTTGAGATTAATTGATTTTCAATCAGCCCAAAAAGTTGATTGGTTTATTGCTAATTCAAAGAATACGGCGGCGAGAATAAAGAAATTCTATCGAAAAGAGGCGCTAGTTATTTACCCGCCAGTGGAAATAAAGAGTAAAAGAGTAAAAGAGCAGGAGAGTAAAAGTGGGAAATATCTTTTGGCTGGAGGAAGGTTAGCAAGGCCAAAAAGAATTGATTTGGCGATTAAAGCCTGTAATCAACTTAAATTACCTCTTAAAGTTTATGGTAAGATGTTTGCTGGCTATGGGGAGGAACTGAAAAAGATAGCTGGTCCAACAATTGAGTTTTTAGGTGAAGTGGGTGACCAAAAGTTAGCTCAACTTTATGCCGGTTGTCAAGCTTTTATTTTTCCCGCCGAAGAAGAAGATTTTGGTATTGTTCCAGTCGAGGCCTTAAGTTTTGGCAAACCAGTTATCGCTCTACGCCAAGGAGGAGTAGTAGAATCAGTAGTTGAAGGAAAAACCGGAGAGTTTTTCAATGAACCGACCGTTGAAGGTTTGGTTGAGGTTTTGAGAAAATTTAAGCCAGAAAAATACAAACCAGAAGATTGCCAAGCCCAAGCCCAGAAGTTTTCTAAAGAAAGATTTAAGAGGGAAATAAAGGAGTTTGTAGAAGAAAAATGGAGGGAGCACCAATATGATAGATGAAGAACCGAAAGCAGAGTTTCCTACCGGCGAAGCAAAAAGACTTGGCGAATTGACCCGAGAGAAATGGCGCGAGCATCTGGCGCTTTTCTCTCAGGTAAAAAACACGGTTCAGATCGGAAGAGCACACGTCTCAACTCCAGACACTAGTGGATATG
>CAYIUX010000065.1:0-1739 GCA_964366795.1 uncultured Gammaproteobacteria bacterium | reverse complement strand
GATTAATTCTTGATAAGGACCTTGATAAATCGAGATTGGTGGATTCTTTAGAGACCGGGCTGAAGTTGGGCAAAGGCGTCGTCGTTATTAACCTAAACCCTAAAACCCTAAAACCTAATGACCTAATTTTCAGCGAGCACTTTGCCTGCGAAGAATGCGGAGTTTCTTTGCCAGAATTGGAGCCCCGGCTTTTTTCTTTTAATTCGCCCTACGGCGCCTGTCCAGAATGCCAGGGCTTGGGTGAAAAGTTGGTGGTTGACCCAAAATTAGTTATTCCTAATTCCAATTTATCAATTGCTGAAGGAGCCATTTTTCCCTGGGCCAGAGCTTCCCACAAAATTGGCCGCCAAGGATTTTTCTGGTGGAAACTTCAGGAAGCGGCGGAAAAATACAATTTCTCTTTAGATATTCCCATTAAAGAACTGCCAAAAGAGATAATCAATTTAATTCTCTACGGCGACATACAAGATACAAGATACAAGATACAAGATACAAGTTTCGAGGGTGTTATTCCTTGGTTAGAAAGAAGATATCATGAAACTGATTCTGATTATGCCAGAAAGGAAATTGGCCAATATATGGTGGAAAGAATTTGCGAAAAATGCCGGGGGAAAAGATTGAAACTCGAAGTCTTGGCCGTCAAATTATCCGGAAAATCAATTGACCAGATTGTCGAAATGAGCATTGATAAGGTCCAAAATTTCTTTGGAAATTTCCTATCTCCTAAATCCTATCTCCTAAATTCTAACGAATATAAGATCGCCAGCCCCATTATCAAAGAAATCATTAACCGATTGCAATTTTTAATTGATGTTGGTTTGGACTATTTAACCTTAGATAGAAAAGCCGCCACTTTGGCCGGCGGAGAGGAACAAAGAATCAGATTAGCCACTCAGATTGGTTCAAAATTAACCGGAGTTTTATACATTTTGGACGAACCCTCGGTTGGCTTACATGCCAGAGATCAGGGCCGGCTGATTGAAACCTTAAAGAAATTAAGGGACTTGGGAAATTCGGTGGTGTTGGTTGAGCATGACCCCCAGACAATAAAGTCAGCTGATTGGGTGATTGATATCGGGCCGGGAGCAGGCAAACACGGCGGCAAAGTGATTTTTCAGGGAACAGCCAAACAGTTATTAAAGGCTCATACCCTTACTGGAGACTACTTGGCAGGTCGGAAAAGAGTAGAAGTTGGTAAATGGTCAAAGGGCATAGCAGCCGGTTTGGTCAAAGGTCAAAGGTTATTGGGTAAAGACCAAAGACCAAAAACCAAAGACCAAACTGGCAGCCCAGACCAAAAACTGAAGACCAATTACTTAATCATCAAGGGCGCCAAAGAGCACAATCTTAAAAACATTGATGTTAAAATTCCCCTGGGAAAATTTGTTTGCATTACCGGGGTTTCGGGTTCCGGAAAAAGTTCTTTGATGAATGATATTTTAGCTCGGGCTTTAATGAAAAAATTTTACAATTCAAAAGAAGAACCCGGCAAACACGAAGAGATATTAGGAACTGAATATTTAAATAAAGTTGCTTTAGTTGACCAGTCGCCAATCGGCCGAACTCCCAGGAGCAATCCCGCCACCTATACTGGCGCTTTTGCATTTGTGCGCGATCTTTTTTCTCAGACCCGGGAAGCCAGAATCCGGGGCTATCAGCCCGGCCGGTTTTATTTTAATGTTAAGGGCGGCAGGTGCGAGGACTGCGAAGGTCAGGGCGTAAAAAAAATTGAAATGTAT
>CAYIUX010000064.1:0-1834 GCA_964366795.1 uncultured Gammaproteobacteria bacterium | reverse complement strand
AATAATTGTCAATTGAAAAAAGCTCCGGGTCATAGAGCCTAAGAAATCCCTCAATCGCCGCCTTGACTTTTTTCCCTTGATCGTCAAGCTCGCCCATATATTGTAAAACTGATTGGGGAAAACCTTGCGTTACTGGCGCCCATAAAACAGTGGGAACTGGCTTTTGGATAATTTCCAAAACCGAGAGGGCAATTTGTCCGCCGTTGGAGTGAGCCCAGAGAAAAATTTTTTCCGGATCAGCCGAGGGTAGAGTTTTTATCGAGGCTAAAAGATTTAAAACTTCCACCGGTCGGTAAAATCTTGCCTCTAAAATGTCAGCACTTGCCCAGTCTGACTCCCCAAATCCCAAAAAATCAGGCGCCAAAGTCAAAAATCCATTTTCGGCAAAAAAATCAGCCGCCTTTCTTGTTCCCAAACCGGTAAAATAAATTTCCTCATCAGCATATCCCCGAAGCATTATAATCACCGGCCACACTTCGCCCTTTGGGCTTCGCGTGGCAGGTAGGTTAGCCATCCCCGTTACTCGTTTCCCATCTGATTGAAAAGAAAAAAGCCAAGAAGTATATGAGGGTTCTTCTTTTATCACTTTCTCCAGTTTAATTTCCCCGCCTGGATATTCTCGCTTTCGCAAATTTTCAAAACTGTATTTTTCCAAAGGCTTTGGTTTTAAAGCAGCTGGCACTAAAGGAGAAATGAAACCAGGTTGACGGTTCTCGGCAATAAGTATCAAGACAATTGCCAAACCCAAAACAATTCCAGTTGCCAAAAGAAGATATTTCTTCATGGCGTCATTCAACTATCTCTTCTTCTTCCTCAATCACTCCCCCGCCACCTTGTCCAGAGCCAGGAGCGGTCGAGGAAGGCTCTGCTTCACCTCCAAGGGGAATAAATTCAAGGCTGGAAAGAATTTGATCGTTTACTCCCTGCCAATAACCTTCCTCATCTAAGCTCACTTCGACTAAAACCAAGACATCAACATCTATAGTGGCAACGACTAATTTTTGGGGACTCATATAGGCAACCTTTTTTGCTGGCTTTCCTCCTAATTCCGAATCAAAAACCTGTCCTGAGCTTGCCGAAGGATCTTTTTTCGTCCAGTCTTCCAAATCTTTATAATTTGTATCTTTCATCCAAATCAAAATTCCTCCAGAATGGCCAGTTGAGGTTAATTCCAAATGGGCATAATTTGCGGTATCTTCTTCATGAGGATTAATTTTAATCCCGTCAGAATAGGAGAATTTAAATCCGGCCGGATCTTCCCAGGTTAGTAATTGAGCTTTTTGAGTTGGAGTTTCTCCAAGGGGACTAAGAATTGACTGCTTTTTTAAACGAACTACCGCCACCACCCCCATGGTTAATATTATTAACCCAATGGCAATGCCGACAACAAGCCAATTTTTCTTCACAATATTTAAGATATTTAATTGACATTTATTTGTCAACTATTATACTGAAAATATGAAGAGAAAAATTGTTATTGCGAAGCAACAAGCTTTGCTTATTTTCAGCCTTATTTTGCTACTTGCCTACTTTTTGTTCCCCACCGGGGTTTTAGCCGCTAAAAAAAGAACAAGTCGGGGTGGAACAACGGTGACGAGCGGAACTGTTTCTCGAGGCGTCCAATCTTCGGTTAAATTTAAAGCTAATCGCCTTGGTTTAATTCTAACTTTATCTGGATTTGGAAATGTTTCTTCAGTCTCCTACCAATTAACCTATACCACCAACGGAATTCCCGAGGGAGTCAGTGGAACTATTCAACCAACAGGAGCAACGGAAACTCGCGAGCTTTTATTTGCCACTTGTTCAAAAAATGTCTGTCGCTGGCATACCAATA
>CAYIUX010000063.1:0-2063 GCA_964366795.1 uncultured Gammaproteobacteria bacterium | reverse complement strand
GAGTTCAGACGTGTGCTCTTCCGATCTGGAAATTAGCGAAATTTTTGAAAAAATCGGCTTCACTCGAGTTGCTTATCCTGAAGTTGAATGGGATTGGTATGCTTTTGAAGGTTTAAACATGCCAAAAAACCATCCAGCCCGAGACGAATGGGAAACATTTTTCATTCAAGGTTTATCTAGTAAAAAATATGGCGAGGCAGTTTTGACTCCTCACACCTCTTCGGGTCAACTTCGAGAAATGGAGAAAACAAAGCCCCCAATTAGGATGCTTAATATTGCCAAATGTTATCGCCGCCAAGCTGGCGTCTCTCACGCTCCAATGTTTTATCAGTTTGAAACATTGGTGGTAGACAAGGGAATTAACATTGCTCATCTTAAAGGAACGCTCGATTATTTTGCCCGCCAGTATTTTGGACCTAATCGAAAAACTCGAATTCGTCCCTTCCATTTCCAATTTACCGAACCCTCTTTCGAAGTTGATGTCACTTGTATTGTTTGTGGAGGTAAGGGATGCAGACTGTGCAAACAAGGCTGGTTAGAATTAGGTGGGGCGGGAATGGTTCATCCGCAGGTTTTAAAAAATGGCGGAATTGATCCTAAAAAATATACTGGCTTTGCCTCTGGTTTTGGTTTAGAGCGAGTTTTAATGATGAAATATCATATTGATGACATCCGCCTGCTTTTTAGCGGAGATTTACGATTTTTAAAACAGTTCTAATATGAATATTCTTGTTCCAGATTCATGGTTGCGTGAGCATTTGAAGACAAAGGCAAAAGTTGCCAAAATTGCTGAGTATCTTTCTCTGTGTAGTCAATCGGTAGAAAAAACGACCAAAGTCGGCGATGATTGGGTTTATGAAATCGAGGTTACCACCAACCGACCTGATTGTTTATCAGTTTACGGCATTGCCAGAGAGTTAAACGCCATTCTGCCTCGTTTTAAAATCGCCACTAAACTTCGCTCATTATCCACCAATCATCACTCATTACCCATTAAAAATAGCTTACCATTAGAGGTAAAAATCGCCAATCCCTCTTTATGTCCGAGATTTACCGCCTTAATTTTTGACGATATCAATATTAAACCTTCACCGAAAATTGTCCAGGAGCGATTAGAAAAATCAGGAATTAGAGCCTTAAATAATGTTGTTGATATTTCCAATTATCTTATGCTTGAGTTAGGTCAGCCGATGCATACTTTTGATTACGACAAAATTAGGGGAGCAAAAATGATTCTCCGAGAATCAGCTGGGGGAGAAAAAATCACCACTCTCGACGGGCAGATACGGCCGCTCCCAGACGGAACAATTATCATCGAGGATGGGGGAGGAAGAATCGTCGACCTTTGTGGAATTATGGGCGGAGAAAATTCAGCCGTTGATGAAAAAACTAAAAGAGTGCTGCTATTCATTCAAACTTATGATCCGATGAAAATTCGTCGAACCTGCCAGTTGCTATCATTTCGGACCGAAGCAGCTCAACGCTTTGAAAAAGGCGTAGACCCCCAAGGCGTTATTTTATCAATGGAAAAGGCAATCGCCATGTTTGAAAAAAATTGTGGGGCCAAAGTAGCCAGCAATCTCATTGATATCTATCCCAATCCACCAAAACAAAAAAAGATAATCCTTTCTCAGGAAAAATTAAACCAGGTAATGGGAATCAAAATTGAGCTTCCAGAAGCAAAAAAAATCTTAGAAAGCCTTGGCTTTGTGGTTAAACTGGAAACTGGAAACTGGAAACTGGAAACTCTCGTTCCCCACTGGCGTGACAACGATATTGCTATCCCTGAAGATTTAATTGAAGAAATTGCTCGAATTTACGGTTATCATAATTTGCCCAGTCTTTTACCAACCGGTGAAATTCCTCAACAAAAAAAGTCTTTTACTTTTGTCTGGGAAAATAAAGTTAAAGAGGCTCTCAAGTTTTGGGGTTTTAGTGAAACGTTCAATTATTCTATGGTTAGCGAATCTACCCTAGTTAAAGCTGAAATTAATCCAGCTGAGTGTCTTAAAATTGCCAATCCCTTAAGCGAAGATTGGATTTTTATGAGACCCTCGCTTATT
>CAYIUX010000062.1:1397-2070 GCA_964366795.1 uncultured Gammaproteobacteria bacterium | reverse complement strand
AATAATATACCAACCCTGAATTTTTGTCAACCCCCACACCTAAAGAGGAATGACGAATTTATAAAATGAATTCGCAAGTAATCTCCCAGATAAAAGCTTAATAAAATTTCCTTTAATTGATTTAATAGTCTTGTTTTTACCGTAAATTTTCCTCTTTAGGTGTGGGGGTTACTTCAAACTTTTTATTTTCGCCTGAACGTCGGTATTCTCCGGGTTCAATTCCTGCACTTTTTCAAACTCTTGCCGGGCTTTGGATATTTGGCCCTTTTTCTGATAGGCGACCCCGAGAGAATAATGAGCGTTGGAATGATTGGGCATCAGGCTTATCACTTTTTCAAACTGCGCGATCGCTTCGTCTGTCTGATTGTTATTGAAGTAAAGCCGTCCCAATTGAAATAAAACTTCGGGGTTGAAAGGATCCGCATTCGCCAAGCTTCCCATCCGCTTTATGGCTTCTTCCGTATTATTTTCTCTTTCATATATCAATGCCGTCTGGATTAAGGCATCGATATAATCCGGTTTTAATTCTGCCGCTTTTATAAATTCGGCTTTTGCTTTCTCCGCATCATCAGAAACCAAATATAATTTTCCGAGCTCGGTATGCAGAACGGGATTAGTCGGCTCCAAGGAAATCGCTTTTTCAAACGATTTAATGGGGGGGGGGGGGGGGGGG
>CAYIUX010000062.1:0-1387 GCA_964366795.1 uncultured Gammaproteobacteria bacterium | reverse complement strand
CACCCGTAGCCACCCCCTGTATGTCCCGATAAATCATCCCCAAGGTTTCCCACGCGGCCACTCGATTAGGAGACAATTCCGTTGCTCCTTTTACGTTTGTTCCGTCTATCTGTCCGCCTTTTCCATAAGTTATTGCCAGGTACACGTTAGCGGACAAATCGGTCTGGTCTCTCTGGTCCTGCGGTTTTTGATTTTCGGCCGTCACCTTGTTTAAATAATTCCGGGCTAAAACTATTTTATACTGCGGCTGATAAGGGTTAAGGCTCACCGCTTTTTCCAAATTCTGAGTCAAATTTTCCCCGCCGGCATTTTTGTAATGGCTATCCGCCAAATAAAATTTCGCGGCGGAAAAATACATTCCCAGAAATCCTAACCCCAAAACTATCAGCAGAGCCGAAAAAACCAAGGATAATTCCGGAAAATCTTTGAAAGTAATGGTTTTCTCGCCCTGAGCTGGTCGAATGGGTTGCCAAATCACAACCGAAAGCCCCAGAATCAGCCAGAAAACAAAGGCTAAAATCGTATTCTGGTAATAAACGAACTGCGAGATTATCAAAGCCAAAAAAGCCATTAATAGGGGTATTCCGCTCCGATTCTGCTGCAAAAAGAAATAACTTATCATTAAAGTCAGTCCTATCAGAACAAGATAAGAAAGCATGCCCAGAAATCCCGTTGTCCCAAGGAGTTCCGGAATATAGCTTCCGGCTCGGTCGAACCTTATTTGCCAAAGTAAACTCTGATTAAAGCTTGAGGGTTTAAGTTTCGAAAAATCATAATGCCAGGTCCCGATTCCCGAACCCAAAAATCCGCTTTTTATATTTTCAACCGCCCCCTTCAGCCCGACCCCCCAAGAGAGCCCCGGGCTTAAAACTTGTTCTTTGGGCAGTTGATATTTGAAAAGCGAGGTTTGGAGCCCCGACGTGTTGACGAAAAGAAACACTCCTCCCAAAATAATCAGGGATATCGGCAACAAAAGCTTATTGACTTCCTCTTTAAAAATCCTTTTCCATAAAGCAACCAATACGAACAAGCCCGAGCTTCCGATAATTACAATCCAGCTTGGAGTAAAATCTACGATTACAAGCAATATCAGGGAAGTCAAAAACAATATCCAAAGAAACACATTGTTAAATTCTTTCTTTCCCCCTCTGATAAGATAGCCCATCAATAAAGTGATGATAACCGCCAGAAAAACGGCCAATCCTTCAAAGCTTCCGGCGGCGGGATTAAACGTCCACTGCTGCATCACCAAGGGCATTTTGAACTGGAAGTCGGCTATGGAAAATTGCCAATTGGCAAGTTTCGCCCAAAATCCGAAAATCGACAGATAACTCATCAAAATAACGAAGAACGCAGACCAGAAAAACGCTTTTATCAATCCATTAAC
>CAYIUX010000061.1:0-2323 GCA_964366795.1 uncultured Gammaproteobacteria bacterium | reverse complement strand
GGGCAACGTCCCGATTGCGCCGGGCGAAAACTTCACCCAAGCCTTTGATAAAGCCGGCACTTTCTCTTACGTCTGTACGCTTCATCCGGAAATGAAGGGCACGATCATCGTCAAATAGACTTACGGGGCCATCTCTTCCCAGGAATGCGGAGTCAGCCATAATAGAGAATTAATACCCATCATTAAGTCCGGCCAGAGCGTTTAATTTTAGCCCTTTGGCAATAAATTCTGTCGCAACCAGATGATTCGTACAGCCTCATCATGGGTGGGCAAACCTCACAGTCAGCTTTTTGTTTACAATCAAGGCAGTTTTGCGGAAGATGCAACTTTGATAATCTCACCTCAGCTAATTTGCGCCAAGAATCTTTAAATGAAGTCTCGAGTAAAGAAAAACCAACGCTTCTCTCAACCTTGCAAAGATAGAGTTTCCCTCTAGGGTCGATATGGAAACTCTGAAGACCAGCATTACAAGGATAAAGCTTTTCTTCTTTTTTCCTTTTTATTTGTGGTTTTTTCCCGAAATATTCAACATTTTTATTAAGATCAAGAGTCTGAGTGCATTTCTCATCATCTATACAGTGAGTCAGTGGACTTGCATCTTTATTAAGAGCGGGAATCAAAAATGGATAAAAAATAATAGGCATATCAATCCTTTCGGCCAAGTTTCTCATTTTTTGAATCTCAGAAAAATTCTCTTTAAATACCACGGCCGACAGCCGGATCCTCACCCCCCTCTTTTTCAGCCTCAATACGCTAGTTAGGGTTTTTCTAAAGGACCCCCTTGTTCGAGTAATGCGATCATGAATAGAATCTTCTGCTCCATAAAGACTCACGATAACACAGTAGGGAGGATATTTTGCCATCAATTCGACTAAATCATCATTAAAAAGAGTGGCGTTAGTAGAAATTGTCGGAATAATTCCTACACGTCTTATATAAAGATAAATTTCTTTAAAGTCTCTTCTTGACAAACACTCTCCGCCGGTCAGTTGTAAAAACAAACATCCATTTTCGACCAATTGGTCCAGGAGCTTTTTAATCTCTTGAAATTGAAGTTCTGCTTTATTCCTTTCTCCTTTAGCATAACAGTGAAAACAATTTAAATTACACTTGCCGGTCAACTCAATACTCCCCTGAATAGGGATTCTTCCCACTTTTAGGCTTTTATTCAAATCTTTTATATCTATTTTCCTTATTGAGCCACGCTTAATTTCATCAAGAAATTTCTCTATATCAGATCTAACAATTTTCTTAGGAACTTTAAATTTACTACTTATTGTCTTGGCGCACTCGGCAACCGTGTAACCAGTCTGAAGACTCTTCCAGATATAAGCAGCTAAACTATTGAGTGATATCAATCTACGCGGAGGCTTGTTTAAGGGGATTAAAAATGATTTCCCAGCAATATTCCTTAAGACAAATTGTTTTGTTAGCCTTTGTTCAATTTTATTCATTCATCCCAGACCCAAGATAAATTTTTAAGGCCGGTAAGTTTTCTTTCTCAACGGAACATTCTATATAGGAAGCTCCCATTTTTTTCATCCGCTCCAAACCAACCCACCATAAAACCGTGCCTATTTTTTTCTTTCTAAACTTGGGTAGCACCGTAAAATATCCCGGTCTCGCTCTCATCTTCTCCTTTTTGTCTTTTTCAATTCTGTTTGGCCCAAAACTCGCCACGATTTTTCCCTCATTCTCGACAACCAAAATTTCTCCCCATGAATCTTCCTTTAAAAGATGGTTTTCAG
This sequence comes from uncultured Gammaproteobacteria bacterium, assembly GCA_964366795.1. Classification (GTDB taxonomy): domain Bacteria; phylum Patescibacteriota; class Microgenomatia; order PFEM01; family CAYIUX01; genus CAYIUX01. Next base: position 575 of record CAYIUX010000061.1, on the reverse strand, counting down.
TGTATTTAACCTCGGGCATTAAATCCCGCTTGTTCTGCAAAACATAGTCAACGTATTCAGAAAAATTTCCGTTTTTAGGAATTACTCTTAGAAAAAATCCTTCTTTCTCTAGGGTATCCAGAAGAGTTTGGAGGCGACGAGACAACTTGAAATTCTTCAACTTTCTTTCAAGTCTTATAATATTTTTCACCTTTCAAATTTAATAAGGATTATCTTCTCCTGCCTTGCAGGCACATAGTGTAGCCCGATCAATCTTTTCGGTTGGCAAACTTTCTGCCTCGGGCGGAACATAGGTTCCCTTTAGTTCATCAGGAACAACAGCTGATGAAAATTCTTTAGAAACAGGCATTCTTAAACTCACCTCCTTTCTTTAGTTAAATTTTATCATGGGAAGGCAAGAGATACCTGTCTTTACGGCGCGAGCTCTTCCCAGGAATACTAAAGTGAATTCGTACGATTAATAGCGAGGCGAAGGAGGGAGGTTTAGGTTTTTTAAATTTTGAATTTTCCGTCTAAATAACTTGTCCCAATTACCGCTCTTTTTAATTGCTACCTTCCCGGGTCTACCTTTATAG
>CAYIUX010000060.1:0-2475 GCA_964366795.1 uncultured Gammaproteobacteria bacterium | reverse complement strand
CCAAAATCTGGTAAAATTGGGGTATGAGAGATCCTGAAAGAATTGAAAGAAGCGAAAGTCCAAAAGAAACTTTTGGTCAGGCACTTTCTGCTTCAGTTCCGCCCATGATTCGAGATTGCTTTGGTCCGCTGGTTGAGCAGGTAGGCTTGCTTGTCTTTAAGTTTCAGGAAGAAACAGTTCCCACTGACCCCGAAAAGAAGCAAAAAAAATAGTTTCAGCCAAAATTTCCCGCTTTTAAATTTGCAGTTCGGTGAACTCACTGTAAATTCCTTCGACAAGCTCAGGACAAGCCCCGGATTCTGTGGTAAAATTGGTAAATTGTGAAGAGACCTGTAAAGGATACTCCTTTACATTATCCTCGAAACTCATGATGCCAAAGGATGACAGCGGCGATACCGGGAATCGTCACCGCGGTCGCAACTCCACCAAGTAATTTTTTGTTAATTTTGGTCACAACTCCGCTTTCGCCGAATTCTAAAGTTTTTTCAATACCTTGCTCTTTCAAATAATTTATCGTCTCTCTCCATCTAACCGTTTGGGTAAGATGATCAATTAGCTCTGTTTTAACTTCCTCTTTTGTGGTAATTGGACGAGCGGTAGTATTGGCAATAATCGGAATCTTTGCAGGTTTGATATCAACCTCTTCCAGCGCTTGTGTAAAACGTTCAACTACAGGAATCATTAACCTTGAGTGGAAGGCACCAGAAATATTTAAGATCTTAGTTTTTATCTTTTGCTTTCTAAGACATTTTTCTGCCTCACCCAATTTTGTTTTCGGTCCACCGATGACCACGAGCTCATCGTTATTAATCACACAAAGATCAAGACTAAATTGCTTGAGGGCGTTTTTTAGCGCCCTTGAGTCTTCAGCGACCCAAACGGCCATCATGCCTGCGGGATTGTTTTCCGCCTCTTTTTGAGTTAAGTCAGCTCTTTTCCATACCAATCTTAAGCCATCTTCAAAAGTAAGGGAATCGGCGGCCACAAGAGCGTTATACTGCCCAAAGCTAAGTCCGGCAACAAACACCGGTGGTTGAGAAAAATCATTATTTTCATCAGATTTCTTTTTAGCGAAAAACATGTTGGCATAGCTATCAACAAAAGTAGCCAATTGGGTATTTACAGTTTTATTTAGCTCTTCCGCCGGACCATTAAAACTGATTTTGCTTATCGAAAAACCTAGGATTTCATTCGCTTTTTCCCATATTGCCCGAACAGCTGGATCTTTCTCAAAAAGCTCTCTGCCCATGCCGACAAATTGCGCTCCCTGACCCGGAAAAAGCCAAGTGGTCTTAGGTAGAAGCTCTCTCTCTTTAGAAATCTGTTTTTCTTCACTTTCTTTAAACATTTGCGCAGATTATAACACAGAGGGTTGACGATTCGGTAAATTTCCAGTAAATTTTCCTGCCTGCCCTGAGTTTATCGAAGGGCTTTTAAATTTGCTCAGAATGTTGTATATTTATTTTGATGGGAATTTCTGAACCACAATTAATTCAATTTCTTTCTCAACCATGGCTTATTTTGCCTTTTATTGCCTGGAGTTCTTTTTGGAAAGGCTGGGCTTTATGGAAGGCGGCTGGGAAAAGACAGTTAGTTTGGTTTATAATTTTGCTTTTGGTAAATACCCTAGGGCTTTTGGAAATTGCCTATATTTTCTATCTAAACCGCTGGGATATTGATAAAGGAAGACTATTGAGGTTTTTGGAGAAGAAATTTGCTCGCTCCAAGAAATCTTAAACTTCCCGAATTATCTTTAAAACAACTTTTTCTGAATCAGTCTCAAAAATCAATTTTACTGGATAAGGGAAGGGATTGATGAGATAAAGATTTTGGTTCAAGGTTCGCCAACCCCCATTTGGATGATAGTAAATTGAGGTCCAAAATTTTTTGGGAACACCGTTGATTGAGGAATGGTGGGAAGGAGCGAAAACCAACAATCCAGCCTCAGAAGCGGCCCAGTTCATCAAGGTTGCTAAATGACAGACTCCATTTGCCCGCAAACCTCCAACTGATTTGAATCCCTCTTTGCTAGAAAAATGAGTGAAACCAGTTTTAACTGGTTTGTTTTGATATTCCGGCAGAAGTTTATCATGGAAAGCAAAAGTTTCTCCGGGGGCAAGGGTAATTTCGTTTGGAAAATATTTAATGTTCAACAAAATATTTTCTTTGAAAATTTCATTGGCATAAGAACTTTCCATTCGGTCATTTAAGGATAATAAATGTTGAGCCAAGATTTGTGATGGAGGATTATCTGGCAACGGCGAAATCAATCCGCCAACTACTGGAGGATTGAAAAGAAAAAGAAAAGTTACTGCCAGATTGATAAGTCCGCTCATAAGCAAGCTTGTTGCTTCGCAATTAAAAAACCTGCCCCTCGGCAGGCTCGGGGAAGAATTATATCATATAACCGCATGCTATACTGGAACAAAATGAAACATATTTTGATTATTTTGGTGATTGGGTTTTTGGTTTATG
>CAYIUX010000059.1:0-2540 GCA_964366795.1 uncultured Gammaproteobacteria bacterium | reverse complement strand
AAGCCAAAAAAATTTATTTGGCGACGGATCCGGACCGGGAGGGAGAAGCAATCGCTTGGCATACGGCGGTTATCTTAGACGCGCTGAGGTCGGCCCGGATTGTCTTCCACGAAATTACCAAGTCGGCAATCGAGAAAGCTTTAGCTACTCCTGGTGAGATTAATATGGATTTGGTCAATGCTCAACAAGCCCGAAGGATTTTAGATCGCATTGTTGGTTATAAACTTTCTCCTCTTTTGTGGTTTAAAATTCGTCGAGGTTTATCAGCTGGTCGGGTTCAGTCAGTGGTGGTTCGCTTAATTGTTGATCGAGAGCGGGAGATTGAAAAATTTGTTCCCAAGGAATATTGGGAGATTTATGCTGATTTGAAAAAACATTTAGGTGGTAAGCTTCCTGACGCTCCGATTTTCCGGACTAAACTTGTTCAAAAAAATGGCAAAAAGATTGAAATTAAAAACAAGCAAGAAGCTGATGAACTGGCTTCCGAACTTAATGAATCAGGTTATGAGGTTGGGAATATTGAGAAAAAAGAAATTCACCGTTGGCCAGTTCCGCCATTTACCACCTCAACTCTGCAACAACAAGCGGCTAATCGCTTGGGTTGGCCGGCAAAAAGAACCATGCGAGTAGCCCAGGATTTGTATGAAAAAGGATTAATTACTTATCACCGAACCGATTCAGTTTCTTTAGCTAAAGAAGCAGTTTTTGCCGCCAGGAATTTTATCCAAAAAACCTACGGAAAGGATTTTTTGCCTGATTCCCCTCGGTTTTTTAAAACTAAATCAAAAGTAGCCCAAGAGGCCCATGAGGCAATACGTCCTACGGACGTAAAATTGGAAATTGGAAATTGGAAATTGGAAATTGGAGCCGATGAACGGCGACTTTACGATTTGATTTGGAAGCGATTTGTTGCCTGCCAAATGAAGGAAGCGATATATGATGAGACCAAGCTTTCGGTTTTGGCCACGGCAAAAATTAACCATTTTCTTTTAGAAGCTTTAGGAAGAATTATTAAGTTTGCCGGTTGGCTGACTGTTTATGGTAAGGAAAAAGGGGTGGAGGAAGGAGAAACCCAGTTGCCTCCGCTTGAAATCGGCGATGATTTAGATTTAGTTAAACTGGAAAATTTGCAAAAATTCACCCAACCACCGCCAAGATACAATGAGGCATCTTTAATTAAGGCTTTGGAAGAATATGGTATCGGTCGACCCTCAACCTACGCTCCAATTATCTCCACCATTCAGGGACGCCAATATGTCGAAAAATTAGAAGGAAAATTCCAGCCAACTTCTTTGGGATTTGCCACCAATGATTTTTTAGTTGAATATTTTCCGGATATTGTCGATTTTGCCTTTACTGCCCATATGGAGGATGATTTAGATGAAATTGCCAATGGTAAAAAAGAATGGGTGCCGGTTATTCGGGAATTTTATATTCCTTTTAATACCAAACTCACCAGCGTTTCCAAAATTGCCGAAAGGGTGCCGGTTGAGGCTGAAGTAATTGATGAAAAGTGTCCGGAATGCAGCGCGCTTTTAGTAATTCGTATTGGTAGATTTGGGAAATTTATATCCTGTTCAAAATTTCCAGAATGTAAGTTTAAAAAGCCATATCTTCGCCAGGCGGGATTTTCCTGCCAAAAATGCGGGGCGCCAATGGTGGTTAAAAAGACTAAAAAAGGGAAAACTTTCTTCGGTTGTTCCAAATGGCCCAAATGTAATTTCGCCACCTGGCGAAAACCCAAATGAAAAATTATTTTAAAATTTTTTTGGTTCTAGGGGGAGCGGTTTTAATCTTGGCGGGGCTGGTTTTAACCAGAAATGCTCTACCAGAAAAGATTTTCCAAAGAGGCGGAGAAAAAATTGCCACCCAATCTGGATTTTCGGCGGCACTTGAAGAAGCGAAGAAAAAAGCCGAAGAGGCAAAAAAAGCCGAGGAAGAAAAAAAGCGTCAGGAAGAAGAGACTCGAAAATTTATTGCCACCTATGGTCCTTGTCGGAATATTCCAATTTTAATGTATCACCATGTGGCTGATAAACCGGGTTGGCTTTATGTTAAAAAAGAAACATTTAGCCAACAAATGGGCCATCTTGCCACTAAGGGTTACACCCCAGTCACCCTACTAGAGATAGTTGAAAATCTTCAGACCGGCAAGCCTCTTCCTCCAAAACCAATTGTTTTGACTTTTGATGACGGTTATCGGGATTTTTATGAGAATACCTATCCAATTTTGAAAGTTTTTAACTTCAAAGCGACCGCTTTTGTTATTACCCAACACATTGAAGGGGCAAATTACGTTTCTTGGAACCAACTCCGAGAGATGGTTGGTTCTGGCTTAATCACGGTTGGCAACCATACTCTTTCCCATCCCTCCTTGCCAATCCTAACCGAAGAAAGACTTAAAGATGAAATAATTTCCGCCAAAAATATCATCGAGGGAAACTTAGGGATTTCGGTTAATATTTTTGCCTATCCTTATGGTGGGGCCAATGGCGAGGCGGAAAAAATTTTAAAAGAAAACGGATTCGTGGCCGCTGTTA
>CAYIUX010000058.1:0-2603 GCA_964366795.1 uncultured Gammaproteobacteria bacterium | reverse complement strand
TCGCTTCTTTCAATTCTTTCAGGATCTCTCATACCCCAATTTTACCAGATTTTGGAAAAGATTGGGGAAATTTTGGCTTTTGAGGATCAAGCTTGACCAAAAAATAAAAAAAGCTATAATAAGGCTACTCCTGCCCGAAAAAAATGAGCATTGATATCGAAAGAGGCCAGGCTAAACAAGCTCGTGAAGTCCCAATTCCTAACCTGACAGAATCAGCTAGAGAAGTCGCCAAGCGCTTGGGAGTTACCCAGCGCCTCCAAAGGATAATCGCGGCAGAAGTTTGGCCCCTTCACAGAATAATTAAAGAGTTTAACGCTACAATTCCCGAAATTAGAGAAAAAGCCCAAGAATTTATGGATTGTCTTAGACCCTTGATGGAAGAGTTAAGTAAGGAACATCCTCGCCCCTGGGATGAGGCGAATTCGGAAGTTATCGGATTACTTTGGGGGTATCCTAGGGTCTGCATTTATTCAATTATAAGCTCAATTTGCGATGGAGATCGAGAATACCCAGACGAAAGTGACGACTCTCCTATTTGGAGTGAAGCTGAAATAAGCGCGGCTGAGGCTGTTTTATGGGAACTTATACCCCCATCAGAAAAACCGCCTACCAATGGCAATCCTTTTCTGGCACTTTTTGGAATTTATGAATTAGGAGCGGCAAGAGTTGGCTTTTTCCTAGTTGATGGTCAAGAAAGGCTCGTAGTTGATTTTCCTCTTGGTGAAAAATATGAAGGGTTAGTAGCCTGCCTTACCCTTGGAGATAATGAAGTGGTTGATGATAGGGTGCGATTCGTTCATGAGCGTTTTGATAGCTGCGAGGACTGTCGGTTTTTAGGGCTTTTAATACAAGGAAGAAAAATTGAGGATCCTATAGATTTAGAATAAATTCAAATCGTCAAACTGTTTTCCGGGCTAAAATATGGGTATCCGAAAGCGCGTCCTCTAGGGTGCACCTTATTTAAGTCGGTCTCAACTGCTTCAGCCTGTGATAAAATGTAAGCAATGGAAAAAGATAAACTTAATTATGTTGTTGTTACCGGCATCATTGTTAAAAATGGCAAGTTTCTAATTGTTAGAAGAAGTCTTGAAGAAAAAGCCTTTCCTGGACTCTGGACTGTTCCAGGCGGAAAACTCAGAAAAAGTGAATACATCAAAACCCCTAAAGATACTCCTGACCACTGGTATAATGTTCTGGAAAAACTTCTTATGCGGGAGGTAAAAGAAGAGGTTGGATTAAAAATAAAGAACATCAGGTATCTTTTGAGCCTCTCTTATATTCGCTCTGACGACTTCCCTACTATAATTATTAGTCTTTATTGCGATTATGCTAGTGGGAAAGTAAAACTTTGTCAGGATTTGATTAATTATGCCTGGGTTTCGGCTAAAGATTTGAAAAAATATGAATTCGTGCCGGGATTAAGAGAAGAGATTGAAATGGTTGATAAGGTTCTTAAAGGCAAAAAGCCCAGGATTTGGTCAGGAAAATACGACAGCCCTTTGGGTAAAAGTAAAAGAGACGGAAGGTAGGGGAAATTTTGGTCCTTCGACAGGCTCAGGATAAACTTAGGCTCAGGGTAAACTATTTATTTGTTTCTTAAACTCTTCTTTGAAGTTCAGCGATCAAATTTCCAGCTTTAATCAGGTATAAGCGGGGGTCTTTTTAGTATTTTACATGGCCATTCCTTGCATTGACTACAATGGATTAAACCATGCTTTTCAGCACACTCTATCAACTTACTCACCCTTTTTACTTCTTCTTCCAAGAATTTCTCTATCCCAATTTTCTCTATTCGTCGTAGGTTTCCCAATACCTCCCTGCGCCACGCAGGAGTGTCAAAAAATGCTGGAAATTTTCTACAAGGAAATTCTTTACATTGGCCACAAACTCTTAAACCTTTTTTTCCTACACAACAGCTATAGATTTTGCAGATTTTAGTATACTTTAAGCAAAGACCTTTTCTGGAAATACACCCTCCACATCTTCCGCCTTGAAAAGCATCACATTCTCCACAATACAAACCACAAGGAGCAACTAGGTCTTTGTTTTTTAGGTTAAATTTTAACTGATTCACTATTTTTTCCTGCCTCCTAAAATCGTGTCTACTTTCCACAAGGTCTTTCAGGCATGGGAACACGAGGAACTCCGTGCTTAACCCATTGTCCCTTAACGCAAATCCAAGTATCCTCTCCTCCACCAACAACCATCCTTAACAACCCCAAAATAGCGGCCAGAATAAAAATGGCAATACCAACAATAACGACAATTTTCCTCATCATTTTAAATTTTGGCGGAAAAATTGTAAGTCCCGAGCGACGACTAAATCCCAATTTTGTTTAAAATTATGGTCATTACCAGGATATTTAAAATAAGTCACCTTTTTCCCTAGAGATTCCATTGTATTTACAAATTCATCCGTCCATTCGCTTTTGATATATTCATCAGCCGTTCCCTGATGAACCTGAAGCGGAGATTGGATGTCGGAGAAATAATTGTCAATTGAAAAAAGCTCCGGGTCATAGAGCCTGAGAAATTCCTCAATCGCCGCTTTGACTTTTTTCCCTTGATCGTCAAGCTCGCCCATATATTGTAAAACTGATTGG
>CAYIUX010000057.1:0-2725 GCA_964366795.1 uncultured Gammaproteobacteria bacterium | reverse complement strand
CAAGTAAAAATAACGGTAATTGCTACTGGGTTTGATGAGGCAAAGGCAAGATTGGTTAAAATGATGCCTAAACCAAAGTTTCCTCAACCTGAAGGAATTATTAGTGAGCCTCCAGAAGAAAAACCGCCAATTGAGGAGAAAAAAGAAGAAGAATTTCCCGAAGAAGAATTTGGCGACGAATTTGACATCCCGGCTTTCTTGAGACAAGGAAAATAATCCGCGAAACTATATTAAATTTACATCCTTTAATTTAAGGGCGATTTTTTGTAGAATAAAGATATGTTAGATTTTGACAAACTTGAAAAAAATATTTTGGCTTTTTGGAAGAAAGAACAAATCTTTGAAAAAACCCAGCGAAAAAAGAAGGGCCAGAAAAGTCTCGTTTTCTACGAAGGTCCGCCGACAGCTAATGGTAAGCCTGGAATTCATCACGTTTTAGCCAGAGCTTTTAAAGATCTTTTCCCTCGGTACAAGACAATGCAAGGGTTTTACTGTTTACGAAAAGGGGGGTGGGACACTCACGGATTGCCAGTGGAGCTGGAGGTGGAAAAAGAACTAGGAATTTCCGGTAAAAAGCAGATAGAAGAATATGGGATAGCAAAATTTAATCAGAAATGTAAAGAATCGGTTTTCCGCTACGTGGATGATTGGGAGAAATTAACTGAAAGAATCGGATTTTGGATAGATATGAAAAATCCTTATGTGACCTGCCATAGAAACTACATTGAGTCTTGTTGGTGGATTTTGAAAAAACTTTGGAATAAAGGTTGGCTTCATAAAGATTATAAAGTTGTTCCCTACTGTTTTCGTTGTGGAACCCCCTTATCTTCTCACGAAGTTGCCCAGGGTTATAAAGATATCATCGAAGATTCAATTTATGTCAAATTTCCTTTAAAAGATGAATTTGGGACTTTTCTTTTAGTTTGGACGACAACGCCCTGGACTTTGTTGGGTAATGTTGCCTTGGCGGTGGATCCAAAGGCTGCGTATGTCAAGGTCAAATTAGAGAAAGAGTATCTAATTCTTGCCGAGGCTTGTTTGAGAGTTTTAACTGATAAATGTCAGGTGATTGAGAAATTTCCTGGAGAAAAACTTTTAGGAAAATCCTATCAACCTCTTTATGATTTTGTTTCCTATAAAGAAAAAGTTCATTATGTGGTGCCGGCGGATTTTGTTGTTTTTACCGAAGGAACAGGAATCGTTCACACCGCCGTAATGTACGGGGAAGAGGACTTTGAGCTTGGGAAAAAACTTGGTCTGCCGAAACATCATGTGGTCGCCCCTGATGGAACTTTCACTTCTGAATGTGGGCAGTTTGCCGGCAAGAATGTTAAGGCGGCTGAAGAAGAAATAATTGAAGACCTAAAAAGGAGAAAATTACTTTTGAAGACCGAACCAATTACCCATGCTTATCCTTTTTGTTGGCGATGTCATGGCCCACTGCTTTATTATGCAATTGATTCATGGTTTATTAAAACAACTGCCGTTAAAAAGGCTTTAATCAGAGAAAATAATAAAACCAATTGGGTTCCCGCTTATATTAAAAAGGGAAGAATGGGAAATTGGTTGGAAACCTTAATTGATTGGTCTTTGTCAAGAAACAGATACTGGGGAACTCCTTTGCCAATTTGGCAGTGTCTTGGATGCTCTAAACAAATTTGTATTGGTAGCTATGCCGAGCTTGAAGCATATGCAGGAAAGGTTCCAAAAGACCCCCATCGACCTTATATTGATGAGGTAGTCCTTAAATGCTCAGATTGTGGTCAGAAGATGACTCGGGTTTCAGACGTGATAGATTGTTGGTTTGATTCTGGGGCAATGCCTGTTGCTCAATGGCACTATCCTTTTGAAAACGAAAAAACGTTTAAAGACCAGTTTCCGGCTGACTTTATTGCCGAGGCAATGGATCAAACGAGAGGTTGGTTTTTTACTCTTCTGGCTATAAGTACTTTGATATTTGACCGAAATTCCTATCAAAATGTAATTAGCTCTGGTTTGGTTTTGGATGAAAAAGGAAGAAAGATGAGTAAGCACCTTGGGAACATTGTTGACCCGTGGGAAATTATTAAAGTGACAGGAGCAGATGCGACTAGATGGTATTTTTATTCCTCAACTGCTGTAGGAAATGATTATCGGTTTTCTTTATTTTTGGTCCAGGAAGTAGTAAAAAAGTTTATTTTGACTTTATGGAATGTTTACAACTTTTTTGTTACCTATGTCAAGGTGGATGGCTTTAGAGTAAAAGAGCAAGAGAGTAGAAGAGTAAAAGAGAATATTCTGGATCGATGGATTTTGTCGAGGCTAAATCAACTAATTAAAACAGCAACACAATCTTTGGAAAAGTACGATGCCTTTACGGCTTCTCACGCGATTGAAGATTTCGTTTCCGATCTATCAACCTGGTATGTTCGCCGCTCTCGAGACAGGATTGGTCTAACCGCAGAAAATGGGGAGGATAAAAATGCTTGTTACGCCACTTTATACGAAGTTTTGGTGATTTTAACAAAATTGTTGGCTCCGTTTACGCCGTTTTTAGCCGAGGAAATATACAAAAATTTAACTGGGGAGGAGTCGGTTCATTTAGCCGACTGGCCAATAATCGACAAACAATTGATTGACGAGAAGCTAGAACAACAGATGGAGATGGTGAGAAAAATTTGTGAACTAGGACATGCAAGAAGAAAAGAGGCAGGGATTAAAGTTCGCCAACCATTAAACAGGGCAA
>CAYIUX010000056.1:1434-2767 GCA_964366795.1 uncultured Gammaproteobacteria bacterium | reverse complement strand
ACCAAAATCAGTTAAATGTTTGTCGAGAAGAAAATGAGAAATTGAAAAAACTTTTAGGCACACCTCTACCGCCAACATGGAAATTTCTGATGGCTAAAGTAGTTGGGTTAAGTGGAGAAATGAGGGTTGATAAGGGAAAACAAGATGGGGTGAAAGAAGGGATGATGGTGATTTCCGAAAATATTTTGGTTGGGAGGGTAACTGCCGTAGATGAGTTTACAAGTCGGGTCCAAAAACTGGATGATGTTAGGACAAAAATTCCGGTGGTGGTCAAAAAACCAGGTGGAGCGGGGGTTCAAGCAAGAGGTTTGTTGATTAATCAAGGAGGTAGTTTGATTTTGGATCGGGTTCTTCAGAGCGAAGATATTCAAAAAGGAGATTTGGTGGTTACCAGTGGGGAGGAAGGTTGGCTGGCAGATTTAGTCATTGGTCAGGTGGAGGAGGTTTTACCAAAATCAGCCGAAGTTTATAAAAAAGCAAAAGTGACGCCGTTAGTAGATTATCAGAAATTAAGAATTGTGTTTTTGGTGGTAAGATAGATTGGTGCTGAGGTCGCCCACCGAAATTTTGCTGTCGGCTTCAGATTCTCTCGCGAAGAAGCGCTTAACTGTTAAATGAAAGTAATCGGCGCTCGCAAAGTGAAGCCTCACAAAATTTGGCGGGCTCCCCACACATCCTAAAAAGGTAATATTTATGCAAGGTTACTTAATTCTTTTACCAATTTTTCTTTTTGCCCTTCTTCAAGGGGCGTTTTTGCCCTTGAATTTAGTTCTCCTGACGGTTTTGGTTTGGACGGCCTTAAGACCTCCTAAAGAAAGCTTGTTGATAGCTTTTTTCGCTGGTTTAATTTTAGATTTAGCCGCAGGAACACCTCTTGGTTTTTCTAGTTTTATGTTGCTTTTTTTGTGTGGTTTGTTAATTTTCTATTCTCATCGTTTTGATTCCAGTCATCCACTTTTTTTGACAGTTTTTGTTTTTATTTCATCTAACCTCTATTCACTAGTCACCAATCACTTTTTCAACTGGCCGGAAGGGTTGGTTTTGGCAATTTTAGCTCTAATTTTTGGATTTTTAGGGAAATTTTTTCTGGTGGAGATTGACAAAGAAAAGATTAAGTTGAAGATATGAGTAAAACTCGAATTTTAATATTTTATGGCATTTTTGCCATTGGATTTTTATTGTTAGTTGGTCGGTTATTTGAGTTGCAAATTATTTTTGGCACCAAAAATAAAATTTTGGCAGAAGGAAATCGGATTAAGAAGATTGTTAACCCCGCTCCAAGAGGAATGATTTATGACCGGAATGAAAAAGAGTTGGTAAGGAATGTGCCGAT
>CAYIUX010000056.1:0-1334 GCA_964366795.1 uncultured Gammaproteobacteria bacterium | reverse complement strand
ATTTCTCGGGAGGAGGCATTGAGATTGGAGGCAAGAGGAGAAACCGAGAATTTAAGGATGGACATTGGTCGAGATTATTTATATGGTCGCTCCTTAGCTCATGTTTTGGGATATTTGAGTGAAGCAAACCCTCAAGAGGTGGAGGAAGGAAGGTGGGAAATGGGAGATTTAGTCGGCAGAACCGGAGTGGAGGAAAAATATGACGCTTTGTTGCGGGGAAAAGATGGGGGAGAATTAATTGAAGTCGACTCTCTGGGGAATAAGGTTCGGGAAATTGGAAAGATTGAGCCAGTTCCTGGTAAGGATATTCATCTTTCAGTGGATGGGGAGCTTTCGAAAGTTGCCTGGGAAGCGCTAGGGGATCGGCCAGGGGCAGTGGTGGCAAACGAAGTAAAAACTGGTCAGGTTCTGGTTTTAGTTTCTAGCCCTTCATTTAATCCAAATCAAATTAGCGAACAAGATTTAACTAATCCAGGCTTGCCATTTTTTAATCGGGCGATTGGCGGCGCTTATCCGCCGGGCTCGACTTTTAAAATTGTCACCACCACCGCTGGTGTGGAAGAGGGAAAAGTAAATGAAAACACAACCTTCGAAGATCCCGGCGAGATTCGGATTGGCGAGTATGTTTATAAAAATTGGTATTTTACGCAATATGGAAAAACTGAGGGAACGATTAATTTAGTTAGGGCGATTAAACGCTCAACTGACACTTTCTTTTATAAAGTTGGCGAATGGGTTGGGGCAACTACGTTAGCTGAATGGGCGAGGGTTTTTGGTCTTGGGCGGAAAGAAGGGATTGATATTCCTGGCGAGGTTGCTGGGTTGGTTCCTGACCCAGGATGGAAGGAAAAAACTACTGGCGAGCGTTGGTTTTTGGGAGATACTTATCATTTTGCCATTGGTCAGGGGGATTTACTAGCAACGCCATTACAGATTAATATTATGACTTCAATAATTGCTAATGATGGTCTGCTCTGCAGACCTAGAGTAAAAGAGCAAGCCTTTGTCCCGAGCTCAGGCCGAGGGGAGAGTGGAAGAGCAGGAGAGTGTCAAGATTTAAAACTTAAACCAGAAACATTGCGATTAATAAAAGAGGGAATGAAAGAAGCTTGTTCACCAGGGGGTACAGCCTTTCCTTTATTTGACTTTAAACCACAGGTTGGTTGTAAAACCGGAACAGCCGAGTTTGGCGATCCGGCTGGTCGGACTCATGCTTGGTTAACCGCTTTTGCCCCCTCGCCTGATGGCTCGGGGCAAGTCCCTGAAATTGTGGTTACTGCTTTAGTCGAAGGTGGGGGAGAAGGCTCCTATATTGCCGCCCCGATTGTTAAAAA
>CAYIUX010000055.1:0-2814 GCA_964366795.1 uncultured Gammaproteobacteria bacterium | reverse complement strand
GCTTATTGATACTTTTTTTAATCTGATCCCAGTTGGTAATAATCCCCCCCAACCACCTTTCGGAAATATACGGCATCCCTACTTTTTTTGCCTCTTGGCTGATAATTGAGGAGGCTTGGCGTTTAGTTCCAACAAAAATAATCTTTCCACCCTGGTTCACCGTCGTCTTAGCGAAAGCAGCCGCGGCCTCTAATCCTTCCTTTGTTTTTGCTAAATCAAAAATATGAACGCCATCGCGAACCCCGTATAAATAGGGTTTCATTTTAGGATTCCAACGACAAGCCTGATGTCCAAAATGACATCCCGCTTCGAGTAAATCTTTTAAGGCGACTCCTTTCATGCTATTTTTTGTTTCCTTTTTCCGCTACTCGAATGAAGTCTTTACCCCGAATAAAATGAGGGGAGGAAACACTTCCGAGTATGTGTAATTAAAGAAAGTATAGCAGGGTACTAGATAAAAAGCAATTATCCAGCCTTGAGTTTCTCTTCAGACAAAATCTTATCAATCTCATTCCGCAAGCTCTCGACAAATTTTTCATCTTTAATTAAGGCCAGATTTATTCTGACATTTTCCAGGGCTCCATAAATAGCGGCTATTGCCAACTCGATGGCACATCTGGCATCAGAAACCGCATTTTGATTTCCCTTGGCAGCAACAAATGAAGCAAGATACAAAACCTCGACTGATTTTCTGACTGTTTCCATCGGCACTTCGGCGGCATATTTTAAGGCTTCCTGAATTCTTCTCCCTCGTGTTTTGTCTTCTTTTAGCAAGCGATAAGCCCTTATTACTTCGTCATATGCTTGACAATCTTTGTCTGAAAGTTCCAAAAGATTATCCTTTAAATCGTCAGCCTTTTTAACAATTTTTGAAACTTCAGGATTATCTTTTGTTAGTCTGGCTACCTTTCCAACCAGCGCCGCCCCTATTGCTCCGGCCAATGCCGCCACCGTCCCTCCTCCGGGAGTTGGTGCTTTTGAAGAAACCTCCTCTAAAAATTGTTTAATTTTCTGCTCCTTAATATCCATTTTAAAATCCTAAATTCTAAGCACTAAATTCTAAACAATATCTAAATTCAAAATCCCAATGACCAAAAAAGTTTTAAATTTTGAATTTGAAAAATTTGGATTTATTTAGGATTTCGGATTTAGAAATTAGAATTTTAACCTTTCTTCCAGCATTTGTTCTTTTTTAAAGTCAATCAATTGTAATTCTTTCAAATTAATTCCCTCAAGTGCCGCTTTTGGCACCATTCCATAGATTTCTGAACCCAAGACTTTAACTCCCCGCTTTTCCGCCTCTTCTTTGATTTTTCGAAAAACCGTATCCATGTTTGTCTTCTCAAAATCGCATAAATTCATCGAGACCTGAACATAGTTCTTTTCTTTAATCTCAAAACCAAGAGCTTTTACAGCAGGAAATCCGCCATCTTTTTCTCGAACTAATTTAGCAATATCCTTAGCAAAAGTCACATCTTTTGTATCCAAATTAACATTAAAAGCAACTAAAAATTTTCTGGCTCCAACCACCATCGCTCCAGCAGTTGGATGCATTTTTGCTGGTCCAAAATCTGGTTTTCTCTCAGGATTTTCTTCGATTTCTTTTTTCAAGCCCTCATACTCTCCTTTTCTCACATCTGCCAAATTTACTCTATCCGGCCTAGTTGCCGCCGCCTCATAAAGATAAACCGGAATTTGGAGCTCCTCGCCGACTCTTTTACCCAAGCGCTTGGCTAAAGCTACGCATTCCTCCATTGTTACATTGGCCACTGGAATAAAAGGAACAACATCAGTCGCCCCAATCCGAGGATGCTCGCCTTTGTGTTTCTCCATGTCGATTAGTTTTGTCGCTGTTTTAATCATTTCCCAAACCGAAGCAAAAACTTTCTCTGGCTCACCAACAATGGTGGTTAACATCCGATTATGATCAGGGTCTGACTCAATATCCAAAATCTTTACCCCAGAAATTCTGCCGGCACCCACGATGGCTTTGATTTTTTTGGAATTCCTGCCTTCAGAAAAATTCGGCACGCACTCAATGAGTTTCATTATGGAGATATTATAGCAGAAGTTAAATTATTTCATGCTGACGAAGGGTTTGGTAAATTATTTCGTGAATTTCTTTCCTCGTTTTCAGTCTTCCTTTCTCATTACAACACTCAATCAGTAACCAGTTTTTTTCTTCTTTACAAACTTTAAGAAATTCTTTAACTGATTCTTCTTGGTAAGTAGTGTGTCGTTCAACTAAGTCTCGTCTTTTACCTTTCGCATATCTTCTTGGCTTCTTTTTAAGATTTAATTTCATGGCTATTTCGTAAGGAACATATAAGACTAAAACTAAGTCTGGTTTATAAAGACCCAATTCTTTATATCCAGCTCTTTTCAAGAAGTTTCTAAATTTTTTTCGCTTGTGTGGTGGTAACTTTCCAGCTTGATGGGCAAAATTTGAGGTAAAGTAGCGGTTAGATAAAACTATTTTTCCTTGCTTCACCCATTTAGCAATAAGGGGTTTGGCCATCAGTTGATCAAGCATATACGGCAGAAAAGAAAAGTAAGGATTTATTTTTTGGGGATCACCAAACTCTCCCATTTGATATCTGCCAATAAACTCACCCCACGCTGTCTCGTAATACCTAGGAAAATCTAAAGTTTTAACAGAAAATTTTTCTTTTCCAAATCGTTTTTTTAGTAATTCTAATTGGGTTGGTTTGCCACTCGCGTCGGTACCATCGATAACGATAAACCTACCTTTTCTCATTTTTTCATCCTCCTAAACTTCGGATGGTGGTAAATGTTGGCAAGAATGTCTTTAGT
>CAYIUX010000054.1:0-2861 GCA_964366795.1 uncultured Gammaproteobacteria bacterium | reverse complement strand
GGTTTTTTGGCATGTTTAAGCCTTCAAAAGCATACCAATCCCATTCTACTTCCGGATATCTGACCCTGGTAAAACCGATTTTTTCAAAGATGTTGGTGATTTCTCTGGTTGCCTGAGTGATTAGGTGGAGGTGGCCAAGGGTGGATTTTTTCCCCGGCGCGGTGACGTCAAGCCATTCTTTTTCAAAATCAGCCTTTTTAGTGATTCGACCCCCTTTAGCTTCAGTGAGGGTTTGTTCGATGGCTCTTTTAGCGTCGTTCAGCAAAATACCAATTTCTTTTCGATTTTCCCCCTCTAAAGATGGAAGTTTTTTAATAAGTTCAGTTATCTCTCCCTTACGCCCAATGTAATGGACTCGAAAATGTTCAAGCTCTTCTTCAGATTTGGCTTCCAAAATATTAGAAATTGCCTGATTTTTGAGATTTTGGATTCGATTAATATCCATTTAGTAATTGGAAGTCCTATTAACTTTTAGCTTTTTCAACGATTGATTTGAAGGTTTCTGGATCAGAAACAGCCAAATCAGCCATAATTTTGCGGTCCAAGACAATGTTTGTCTTCTTTAGTCCAGCAATAAACCTCGAGTAGGAAATGCCCAACGGAATCAAAGCAGCATTTATTCGGGTTATCCACAATTGGCGCATATCGCGCTTGCGTAACTTTCTACCGATAAAGGCATATTGACCGGCATGAAGCTCAGCTTCCTTGCTGACTTTATAAAGCCGTCCTTTGGTCATCCGAAAACCAGCGGTTCGCTTGAGAACCTCTTTATGGTGTTTCCGTCTGGTAAATCCAGTTTTTACTCTCACTCTACTCTCCTAATAATTTTTTAACTTTTTTGGCCCAAACGCCTTTCATTAATTGAGGAACTTTTTGAGCTCTAATTTGGCCTTTTTTCTTTTTTCTTCGAAGGTGCCTAATATGAGAACCTCGGAAAAGAACTTTTCCGGTTTTAGTAATTCTGAACCTTCTTGAGATTGATTTTCTAATTTTCATTTTATTTTTCATCCTTTTTGCCTCCTTTGATTGGTCTTAAGACTAATTCAAATCTGTTGCCTATAAATTTTGGTTCGAGATCGATCTCTGCTCTTGTTTTTAACCTCTCTACCGTTCGTTCAAGTAATCGATAACCAAAATCCTTTTTATTCATTTCTCTGCCTCTAAACTTGACCACTACCTTGACCTTATTTTTATCCTTTAAGAATTTTTCAGCCCGGGTCATTCTGATATCAAAATCATTTTGGGCAATAAAGGGAGTCAACTGGACCTCTTTTATGACGCCGACCTTGGTTTTTTTCTTTTCCTTAGCCCTTTTTTTATCCTCTAGGAATCGGAACTTTTTAAAATCAATTATTTTACAAACCGGAGGCTTAGCCTTTGGGGCAATCTCAATCAAATCTATCCCCTCTTGGCGGGCAAGTTCTAACGCCTTTCCAATCGGCATTACCCCAATTTGCTTCCCCTTCTCGTTAAGGACCCGAACCTCTTTTGCCTGAATGTATTGATTTAAACGATAAAATTTCT
Organism: uncultured Gammaproteobacteria bacterium; assembly: GCA_964366795.1. Lineage (GTDB taxonomy): Bacteria > Patescibacteriota > Microgenomatia > PFEM01 > CAYIUX01 > CAYIUX01. The sequence continues at coordinate 1,337 of CAYIUX010000054.1, read as the reverse complement.
TAACCAATTTCTTCTTGAATTTTACTAAACTTGTCTTTTTTTATCAATATCTTGAGTAATAAGGGTTGTGAATTTATTGAGCGACATGGGACCCAAGACTTTTTCGCCTCTTACCCTAACATTAACTGATTTACTCTTAATTTCTTTATCGCCAACCACAAGAATATAAGGAATTTTTTGCAACTCGGCATTGCGAATCTTCGCCGAAGCAGTAGTATTGCGGTCGTCTACTTCAATTCTAATATTTTCCTCTTTCAATTTTTGGGCGACTTTATTGGCGTAATCGACGTGCCGGTCGGTAATCGGAATGATGGTTGCCTGGACAGGCGCCAGCCAAACTGGAAAAGCCCCAGCATAATGCTCAATAAGAATACCCAAAAAGCGTTCTACTGAACCATAAAGAACGCGATGGATCATGACTGGCTGTTCTCTTTTTCCTTCTTTGGTAGTATATTCAAGATTAAAATTTTCTGGCTGAGCGAAGTCGAGCTGGATAGTAGCACATTGCCAGGTTCGACCAATAGCATCTTTAAGGTGGAAATCAAATTTGGGACCGTAAAATGCGCCTTCTCCTTCGTTAATCCAATGAGGAATTTTCTTTTCTTTAAGAACTTGATACATAATCCCTTCGGCTCTTTCCCACACTTTATCAGAACCAATCGACTTTTCTGGTCTAGTGGAGAGTTCTAGATGGTCAAGTTTTAGTCCGAAAGTATCATAAACCTCAAAACAAAAATCTATTATTCTTTTAAGTTCCTCCTTGACCTGATCGGGAGTACAATAAATATGGGCGTCATCTTGGGTGAACTCACGAGTTCTGATAATTCCATGACCCTCGCCAGAGCTTTCATAGCGGTGAACAACCCCGTACTCCGCCATTCTTAGCGGGAATTCTTTATAAGTATGGAATTTTTACTTATAAATCATAATACCACCATCACAATTCATGGGTTTAATTGCCATGTTCCATTCTTTAGCGTCAGGAGTTAAAACTTTATAGATTTTATCGATGAAGAAAGTAGTGTGGTCACTTTGGTCCCAAGTTTTGCGAGTGAGAATTTCTGGAGTGCGAACCTCTACGTAGCCTTTTTCCTCGTGAACCTCTTGCCAGTATTTGTAAAGTTCTTTGAAAATTATTAAGCCTTTAGGATGCCAAAAGATGTCGCCAGGGGCGGCCGGATGGAAGGAAAAAAGGTCTTGCTCTTTACCAATTTTCCTGTGGTCGCGTTCTTTCGCTTCTCCTATTTGCTTAACGTATTTATCAAGTTCTTTCTGAGCCGGGAAGCAGGTTCCATAAATCCGCGTAAGCATTTTGTTTTTTTCACTCCCCCGCCAAT
>CAYIUX010000053.1:0-3287 GCA_964366795.1 uncultured Gammaproteobacteria bacterium | reverse complement strand
GAGCCCAGTAAAAATTGCGCTTTTTCGCCTTTTGATTAAAAGCTGCCAACCAATTGGCTGATTCTTCAATTCGTTGTTTAAATATTAGAATTGTCTGACGAAGTTTTTCAAAAAATGAAAGATGATAAACACCTGGTTCAACCGGGATTTGTTTGGCGGCAATTTCTACCTCTTTGGTTAAATTTTTGGTTGAATCAGCCAGTTTTTTAAGTTCTTCTAAAATTGCCTTAATTTGAAGCTTAGTTTCTTGCTCATCTCGGCTAAAAACTAACTGTTCTTGACGACGAACTCGCCAAAATTGTTCTTGATAACGACGAGATATCTCTTCTGGGGAGATTTCCTCTGGAGAAGGCCTGGTTTGACTACCACCTAAATCTCGAAGAATCTCAAGAATATTATCGGTGGTTGCCGGCCCCTTCTTTTTAAAATTAGTTTTAATCGCCATTGAAGTTTAAGGCAGTGTCGTTAATATACTATAATTTACTTAAATTGTCAATTACCTTTCTTTTGCGTAATAACTGTCGAATATAAGCTTTTTGGGCTTGATTATCGAGGGATTTTTTGGTTTCTTCATCCGGGACCGCCTGAATTAATTTTTGGACTTCTTCTTCGGAAGTTTCAATTTTTTGCTCATCGGCAATCGCCGCCAGAATAAGTTCAAGTTTTAAGGAATCTTGGGCTTGTTGGTAATATTCTGTTCGAATTTGCTCGCTTGTTTTTCCAATCGAAGCTAAATATTGCTCAACAGTCAAACCCAATCTTCCGGTTTGATCAATTAATCGCGAAAGCATCCGGTTGATTTCATCCTGAATCAAAATTTCCGGAATTTGAACTTTGGTGGTAGTCAAAAGAGACTGGAAAATTTTTTCTAGACGGACGCTTTCGTCCTTTTGATCCAAGGGAGGCTTTGTTTTATCCTTAGCCGGGGTCCAGATTTTTTCTGAAGCAAGAACCTTTCTTAATGCCTCTTGATAATCACCTAAATCTACCTTGGGAAGTTCGCAGGTAGTTGCCTTGATTTGCCAATCTTTGTTTTCTTGAAGGGAAATAACTGTTATTTGGGGATTTATAATTGGTTTTAAATTGTGTTCTTTTAGTGCTTCAATATAAACAGCGGCAATTAATGTTTTTAAAATCTCCTCGTAAATTTTTGATTTTCCTAAATATTCTTCAACTTTTTTAATTGGGGCTTTACCTTTTCGGAAACCTTTAATAGTGATGTCCACTCCAAGCTTAGCTAAAGATTTTTGGTATTCTCCAGCCACCCTTTTCCAAGGAATGGTAATCGTTAATTCAATTGTTCCATCGGAAAGACGATTTAAGGCGGAAATCATTGATGGCCCCCAAAACTTCTCACCCGACTAACCAGGGCAGGATTCCGCCGAAAGACTAAACGGCGAAAGCGGTCAGGGGTCCGATAACTTAACTTCTTATGAAGTAGTTTGGGAACTCTTTTTTGTTCCATATCAAGTTAATTATACTGCGGAATTTAAACGGCGTAAAGCGTGAAGCTTTTCCCAGTATCCCAATTTAGCTTTATTAACCGCCTGGGAAAGGTAGTTTATAGATTGAGTGTAGGTTTTTTGGTCGACAGGATAAGGGATGCCGTCTTTACCGCCGTGAGCAAAAGAAAAACGAGCTGGATCACGAGTTGAGGCTGGTGTTCCCCAAATAAGTTCGGAAATTAAAGCCAAGGCGCGGATAGTTTTTGGTCCCACTCCTTTCATTCCTAAAAGCTTTTCAAAATTCTCAGGCTGTCTTTCGTAGGTACTGAGGAAAATCTTTTCCAGGTTATTGGGATTAATATCAGAAAGCAAAACTTCATGTCTTTCAGGTAATTTGGTTTCCTGAAGTTTAGCGATAGTTTGGATGGTTTTTTGAGGATTTTGATGGGAAATTTTGGTGGAGACATGGCGATTATTTTTGCTTTCTTTAGCGACTAAGTTTAAAACTTCTCCCCTACTTTCACTGGCGATGCCGGTATGTGGTTCGTTAACAAAATCCAAAACGTTATCAGATAGCCAATGGTATCTTCTTGCCCAGCCTCTGTTTGTCCCGAACGGGTCGAGAGACATTCCTTGTTGAACGACCGCCCATTTACCATTCTTGGTGAAGAAAAATGAATGATGATAAAGTTGATAACCGTCTTGCAGGGCGTTATTGTCGACCTTAGCCGAGATTCTTGAGGCATAAATTAGGGGTTGGCTATCTAAAGAATACTTTTGGCTAATATTTTCAATCTCATTTGGGGTTTTTCTTGAAGTTTTACCTTTTCCGCCGCAAACAAAAATTCCTAAATCTTTTTGGATTGGTCGTAGGCTTTCTTTTATTGCCCCGCAGGTGGTAGTGGTCAGACCCGAAGAATGCCAATCAAAGCCTAAAGTACAACCAAAGGCTTGGAACCAGTAAGAATCAGAAAGTCGTCTTAGATATTCTTCTGCTCCATATTCGGTAATTAAAATAATAGAAATCTCCCGAGCTAGTTTTGTCATTTGTTCAAAAAGCCAGCGCGGGGTAAAACCATAATGGAGAGGGAGATTGGCAGTTCCAGTTTTCATTTTTAGCTAAATTATCTTTGAAATTTCTTTAATTTTTCTTCTTGGCGTGGGCGAGGGAGACTCAGCCGGATAGCCGATAGGTAGAAGAGCAACGGGTCGAAGATGTTCTTCAAGATTCAAGACTCGTTTTACTTCTTTTTCGTCAAAAGCCCCAACCCAACAAGCTCCAAGACCAAGATTGGTTACCGCCAGCCACATTTGGATAGTGGCAATGGCTGTATCTTGAATCATGTAGAAATCTTCACCATGTTTTGTCGAATGCCTATCTGCCAGGCGCAAATCAGCACAAACAACAATAACTACTGAGGCTTCGCCAACAAAGCTTTGACTAGCAGCAGCCTCGACAAGTTTATCTTTTTTGTCTTGGGCTTTAACGACAATAAAAAACCAGTCTTGAAGATTATGAGCCGAAGGAGCCAGCCTCCCAGCCTCCAGAATTTTTTCAATTTGTTCGTCAGAAACTTGTTTTGAAGCGTCAAATCTTCTAGTTGACCTTCTTTTCTTTATGGCTTCAAAAACTTCCATGTTACTTTACTGAGAGATAATTTTAACAATTATTTTTCTTTCTCTTGGACCATCCAGTTCAACTAAAAATATTTGTTGCCAGGTTCCGCGAATAAGTTTTCCATTTTCAATCGGAATAGTTTTTCCTTGACCTAAAATTCCGGCAAGAATATGAGAATCAGCATTATCATCGATTTGGTTGTGTTTAAAGTTTAATCCCTCCAC
>CAYIUX010000052.1:1703-3377 GCA_964366795.1 uncultured Gammaproteobacteria bacterium | reverse complement strand
GACCCTGGATTTATAGGAATAATTTTGGTTTTAACATTGATTTTATTAGTAGTTTCAAATTGGGAGAAGATTGGTGTCTTCAAACTGAAAAATTTGCCTGTTCACTGTCTACTGTTCACTGTCTACTGTTCACTAGCCTTGACTTATTCGCGGAGTTCATATTTAGCATATTTGATTGGAATGGGGGTAATTGCTTTCATAAAAAAGGCACCAAGATTTTTTTTAATAATTTTGTTTGTTGGAGCCTTGACTTTATTGATTCTGCCTCGGCAGTCAGGCGGTGAGGGAATCAGACTTGAAAGAACTAGCACTATTCAGGCTCGAGTAGGCAGCTGGCAAAATGCTTTAATTATTAGTCGTGACCATCCATTGATTGGGGTTGGTTTTAATGCCTTTCGCTATGCCCAACGAGATTATGGTTTTTTGAAAGAACAATGGCAAGAAAGCAATGCTGGAGCAGGAGCAGATTCAAGCTTGTTATTTGTTTTAGCCACAACGGGAATTATTGGATTTTTGACTTACCTTGGAATCTGGTGGAAAATTTTAAGAATTGGAAATTTAACAATTTTAGCCAGCGCTTTGGCTATTTTAATTCATTCGTTGTTTTTAAACAGCCTATTTTATCCATGGGTAATGGCCTGGATGTGGATTTTATTGGCTAAGGAGAATAAGTAAGAGTTAGATTTTTATCTGTCTGATTACCCGCTCTGTCAGTGGCGATAATCTTAATTATATTTTCCTCTAATGACAAACTTAATGAGTATTTAAAATTACCTTCCCCATCGACAATTACCAAATGATTGTTAATTAAAATAGTTACCTCTGGTTCAGTTTTGCCAATAATTTCAATTTTACTAGTTTCCCAAGTAGTTTTATCTTGGGGTTGAATAATTTCTAAATTAGGCGGAACATTATCATACCGAACACTTATTTTTTCAGATTCTGAACTTTTATTTCCTGATTCATCGGTAGTGATGGCATAAATTTCGTTTTTGCCCAAATTCAAAGAGAGATTATCAATATTGAAAATTCCCTCATTGCCAACAACAATTTGTCTCACTGGAGTTGCCCCCAAGAAAATTTCTACTATTGAGGCTGGTTCGGCAAATCCAGAAAAACTAAACTGAGCGCTATTGGTAGCCTCTGGAAAAGAAACAAGAACTGGTGGATTCGGGGGAATAGTATCTTTTGTTTCGATTGGCAAAGAGGAGGCGCGAAGATTACCTAAAAAAATCGCCATTTTGATTAATGTGGGAATGCCCAAAAAAACAATAGTCAAAGCCAAAAATATGGTCAAACCCCCGTAAAAAATTGCTTGACGAATATTTCTTTTTTCTTCTTTACGAGCTAACCAAGAACTTTTTTTCATCAGAGCCGATGGGCAGAATCGAACTGCCATCGACGGTTTACGAAACCGCTGCTTTACCACTAAGCTACATCGGCACTTCTCCACCAGCTGGGCGGATCAGTGTAAACACTAGAGCGGGATAAGCAGAGCTTGACCCGCTCTCGCCAAATACAGGAGCGGGATAAGCAGAGCTTGACCCGCTCTCACTAAATACAGAGCGGGATAAGCAAAGCTTTTCCCTTACCACTTCGTGGAGCGGGATAGGGGAGTCGAACCCCTCTCCCCACCTTGGGAAGGTGGTATTGAGCCGCTCAACTAATCCCGCA
>CAYIUX010000052.1:0-1603 GCA_964366795.1 uncultured Gammaproteobacteria bacterium | reverse complement strand
CCATCTCCATAAGCTCGAACAGCAATACCCCAGAGATGATCCCCTTTAACCACTGTGTATTGGTCTCCGCTGATGGTTGGTCCAAACGAGACGGCTAATTTAGTTGGCCGTCTTACTTCAACTTTGGGTAAATTTAACTCCTGGTCGACGAATAAAAGGTTTGGGGTAACTAGGTTATTTTCCTTAGAAATGTCTACCCAGTTATAGCCTGAACCATAGAATTTTTCCGCTATTTTCCAAAGATGATCACCCTTTTGGACTTTATAAGTAGTCGGTAGTCCTTCAGGAACAAGCTTGCCTCCCTCTTCGACCAGTTTTAATTCACCTGTTGGGGTAGGAGCAACCTCTGGTTTTGGTTTACCCACGCCCCGAAAATAATTAAAAATCAATACTCCAACAACAACAATTACTAAAGCACCTAGAATCATGCTAATAGTCGATTCATTTAGCTTTAGTTTCTTAAGAAAGTTTTTAAGTAGTCCGTTGTCCACTGATTTATCTAAACCCCCTTTCTAGGCAGAAATTAAGGCAGGGAGCGGGCCCGACCGGAGTCGAACCGGCGATCTTCCGCGTGACAGGCGGATGTGTTAACCACTACACCACGGACCCAGATAATTGTCATCCTAGCAAATTATTGAGCCGAAGTCAACGCTATGTTATGATGGTAATAATGAAAATAGGGCGGAATATAAATAATCAGGAAATAGCTAAACTTTTAAGAGTAATCTCGGCTGCTTATGAAATTAGAGGGGGCAATAAGTTTAAAATTGTGGCTTATGATCGGGCGGCAACTGCCATTGAGCATGCTACCTCTGAAGCAAAAGACCTTTGGGATGATGGCAAATTAACAGAAATTCCTGGTGTTGGAGCTAGTATTGCTTCTCATTTAGATGAGCTTTTCCGAAAAGGAAAAGTAGCCCATTTTGAAGCAATAATGAGAGGATTACCGCCGGCAATGTTTGAATTTCTTGATATTCCCGGAATTGGTGCTAAAAGTGCCTATAAGCTTTGCCGCGAACTTAAGATCAAAAATCCTCAAACAGCGGTAATGGATCTGGAAAAAGCTGCCAAAAAAGGAAAGATTGCTAAAATAGAGGGATTTGGCCAGAAATCTCAAGAAGATATTTTAGAAGCAATCAAAGTTTTTAAAGCAGGAGAAATTAAAGAAAATAGAATGGTTCTTCCATATGCCGATGCGATTGCTCAAGAAATGATTTCCTATCTAAAAAAGATACCGGCTACTGTTCAGGCTGATCCCCTAGGAAGCCTACGAAGAAGGGTGGCGACCATAGGTGATGTTGATATTGCTGTTTCTACTTTAAAACCAGTTGAGGTAATAAATTGGTTTGTTAGATATCCTAAAGCGCGAAAACTAGTAGAAAAAGGTCCTAGTGGAGCCACAATCCTTCTTAAGAACGGTCGACAAGTAGATTTAAGAGTTCAAAGACCGGAAGCTTACGGGGCAATGCTTCAATATTTTACTGGCAGTAAACATCATAATATTCATTTAAGAGAATTGGCTCTTAAAAAAGGGTTTTCTTTGTCGGAATATGGGATAAAAAAAATTAAAAATTTAAAATTAAAAATTAAAAATTACGCTAAC
>CAYIUX010000051.1:0-3882 GCA_964366795.1 uncultured Gammaproteobacteria bacterium | reverse complement strand
AATGAAGAAGATTTCTATAAAGCCTTAGATATGGACTGGATGCCTCCTGAATTACGAGAAGATACAGGCGAGATTGAAGCTGCCCTTCTCCCGCCGATTAGGCGGGATCAGGGTAAACCAGATGGGTTACCTAAATTAGTTGAGTTAGAAGACGTCAAGGGTGACCTTCATATACACTCCAACTTTCCGGTAGAAGAAAGTCACGATCCGGGATTGGATCCAATGGAGGAAATAATCAAAGTAGCCCACACGCTGAATTATGAGTATATAGGGTTTACCGAACACAACCCTAGCCAAAGTCAACATTCCGAAAATCAAATAATTTCCTTATTGAAGCGAAAAAAAGAGGCAATTGATAAAATAAATTACTCTAGAGTAAAGAAATTACTCAATGGTATCTTTAATGGGTTGGAGATTGATATCAAACCAAATGGTGAATTAGCTATTCCCGAGAAAGCTTTAGATCTCTTAGATTATGGTATTGCCTCAATTCATTCAAGCTTTAGGATGAATCGAGAAGAGATGACCGAACGAGTTTTAAGAGCCTTAGACCATCCAAAAATTAAAATTTTTGGCCACCCCACTGGTAGAGAATTAGGCCAAAGAGAAGGATATGAGCTTGATTGGGAGGCGATTTTCGCCTTCTGTTCAAAACATGATAAATGGTTGGAAATAAACGCTTGGCCAGACAGGCTAGACTTACCTGATACCCTAGTTCGTGAAGCTGTGAAAAATGGAGTGAAAATGGTAATTTGTACCGATGCTCATATTAAAAATCAACTTTCATTGATGTCTTATGGAGTAGCAGTGGCTCGAAAGGGATGGGCGGAAAAGAAGGATATTGTTAATACCTTAAGCTATGATAAAATAGTCCAAGAATTGAAAGGGGGTGAAAAATAAATGCCAATTTGGTTAATTCTTCTTATATTGGGAGCGATTGTCACTGTTTATATTTGGTCTTTATATAATCAATTTGTTACTATCAAAACTCGAATTCGGGCTTCAATTCAAGAGATTGGTAACCAATTAAAAAGACAGGCAGAATTAATTCCTAATTTAGTTGCCTCTGTCAAAGGTTATATGAAACATGAGAAGGCAATTTTTACAGAGTTAACTGAAGCCAGAAAAGCGGTGATAAAGGCGATTGATGGGGAAAACACTCAAAAATTAATAGATACTGGAAGCCGACTTCAAGCAGCCCTAGCGCCGATTCGAGCAGTATTTGAGTCGACTCCTCAACTTCAGGCAGCCGGTCCAACAGGCAAACTTATGGATGAGCTTCGGGATACTGTTGACAAAGTCATGTATTCCCGAAGAACATTAATTGACTTAACGGCTGATTATAATGTTAAGGTTGTTACTTTTCCTTCAAATTTAGTTGCCAAAATTTTTGGTTTCAAACAAGAGCCTGGATTAAAAACATCTGAAGAGGGAGAACATCTTGAGGTAGAAAAAGAAGAGACAAAAGCACCCAAGGTAGAGTTTTGAGATGATTAACGTTTACGAACAACAAGATCGGAATAAGCGCCGAAGCACTATTATTATGGTGGTTTTTGTATTGTTTATTACCGGAGTTGCCTGGGTTTTTTCTAAAGTTTTGGGTTACGGTTTGGGAATAGTTGGATTTGCCTTAATTGTCGCAGGCTTAATGAGCTTTGCTGGTTATTGGTGGGGAGATAAAATAATTTTGACTATTTCTGGAGCACGACCTGCAGATAAAAAAAGAGATTTTATTTTTTTTACGGTGACGGAAAATCTTGCGATGGCGGCCCAAGTCCCAATGCCCCGCCTTTATGTTATTAATGATAGTGCCCCAAATGCTTTTGCTACTGGACGAGATCCGAACCACGCCGTGGTTTGTGCTACCACCGGACTTTTAAGCAAGTTGGATCGAACTGAACTTGAAGGAGTTGTTGCCCACGAACTTTCTCATGTTAGAAATTATGACACCAGACTTATGAGCATCGTTACTGTTTTAGTGGGAATGGTAACCTTGATGGGTGATTGGTTTTTGCGAGGAATTCGTTTCGGTGGTCGAGACCGAGACGATCGAGATGGAAACCAAATTCAAGCGATTTTGTTTTTAATAGGAATAATTTTCGTTCTTCTTTCGCCGCTAATTGCCCAATTAATCCAATTAGCAATTTCCAGAAGACGAGAATTTTTAGCCGATGCTTCAGGGGTGATGTTGACCAGATTTCCAGAGGGGTTAACCAGGGCCTTGGAGAAAATTTCCAAAGATAAAGAACCACTTGAAGCAGCCAATAAAGCCACCGCCCATCTTTATATCATCAATCCTTTTAAAAAAGGAGTTTATCCTGAGCGAAGTCGAAGGAGCTGGTTTGCAAATTTATTTAATACCCATCCACCAGTGGTCGAAAGGATAAAAATATTAAAGGAGATGGAATGAAGAAGATAACAAATAACAAACAACAAACAATAAAGTTGACAGAAGAAGAGGTAAAACATGTGGCTAAATTAGCCAGGCTGACGCTTACCTCTCAAACAGTGAAAAAATTTCAAAAACAACTTTCTGAGGTTTTAGATTATATAGAGATTTTGAAAAAAGTTAAAACCAAAGGAGTGGAATCCACCTCCCAAGTGACTGGACTTGAGAGTGTTTTTCGAGAAGATAAGGTAGCTGGACCATCACTTTCCCAGAAAGAAGTTTTATCTGGTAGTAAAAGCACCCATAATGGAATGTTTAAAACAAAAGCAATTTTTGAATAAGTATGGAACTGCATCAACTGACTATTAAAGGAGCACAAGAAGGATTGCGGGCTAAAAAATTTTCCTCTCTGGAGTTGGTGAAAAGTTGTCTTGGAAGGATAAAAAAGCTTGATTCAAAAATTAATGCCTTTATTACCGTCTGTGAAAAGGAGGCGCTTGAAGGGGCAAAGAAAGCAGATGAAATTATCAGTCATCAGTCGTCAGTCATCAGTCGTCAGTCACTATTGGGGATTCCAATTGCTCTCAAAGATATTTTTTGTACAAAAGGGATAAAAACAACCGCGGGCTCTAAAGTTTTAGAAGATTATATTCCAGCTTATGATTCGACGGTAGTCAAAAGATTAAGAAATGCTGGCGCCATTATTCTCGGTAAAACCAATATGGATGCCTGGGCTCATGGTTCATCAGGAGAGAACTCTGATTTTGGTTCAACCAAAAACCCTTGGAATTTAAAATTTGTTCCTGGTGGTTCAAGTAGCGGTTCAGCGGCAGCTTTGGCGGCTGATATGGCTTTATTGGCTACCGGAACTGATACTGGTGGTTCGATTCGCCTTCCAGCCTCATTTTGTAGTCTAGTTGGTTTAAAGCCTACTTATGGAAGAGTCTCGCGATATGGAATTATAGCCATGGCTTCTTCCTTGGATTCAATAGGACATTTTACTAAGAACATAACAGATTCAGCTATTGTTTTAAATATCACCGCCGGTCAGGATTCTTATGATGCTACTACTCCGCGTGTTCCAGTTCCTGATTATGCTAAAAATCTTAAAAGAGGCATTAAAGGTCTAAAAATTGGAATTCCAAAAGAATATTTTATTAAAGGGTTGAATAAAGAAATGGAAAAAAAGGTTAAGGAAACAATTAAAAAATTGGAAAAACTTGGAGCTCGGTTAGTTAATATTTCTCTTCCTCATACTGAGTATGCCTTAGCTGTTTATTATATTATTCAACCATCAGAGGTTTCTTCCAATTTAGCTAGATATGACGGAATAAGATTTGGGTTTCCCCGAGATAGATTTGCTGATGAAGCTAAACGGAGAATTATGCTTGGAACTTACACTCTTTCAGCTGGCTATTATGAAGCTTATTATTTTAAGGCGATGCAGGTTAGAAGTTTAATCAAAAAAGACTTTGATGAAGCGTTCAAAAAAG
>CAYIUX010000050.1:0-3921 GCA_964366795.1 uncultured Gammaproteobacteria bacterium | reverse complement strand
TTAGCCAAACCAGGGACAATTACCCCCCATACTGAATTTGAGGCTGAAGTTTATATTTTAACCAAAGAGGAAGGGGGTCGTCATACCCCGTTCTTCTCTGGCTACCGACCTCAATTTTATATTCGAACCACCGATGTTACTGGTGAAGTAACTCTACCCAAGGGGGTAGAGATGGTCATGCCTGGCGATAATGCCAAGATGGTTGTTAAATTAATTCAATCAGTAGCTTTGGAGGAAGGCTTTCGGTTTGCTATCCGCGAGGGTGGACATACTGTTGGCGCCGGAGTTATTGCCAAAATAGTTGCTTAAGAATGCCTAAAGGACGCATTCGAGTACGTTTAAAATCCTACGATCATCGAGTCATCGATGAAAGTTGCGAAAAAATTCTAGAAGCCGCTTTGTCGACGGGGGCTAAAGTGGTTGGACCTATTCCTCTGCCAACTAAAAGAAAAATGATTACTGTTTTAACTAGTCCCCACACCGATAAAGACTCCCAAGAGCATTTTCAAATGTTAACCCACAAAAGATTGATTGATATTCTTGAACCAACCGATAAGACTCTTGATGCCCTTTCCCATTTGGATCTTCCGGCCGGCGTTGACATCGAAATCAAAATGTAAACATCCTCATTTGCATTTTTCTTAATTTTTCCTTATAATTTACCCCAATGGAGGTGAAGCTCTTTTGAGTTGATAAAATTACCAGGGCAGCCTACTTTGAAGAGTGCTTCCGGCACTCTTTTTGGTGGGGTAGACGCAGATAAAAATGGATAAAGCAATTACGGGTGTAAAACTGAATACTGTTCAAAAATTTACCCAGGATGGGAAACGTATTCCAGTGACGGAGATTCAAGCCGAAGCACTTGAGGCTTTCCAGCCGGGAGATTTGGTTAAGATTACTGGTTGGTCAAAAGGAAAAGGCTTTACCGGGGTGGTTAAAAGATGGGGATTTAAAGGTGGGCCAAAGACCCATGGTCAATCAGATCGCCAACGGGCTCCGGGTTCAATTGGACAAACTACCACTCCCGGTCGGGTTTATAAAGGCAAAAAAATGGCTGGTCGGGCCGGGGGAGCCAAAGTTACCATTATTGGTCTGACGGTAATGGATGTCGATAATAAAAACAAACTTTTATTAGTTTCCGGACTGGTTCCTGGAGCTAAGAAAGGAAAACTACTGATTAGAAAATATAGTCAAAACCAAAAATTTGTTCCTTTAATGAGAGTGGGAGAAAAAGAGATTAAAGAAACCGAGGAAGAAAGAGCCGGGCGATTGAGAAAAGAAAAAGAAGCCGAGGAGAAGCTAAAAGAGGCAGAACAAAAAGCTAAAGTTGAAGTAAAGGAGGAAAGTGCCCAGGGTTAATATTTTTACCATAACCGGCAAAAAATCTGACCAAATCACCTTGCCTAGTAAGATTTTTGCCGCCAAGGTTAACAATCAACTTATGGCCCAAGCGGTTAGGGTTTATTTGAGCAACCAACGAAAAGCTGGGGCGAAGGCTAAGACTCGAGCTGAAGTTTCTGGTTCTGGGAGAAAAATCTGGCGACAAAAGGGAACTGGAAGAGCAAGACACGGAGATCAATATGCGCCAATTTTTGTTGGCGGGGGAGTTGCTCATGGACCAACCGGCAGTGAGAATTACCAGTTAAAAATGTCCAAACGAATGCGCCAACAAGCCCTTTTTAGCGCCTTAACCAGTAAATTTAAAGATGGCGAAATAATAGTGGTTAAAGGCTTGGCAAAGATTGAGCCGAAGACAAAAGAAATGATGATGGTGCTAGAAAAGCTCACCAGAAACTGGAAACTGGAAACTAGAAACTGGAAACTAACTCTTGTTCTACCTGAATTAATCGAAAATGTGATACGGGCAGCCAGGAATATCGAGGGAGTGAAACTTACCCAAATTAATATGCTTAATACTTATGATGTTTTAAATGGGGGAAAATTAATTTTTATGAAAGAGTCAATAGATAAATTAAAGGAGATATGGATTTAATCCACGTTCTAAAACGACCATTAGTGACGGAAAAATCAACCCTGAGCCTGTCGAAGGGGAAATATGCTTTTGAAGTTGACCGTCGGGCAACCAAAAAAGAAATCATCAAAGCGATAGAAGATACTTATGGGGTTCATATCATAGGAGTTCAGACAATTACTGGACGAGGCAAAAAAAGAAAAATTGGGCGAACAAAGATTGAAATTCGCCAGCCAGACTGGAAAAAAACAGTTGTCCAACTGGCTGAAGGAGAAAAAATTGACATCTTTGAAACAGGAGAGTAAAAATGGCAAGACAATTTTTTAAAATATTAACCAAAAAATCAGGCCGGAATGCTAGTGGGAAAGTTACCGTCCGCCATCAAGGTGGGAGAGAAAAAAGATTTTTACGAGAAATTGATTTTAAACGCGATAAACGAGATATTCCGGCTAAAGTTGTTTCAATCGAGTACGACCCCAATCGGGGGGCAGATATTGCTTTAATAACCTACGCTGATGGTGAAAAAAGGTATATTCTTGCCCCTGAAGGTTTAAAGGTTGGAGATGAAATAATGGCTGGGGAAAAAGCGGAGATAAAAGTTGGCCATGCTTTCCCCTTGGCAAGAATTCCAGTCGGTACCATTGTCCATAATATTGAACTTAAACCAGGAAAAGGAGGACAAATTGTTAGGGGAGCTGGAACAGGGGCGGTTCTTATGGGTAAGGAAGAAAAATATGCGGTGGTTCAATTACCCTCAGGTGAGCAAAGAAAACTTCAACTAAATTGTTACGCTACTATTGGTCAGGTGGGCAAAGCTCAATTAAAAAGTGAGATTTTTGGTAAGGCAGGACGGAAACGGCATCTGGGAATAAGACCCACTGTTCGGGGAGTTGCCCAAAATCCATCCTCCCATCCTCACGGAGGAGGAGAAGGAAGGTCGGGAATTGGCATGCCCTCACCTAAAAGCCCTTGGGGAAAACCAACTTTAGGAAAGAGAACCAGAAAAAAGAAAAAATATTCTGACAAATGGATTATTAAACGAAAGAGGTAATATGGGAAGAAGTAGCAAAAAAGGTCCTTATGTTGACCCAAAATTACTAAAAAAAGTTTTGGCGCAAAAACAATCTGGAAAGAAAGAGCCAATTAAAACCTGGGCCAGAGCAAGTCAAATTCCCCCAGAGTTTGTTGGTCATGCTTTTCAAGTTCATAATGGCAGAGTTTTTATAGATGTTTTTGTGAGCGAGACGATGGTTGGTCACCGGCTGGGTGAATTTTCCCCCACCAGAACATTTAGAGGTCATGGAAAAGTAGTTAAAAGAATTATTAGTAAAACTTAGGAAGTTAAATGGAAATTATTGCTAAGTCAACTTTTATAAGACCAACACCAAGAAAATTACGCTTGGTAGCCGATCAAATTCGTGGGTTGGGGGTTGCTCAAGCCGAAGCAATCCTTAAAAATTTAAACAAAAAAGCAGCCAAACCGTTACTTATGGTGTTAAAACAAGGTATTGGCAATGCCGTTAATAATTTTAAACTTAACAAGGATAATTTAAGAATTAAACAATTAGAAATTGGTGAAGGACCGAGAATGAAACGGACAAGATTCGTTTCTCGGGGAAGAGTTCACCAGATTCAAAAACGATTAAGCCATATTAAGATGGTTTTAGAGGAAGGTGAAAAAAATGGGACAAAAAGTTAATCCAATTGGTTTTAGATTGCCTCAAAATCTTGACTGGCAATCACGCTGGTTTAGCGATAACAAGCGAAGGTACCAACAAAATCTTTTGGAGGATGTTAAAATCCGAAAATTTTTAATGGAAAAATTGAAACTAGCCGGCGTTATTAGGGTGCAAATTGACCGACTCATTAATAAAATGAAAATTACCCTTTTTGTCAGCCGCCCAGGGGTGGTTATTGGTCGGGGTGGAACTGGTTTAGAATTACTAAAA
>CAYIUX010000049.1:0-3949 GCA_964366795.1 uncultured Gammaproteobacteria bacterium | reverse complement strand
GCTTTGCGGAAAAATTGGTCATAAGCGCCGAACCCAAGTGAGGCGCAAAAAATTATCAAAATTGCATAATGTAGATATTTAGTGATTGATATAGATTGATATACTCTATAGGCGTTTGATAGAGTAGGGAGAGTAGGGAGAGTAGGGAATTTTAGCTTGCGATATGAGATCGGAATGAACCTAAGAGCTGGGCTCGGAGTAATAAAAGGATTTTCCTTAAGATATCCTTCATTATATGACCAGGAGCAGAATTTACGCAACGAAGATAATCGCCGCCTGATCGTAGCTTCGGACAAATTTAGGTCTTCCAGATGTTTTTGATAAGCACTGGTTTTTTCCCTGGTTATTTTTTTGAATAAATCTTCCATACTTATGCCTTTTTCTCTCTAAACTCAATTCTTCTTTGGTAAAGTTTTTCTGTTAAGCCTCCTTCAGTGCGGTGTTTTTCCTCTAAGGAGGTAATGAGCTTTTCTAACATGAATCCAGCTTTGGTGGTAAGGTCGAGGAGGAGATTGGCAGCATAAATGGGGTCAGTAGGGAGAGGGGGGATAGTAGGCGTTTTGCCTTCAGCAATTTCCCTACATGCCCTACTCACCCAACTTATTCTTCCTAGTTTCGGATGGTCTTTGGGCCAAACTGGCAAATTTCGTTGGCGGAGAAAATCTTTGTAGTCTTCTTTAAGCTCTTCATTGGAGCCGTGAGTAATGCCTGCCATCTTAATGTAGCCCTTAAGGCTTTCTTGGGTATAGCCTTCAACCAAGCACTGTTTACTGGAGCGAGCTGCCTGGTAATACTGATCTCTGGTGCGCCGGTGCTCCGGACCAGGTAAAAAACGTTTGATAAACTGATTAGTAAGATCAAAAATAATCATTAAAAACTGATAAACTTTTAAGTAGACGTAGCCTGGTTGAGATTTTCTTTTATTCATATTATAATTAGGGCGGTAGATCACGAAAAAAGTGAGCCTTCCCCTAGGTTTCCTTTGAGTAGCGGTCTACCAATTAGTTTTATTTGTTAAAATCCGTTATATTCGTGTTCTTTAGGTGGTTTCCAACCACCCTAAAAAGTGCCGTAAATCTGATAAATAGTTTTTAATCGTAATCGGACTAACTTTTTCCTTGGCAAGATGCTTTTGAAAATCTACCAACGCTCGTTCACTTTGTTGTTTGTTGTTTGTTGTTTGCACTAAGGTGGCATTCTCCACTTTCTCCGCCGGATTTTCGGCAATCCATCCCTGTTGTCGTCCAAATTGACCAAACTTTCTTAGAGCGGAAAGCCGACGGTTGATAGTAGAAAGGGGAGTACCTTCGGCAAGTTGGTCGGATTTGTACTCATTAAGTGTTTCCTTAGTGAACAAGCCGAAAATTGCCTTGCCGGCGATTTGATGATGAATGCCAGTTTTTTGAGCAAGCCATTCAAGAAAATGATTAATATCCGTCAGATAATTTTTGGCGGTTATTGAAGAAATTTTTTGGGTTTTAAGATAGATTTTAAAAAGTTCGGGCAGATACATATTTAGGTTCAAATTAGACTAATTAGACAAAATTATATTAACATTTACTACTATAATAGAATTTCCAAGGGGTTGTCAAGAGGATTTTGATGTAGTTAGATAAGGTTCAGACATACCCTTACTTAAAGAAAATATTGATTTTCATAATGATTTACACAGGGAATAATCTCCGCAAAATTGCGGAAATCATTTATCAAAATATATCTTTAAATATCAAAAATTTTTAACAACGGAGGAAACAGCCAGTGATATATTATGATACACAAAAGTTGTTTAGAAGTAAAAGCATCCTATAGGGAAAGGAGGCATAAAAATTGACCTAATCAAACCCCAATGACTAAATGATGCCCCAAAAATTTTAGACATTAGACATTTTGGCATTAGACATTAATTAGAAATTAGAAATTAGAAATTAGAAATTTATGGATATCCTGGAGTGTTTTTATTAAGGACTTATTTGGCAGTCAAATTTGAAAGTGCTAGCCAAAATTAAAACTAAAAAATTCCCTGTCTTTGCTAAAAACTTTATTGGCGGTTTAACAAAATTGAAAATTTTCCCCTTACCTAAATTTTTATGACCACTGTCCTCTAGTATTTTGGGATTGACAACAGGCTGGCTTTAAGATAAATTTATTTTAGTGAGAAAGATAATTTTAGGCATAACGATTGTTATTTTTCTGTTACTAGCATTAGGGGCAACCGTTATTTTTATCCGTCAACGAACAGCATTTTTTGGTCGAGCAACGGCACCTTCGGTAGGGGGCGAGATAGCCCTGGATAATTGCTATCTTTTTGCCTCACCTCTCCAAGCTCAAGCTAACGGTTCGGAAAAAATAAGAGTGACGGCGTTTATTTTAGATAGCCAAGGAAAAGGGGTAATTGGCGAAGTGGTCTTTTTAGGACAGGATGAAAGATTGGAGATTACTCCAGTTCAGACAATAACTGACAATTTAGGTCGGGCAATTTTTGATATTTCCTCAAAAACACCAGTGGATTATTTAATCGAGGCGCGGGTGGGCAATAAAGTCTTACCCCAAAGAGTCAAGGTCAGCTTTAGATAAACGCAAAACGTAGAGCGAAAAGTGCAAAATTACAATTTAAAACGAAAAACAAATAAAACTTTTGACCTTAAAAGAAGAGCTTATATTTATGCCTTAGATATTATCGAATTTCTTGAAAGTTTACTTAAAGATTATATCTCTCAAATAATTGGTAAACAGCTTCTAAGGAGTGCAACAAGCATTGGTGCAAATATTATTGAAGCTCAAGCAGCGAGTTCCAAAAAAGATTTTGTAAATTTTTTCAGTATTGCTCTTAAAAGTGCGAACGAAAATAAGTTTTGGCTTGGGTTACTCAGAGACTCAAAGAAGGGTGATATTAACAAAATTAATGATCTTCTTAGAGAAGCCGATGAGTTAGCGAGGATTATTGGAGCAAGTATTTTAACAGCCAAGGGGAAAAGAAAATTTTAAGTTTTACGCTGTAGTTTTACGTTTTTCGCTTTGCATTTTTCGTTTAACCACAAGCAGAATACCTATTTCGAGGAAAATGATGATCTGCCACCAATAAGGCTTTGCTAGTCCCACAATCAGTCCTAAAATTAGTTTTATTTGCTCCCAAAGCCACTCCCACCAGCCCAAGATTCTAAAAGTTAAAGTATTGCTTTTTGGGGAGGGCGAACCAAGATGGGTGGCGGCGGCAAAAACTTTCCAGGAAGCTCCGCTGGTTGGCGGACTAGAGGGTAGATTGAATTCAAAATGACCATTGGCATCGGCTTTAATCTGATAACGAGGAATAAAATAGGCATAAACCGAAGGGATAAAAGAGAACCGAAGTGAGTGAGTAAGGTTGTTGGCGAGGAAGATGTTCACTTCGGAGTCCGGAATGGTTAAACCCTGGGCGATTGCCTGTTCATTTGGGAGAAAACTACCCTTCGACAGATTCGACAAGCTCACTGTGAACAGGCTCAAGGTTGGCGGAAGCAAAACCGGACCGATGCTCATGTCAAAAGAACCAAGGGGAAGGGGAGGAAGACAAGTGGGAAATGAAACCCGACTTAGACTGTCAATTGAAGCAAGACAAAGTTCAGGATAAGTGGGCTCCACTTCGCTCTGCGAGCTTCGCGGAGCAGGTAACAAAATTCGGTCAAAGAAAAAATAGCCCTGGTCGTTGGCAATGACGCTTTCAGACACCCTTTGCCCTTGGAGTTCCACCAAGGCTTGGGGTGAAGTATAGCCAAAAAGCGTCAGTCTTGACTCGCCAATAGTAGCGGAAACAGTGATTTGAAAGGATTGGGGATTTTCGACCGCCGCCGCAACCTGATTGGGTGAGTATAAAGTATAAAGTATTAAGTATAAAGTATAAGGGACAAATAAAAAGTAAAAAGTTTTATTCACCCTTTTCTTCTAATTTTTCCTCAAGCTCTTCAACTTTTTC
>CAYIUX010000048.1:0-4065 GCA_964366795.1 uncultured Gammaproteobacteria bacterium | reverse complement strand
AAAATCCTGTTTTTAATTGGTTTGGCGATTTATATTGCCTTTGCCGTTATTGTTGTCCGTCAGGTTGATTTAATGGCCCAAGCCCTTGATGGCG
Organism: uncultured Gammaproteobacteria bacterium; assembly: GCA_964366795.1. Lineage (GTDB taxonomy): Bacteria > Patescibacteriota > Microgenomatia > PFEM01 > CAYIUX01 > CAYIUX01. The sequence goes on along the minus strand of CAYIUX010000048.1, from coordinate 3,971 downwards.
GTTTTAACTTTCCCTTAAAGCTTGTATCTTGGATTCATTTACTAGTAGCAATTGCTGTTTTTCTTTTAGCGTTGATAATTCTTTAAATTTAAGATGATATGGCTAAATTCCTGCTTGAAATAGCTAAAATTGTTGGTACCTCAACTCAAAATTCTGGCTCTTGGGTTCATGCTTTTTCCCCTTCCCAGGCAGAAAAAATTTCCCAACGTGGTCAGCTTTTGGCGGTAATTGGAATTGCTAATCCTCCTCCCGAGGTTGAGATTGCCACTGCCGGTCGGGAAATTATTTCTCGACTTCATGAGGAATATTTTGGAGATTTAATTGCCAGCCCTTTGGAACAACTAAAAAAGGCAGTGGAAAAAATTGGTTTGGAGACGACTGGCGAGGTTGAGATTGATGTTGGAGCGGTTGCTGTCGTCGGTAATGTTTTGTATGGGGCAGTAAACAATGGGGCCAGATTAGTTTTAGCCAGGAAAGGGAAAGTAGTGACAATCTTAGTTGGCAAGGAGGCAATCAGTGGCTATCTTGAGGATGGAGATTTATTTTGTTTAGGAACTGGGGAGTTTTTTCAATTGGTTCCTCAGGGTGTTTTACAAGCAGCCTTAACCACTAACTCTCCCAGCGAAGCGGCTGAATCTATAGCTCCAGTAGTTCATGGTCAAGAAGATGGGGGAAAGGCAGCGGCGGTGATTTTTAAGGTTAAAAAGCAAGAATTTAAAGAGACAGAGTTACCAGAGATTAAAAAACAGGATAGAGAGCTAAACAGGATTTTTCAAGTAGGAAAAACGATTGCCGCAAAAGTTAAAGAAAAGATGCTAGAAATAATTTTTTTGGGTCAAAAATACTGGCTGAAAAAGATAACCTCCCTGGCGGAGAGTCAAAAGAAAACCCCTCGCTCTCAAAAAACAGTAATTACCGTGGCTTTGATTTTACTTTTGATTTTAGGCGTAAGTGTTGTTTTGGGAGCAAGACAAAGAAGACATCCTGGTTTGACTCAAAAAACCTCTGTTCTTTTGGAACAAGCTCAAGAGAAATTGAAAGAAGGGAAAGATTTGTTAACTTTAAACCCGACCAAGGCCAGTCAACTTCTACTTGAAGCTCAAGATTTAACCCAGCAAATCGAATCTGCTGGTCTTAAAACTGAGGAATTTTTAAAGTTTCAGGAAGAGCTTAGACAAACATTAGGTAAAGTTTTGAAAGAACATCAAGTTGAAGGAGCGGTTTTTTTCGATCTCGAGTTAATCAAAGCCAATGCTAAAGGAGACGACTTGACGGTTTTGGCCGACCAACTGGTAATTTTAGATGAGGTTCAATCAACGATTTACGGTTTGGGGATCAAAGATAAAAAGTCAACAATCTTAGCTAGCGGAGAAAAAATTAGAGGAGCAAGATTAATAGCGATGTTGGGTGATAAGATTTATGCTCTGACTGAAGAAGGAATTTTAGAAACAGAGTTAAGAATTAAAAAAGATGCTAGCTGGGGGGAAATTGTCGATATGGCTGGTTTTGGCAGTAATCTTTATCTTTTGGATAAAAAGGGCGAGATTTGGAAGTATCCTATCGCTGAGAATGGATTTGGGACAAAACAAAAATGGTTAAAGGGAGAGGCGGCTGATTTTAGTCAAGTAGTTTCTGTGGCGATTGATGGAGCGATTTGGGTTTTAGGAAACGACGGGAAAATCTGGAAATTTATTCAAGGAACAGAGGAAAATTTTAGAGTCACAGGTCTAGCCAAGTCTTTATTAAACCCTAGTATTATTTACACGGATTCTGAGCAAAGCTCCCTTTATGTTTTAGACAAAGGCAATTCTCGAATAGTGGTTTTGAAGAAAACAGGCGAGTATGATTCAGAGTATGTTTGGCCTGCCTCGCCGAGTCAAGGCGGGCAGGGGATAAAAGATGCGGTAGGATTGGTAGTATCGGAAAAAGAAAAGAAGATTTTCCTATTAGGTGGAAGTAAAATTTATACTTTGGAATTAAAAATCTAAAATGCGCATTTTTAACCGTCGGGCCCGCTATGATTACAATCTTTTGGAAAAATTTGAAGCAGGGATTGCCTTAAGTGGGGCCGAGGTAAAATCAGTTAAGGCTGGGCACATAAGGTTGGAGGAAGCTTTTGTCCAAATCAAAAATGGCCAAGCCTGGTTAGTCAATGCCCATATTCATCCCTACCCTTTTGCTGATAATCGTAACTATGACTCCCGGCGAACGAGAAAGCTGCTTTTACATAAAAATGAACTTTTGAAATTAGCTCAACAAACCAGTCGGCAAAGTTTGACAATTGTACCTATTTCCTGCTATACTAAGAATCGGAATATTAAGCTGGAAATGGCTTTAGCTAAGAGTAAGAAAAAATACGAGAAGAGGGAAGCGATAAAGAGGCGGGATATTGAAAGAGAAATAAGAGAAAAATTGAAAATTAGAAATTGAAAATTAAAAAATTTTTGTTTGGGGATGTAAAGATCGACGGAAGAGCTCTTTAAAAACGGCAAGTCGACTTTGACTGGCAGTCGAAAACACAGTCAAAAATAACTGTCAACGGTAATGTTGGCCGCAACTACGCTTTAGCGTACGCTTAATAAGCTTAAGCAAGCATAGTTGCTGTCTTTAAGGCTTTCTCCCGATGAAGCCCTACAGGCATGAACAAAGTCGGGATACAATCCCGCCCCTTGACTAAAAGGCGGGGCCAAGTATTTTTAGTCTTTATCTTAACTTTCCGGTCAACAGGATCAGGTTAAGACAAGAAACAAAAGTTGACTAAGCTTGTAGAAGTTTTTAAAAACTTTTTTCGGACTCCGGCTCATTGCCGGACATCTCCACACGTCGCCCCCGCTTAAGCGGGGGCTTTGCGTGGCGCAGCCACGTGACGTGTGTCCCTACCGTAGCCGATAGGCGAAGTGGGACATGAATAGCTTTGCGTGGCACAGCCACGGCTGAAGTGTGCTAAACTGTATTTGTGTATTATGTCTATATCCTCCGACTGAAAGATAATACCTACTACATGGGATTTTCTTCTAATCTTAGAAAGCGAATAGAAGAGCATAAATTAGGTAATATCGAGCAAACGAAAAACTTACTTCCGCTAAAACTTGTTTTCTACGCTGCATTTGAATCAAAGATAAAAGCGCTTCATTTTGAAAAATACTTAAAAACAAGTTCTGGTTTTGCGTTCAGAAATAAGAGATTTTTAACCTAGAAAATGTCAATTTTGGATTTTTTCTTTCCGAAAAAGTGTCTTGGTTGTGGAAGAATTGGCGAATATTTTTGTAGCCAATGTTTGAATTTTATTTCTTTGTGTAAAGAGCAAATCTGTCCAGTTTGCGAAAAGCCTGCCATTGGTGGTTTAACTCATTCTCGTTGTTGGACCCCTTTTACTCTTGATGGCTTAACTTCAATTTTTGTTTACCAAGGTTTGATAAAGAGCGCTATTTCCAAACTTAAATATCGCTTTGTTTCTGATTTAGCTTCGGATTTAGTTGAGTTGTTTTTGAGTTTTTGTGGAGAGAATAAAGCTTTTAGTTATTTTTGCCAGCAAGAAAATGTATTTTTTGTCCCTGTTCCTCTTCATCCTCAAAGAGAAAGATGGCGGGGTTTTAGCCAAACAAAACTTTTAGGAAAATTGATTTCCGAAAATCTTAATTTGCCATTTTTGCCTGATTTGTTGATAAGAACTAAAAATACCCGACCCCAGGTTGAACTAAAAGAAGAAAAGCGAAGGAAAAATATTCAAGGCGCTTTCAAAATTAATCCCAAAATTTCTCACTTCTCATTTCCCATTTCCAATTTCCTCATTTTCGACGATATCTGGACAACCGGAGCAACCCTAAAAGAAGCAGGCAAGGTTTTAAAGCAAGCTAGAGCAAAAAAGGTTTGGGGGTTGACTTTAGCCAGATAATGCCTTTTGACTAAAATTTTGATATAATCAAAGAGTTAAAGGGGAGGCCTCCCCTTTAACGTGGAAGGGTCGCATA
>CAYIUX010000047.1:0-4067 GCA_964366795.1 uncultured Gammaproteobacteria bacterium | reverse complement strand
CTTGGATAATTTAGATGAAATAATAAACGTTTCTGACGCGATTATGATAGCCCGTGGAGATTTGGGCATAGAAGTTCCACTTGACGATATTCCTTTGATTGAGGAAAGAATTATTAAAGCTTGTAACCATTCCTGAACCAGAAAAGAACCTAGATTTAGACGTGGTTGAAATTAAAAATCCAGAGGTGTCAGCCCATTTGGTCGCTTTACGAATAGCGGAACAATTGGAAAAAAGACTACCCTATCGTCGGGTCCTTAGTAAGGCGATTGAACGAGTAATGGCAGCCGGAGCTCAAGGAATAAGAGTTGTTGTTTCCGGTCGAATTGGCGGATCGGATATTAGTCGGCGGGAAAAGTTTCACCAAGGGAAAGTGCCACTAGGCACCTTGAGAGCAGATATTGATTATGCCCAGATACCTTCTTTTACAAAATGGGGTTATATCGGGGTTAAAGTTTGGATATACAAAGGAGAGAAAGACTAGCTATGTTGCAACCAAGAAAATCGAAATATCAAAAACAATTTCGGGGGAAAATGAAAGGAATAACGACAAGAGGTTCGAGTTTAGTTTTTGGTAATTATGGTTTAAAAAGTCTTAGCCGAAGTTGGTTAACAGCTGCTCAAATCGAAGCTGCCAGAAAATCATTAGCTCACTATACTAAAAGGGCAGGCAAGATTTGGGTCCGGATTTTTCCCGACAAACCAGTGACCGCTAAATCTCAAGGAGCAGGAATGGGTTCTGGTAAAGGAGAAATTGCTCGATACGTCGCCGTGGTTACTCCGGGGAGAATTTTGTTTGAGTTAGCTGGTGTTCCCAAAGAGATTGCCCAAAAGGCGATGAAAGGGGCAGCTGATAAGCTGCCGGTTAAAACCAAGTTTATAAGCGAGGAATCGTGAAAAAGAAAGAACTTAATGAGTTACACACTAAATCTACTGATGAGCTTAAACAGCTGATTAAAAAAACCCGGCTTGAGTTAATAAGGTCACAAATGGAGCAAAAAGCGGGAAAATTAAAAAATGTTCACTTGGTTAAACAAAAAAGACACGATTTGGCAAGATTAAAAACAATACTTAAAGAATTGGAATTAAATATATAACAAACAAAGTTTGATATATCAGTTTTTTAAACTGCTATGAAACAGATAATTGGTATCGTTGTGAGCACTAAGATGGCAAAAACCGCCGTTGTTTTAGTGGAAAGGTTTAAAACCCATCCAGTTTATCAGAAAAGAATTAAGGTTAACAAGCTTTACCATGTTCATGATGAGGTTGAAGTGAAGAAGGGCGATCGGGTAAAAATTGGCCAGTGTCGACCAATTAGCAAAACAAAAAAATGGAAAATTTTGGAGGTGATTAAATGATTCAATTAAGAAGCATTCTTGTTCCAGCCGACAACACCGGCGCTAAGCGTTTAATGGTAATTCATGTTTTTGGTGGTTCAAAGCGTCGTTTTGGGCATATTGGTGATATGGTTAGTGGGGTAGTTGATCAAGCAGACTCAAATGGAATGGTTAAAGATAAAGAACAAGTGCGGGTTTTAATTGTTAGGACCAAAAAAGAATTCCGTCGAAAAGATGGCTCTTATATTCGCTTTGATGATAATGCGGGAGTAATTATCGATAAAGATGGCAATCCAAGGGGAACAAGGATTTTTGGTCCTATTCCAAGGGAAATAAAAGAGGCGGGTTATGCAAAAATAGCCTCGCTTGCCTCGGAGGTAGTCTGAGCTATAACAAATGAAATTTGATATATCGATTGTTTAAATCACTATGAAATTAAAAAAAGGTGATAATATCATTGTTATTGCTGGAAAAGATAAGGGGAGAAAGGGAAAAATCGAAAAGATTTTCCCAAAGGAAGGTTTGGTTTTGCTGCCAGGAATTAATGTCTTCAAAAGACATACTAAATCTCGGGGAGAAAAACAACCCGGAGGGATTATTGATATCATTAAACCATTGCCAATCTCAAACGTCGCCCTTTTGTGTCCTAAGTGTGGAAAGCCTACCCGAGTAGGTTATCGAGTTAGCAAAGATGGAACTAAAAGTAGGATTTGTCGAAAATGTCAAGCAATAATTTAAAACAAAAATATCAAAAAGAAATTGCCCAAAAATTAGCCAAAGAGTTTGGTGAAGTAAATGTCTTAGCGGCGCCAAGATTAGAAAAAGTGGTGATTAATGTTGGTATCGGAGAAGCGGTCCAGGAAAAAGGTCTTTTGGATTCCGTTGCCGAGGAATTGGCGGCAATTACCGGTCAGCGACCAAAAATTTGCCGAGCTCGAAAAGCAATCGCCGATTTTAAACTTCAGGCAGGCGACCCGATTGGTTTAGCGGTTACCCTGCGAGGAAAAAGAATGTATGACTTTTTGGAAAAGTTGGTGAAAATTGTTTTGCCACGCCTAAGGGATTTTCATGGAGTATCACTAAAAGGTTTTGATGGTCGAGGAAATTATACCCTGGGTCTCTCCGAACAAACGGTTTTTCCTGAGGTAGATTTCGGAAAAATTGCTAAAGTTCGGGGTTTAGAGATTACAATTGTAACCAATGCCAAAGATGATAAAAAAGGACAACGTTTATTAGAAGAGTTAGGAATGCCCTTCGCCCCGCCGAGCGGGGTTCAGGGTAAACCAGGAAGGGAGTAGTTCCTCAAGGAAAGACAGAGAAACTTGTCCTGAGGAGCGAAGCGACGAAGGATGGCTAAAGTATCAAAAATTGTTAAACAGTTTAAAAAACCAAAATTCCAAACCCGGTTCAGGAACCGTTGTAAACTTTGTGGTCGACCAAGGGCTTATATTAGGTTATTTGGTTTATGCCGACTTTGTTTTCGCAATTTAGCCCACAAAGGAGAGTTGCCTGGGGTAACTAAAGCATCATGGTAATGACCGATCCAATTGCTGATTTTTTAACAAGAGTCAAAAATGGCTATCTAGCAGGGAAAAAGCAGATAGTAGTACCTCATTCAAGAATTAAAGAACAATTAAGTCAAATTTTGGTTAAAGAGGGTTACCTTAAAAACTCAAAACTCGTGCCGTTGGCAAAGCCTTTGGCGACGCATGGCAAAACTCAAAACTCAAAGTTCAAAGTGTTAGAATTAGAATTAAAATATGAAGGTAAAGAGCCAATTCTAACTGATGTTAGGCGACTCTCTAAACCAAGTTTAAGAATTTATACTAAAGCAAAGAAAATTCCCAGGGTTAAAACCGGATTTGGAATTACCATTGTTTCGACACCGTCCGGATTGATGAGTGACCGCGAAGCGAGAAAGAAAAATTTAGGCGGAGAAGTTATTTGCCAAATATGGTAAAGGAGCGAACGTGTCCCGAGTTGGAAAACAACCAGTGTTAATACTTGAAGGAGTAACCGTTGAGGTTAGTGGTAACAAGGTAGTAGTTAGCGGACCGCGGGGAGCGCTCGAACAACAATTTAGGCCCGAGTTAAAAATTGCTGTCCAAGGAGATAAGGTGATAATTTCTCCAAAATCAGAGAATCGATTAACTAGAGCATTGTGGGGAACAACAAGGACTTTAATTGCTAATATGATTGAAGGGGTTACTCAAGGATTTGAAAAGACGTTAAAATTAGTGGGCACAGGCTTTAGAGCCAAAACAGAGCAAGAAAAATTAGTAATGTCTTTGGGATTTTCTCACCCGGTGGTGCTTGCTCCTCCACCAGGAATTAAAATTGAAACTCCAGATCAAGAAACAATTAAGATTTTCGGGGCAAATAAAGTTTTGGTTGGGCAAACGGCGGCGAAAATTAGGAACATTCGTCCGCCAGAGCCGTACAAGGGAAAAGGAATTCGTTTCGAAAATGAGGAAGTGAAAAAGAAACCAGGGAAGGCAGGTAAAGTTGGGGCTGCCGGTTTTGGCGTTGGAGGCGGACAATGAAAAACAGATTAAGGTTAGCAGTTTTTCGCTCAAATAAGGCCTTATATGCCCAGATTGTTGATGATGTCAAGGGAGAAACCCTAGTGGCTGCAAGCGAAAAAGATTTAAAGAAAGTAGCAAAGTTAAAAAGCACTAAAGTCACCAAGACAGAAACAAACAATAGAACGCTGAGGATAATAAAAGAAG
>CAYIUX010000046.1:0-4142 GCA_964366795.1 uncultured Gammaproteobacteria bacterium | reverse complement strand
AATAAAACTTGCTAAAAATCCAACCAGTCTTCTACCCGAGATTTCTCTGATAAAAAAGTAAAAGGAAATTGGGAAAAAAATGAGAAAAACCAAAAGCCACATTCTAACCCCATAAGAATAGGGAACAAGTCTATTGGTAACACTGGCTAAAACTGGGATAACTGGAGCCGAGAAAACATTAATAGTATCCTGGTGCCCAAAAAATGGATAAAGAAGGCAAAAATTGGTCAAAAACAAAACCAACAGTCCAGCAATCTCCCCTATCTCTACCCACCGTTGCGGTGACAATTTAGCTAGCCCATTTCTAAGATGATTTAATCTCCATTTCCTAATTTTCGCTTCTTGCTTAAGCGCCAGGGTTTCTTTTTTTTCTGGTTGTTTGATAAATTTTTTCTCTTCTTCCATCGCCTACCCCCAAAATCTATAATATCATAATTAAATTACCCTTTTAGACTAACTTTTGGACCTTCTCCTGAACAGCTTTGGGGAAAAGTCTTGCTAACTTAAGAAGCTTCTTCTCAGAAAGTCTGGAAAAATCCAAGTCTTCAAAATTAATGGTTGCCTTTCCCAAGCAAACAAAATAGAGTTGATCCAAAAGTGCTTTTTCAGGCTCAGCAAGAGCAATCTTATCTAAAAACTGATATCCAAAAAAAAGTTCCTCTTTAAGCCTTCGGTACTCCACTTCCCGTCCTCCTAGCCTTATTTTTCTTGACCTTCTGGAAGTAGCAAGGGTTAAAGTATGAGGAAGTTGACTTAAAATTCCATATTTAGACAGGGCACTTTCAAAAGAAATATAACAAGGCGCATAAAGAGCGACGGCAATCTCTTCAAGATTGTAGCCGCCAAGAGCAGGTACATAAACATCCCTTCCCAATCTTTCTAAAATGCCTGCTTTAATAAAGCGATTAATGGCCACTTTCGTAGCGGGTCTGCTTTGTCCGAGAACTGCCTGAATCTCCCCAACCGTATAGTAGGACTTACCCAGTTCTTTCAGTTTTTGCAAAAATTTTATTTGCTTCATTGTTTTCCCTTAAAAACCAGTTGCTCAACCACATATCTTTCATTAAGAGGCAGTAGTTTGTTCAATTCCATCTTAAGCTCTTTCAAAGATAATTTATGCCTGGGAATCTTAAATTCCTCTCCCAGTTGACTATTGACAAACCAAAGATCATAAAGATCTCTTCCTTTTTTCCTTGTTTTAATCGCTAGCTGTTTGTCTTTTTTTATCCTCAATAGACTGGCAGTTTGACCAACGACTGCCACCGGAGTTACCTCACTCGCTAAAGTCTTAACTAAATAATCAACTTCTGTTTCCCAACCAACTGTTCTGGCAGAAATCTCAATTTTAATACTGAAAGCAAGGGGTAAAAATTCTTCTTTAATCTTAATTAAAGCAAAAAGAGTATTTTTCTTTCTGCGGGCATCGCTAATTCTGACCGTTGGATAGCGATTTCCTATCCCTTGGATGACTTTAACGAACTTCTCGGTATTAATTCTTTTCAAGATGGAAAAATCAAGATCATCAGAAAAACGAGGCGAACCATAAGCCAACCTTAGAGCCGTTCCTCCTTTAAAGACCAAACTAGGGCCAAAACTACTTCCAAACAAGTCTCTTAAAAAGAAAAGCTCATATTCTTCTCGAGCCACCTGCTCAGGAGAAATTTGGAGTTTTTTAGCCAGTTCTTCTGCTCTAGCCTGATTCATAATAGTTAACAACTATGTTAACTAACTTGATCCTGCTTGTCAAGTTCTATTCGCGTGCTACGAGCACAAACGAGTAGGCAAACCACCAGAACCCAAAAAGCCAAAGGATAGTCACAACTGCCGCCAGATAATCATGATAAACGACGGCAAATAAGGGACGGGAATAGGCTAAGATAACAACAATCAAAGTCAGTCGTAATAAATTAATTAAGAATGTTCCCAGAAGCCCAATTAGGACTGTTTCCACCTTTGACCAGGGGGTATAATTTCCTCGCAATCCGACAACCAAAGTGATAGTCAAAAGCAATAAACTCTGCCAGCCAACACAATTCCAAGTCATCCCCGCATAAGTCCCATTAACCGTCATCCCATTCTGGTGTGCCAGATAGTTGATCCCCAATGGCTTTACTAAAACTCCAACCATCTTTACCTCCAAAGGCACAATCCTCTCTTGAACCCACATATAAAGCCTAAATTTCTCAACCAAATGAGTCAAGGCTTCATTAAAAGTCACCAAAAACGGCAGAATTGCCAAAAATACCGCCAAAAGAGCAAAAATAATAGCAAAAGTTCGTTTTTCTTTCATAAGTTTTTATCTGGAGTAGCAAAATTTATTTTGCGCCGTCTCATCGCGCAATGAATTGCGCTACTCCTTTTTACCTGCGCCTCCCTTCGGTTCAAAATCTAAAATTGGATATTCTCTAAAACAATCCGTCAACCATTCTTTTCCTTTTTCTTTTAAGTAATACTGATAGCTTGAAAATTGATATTTCCCCATCTCTTGAGTATAACCATGTTTAACTGGATTCTGATGAATGTAATTTAAATGACGATAAAAATCAGCTTCAGAGCGGATGATTGTCTCCAGGTATTGGTACCAAACCGGTGGGGGTTTAAGTTCGAGGAGCTGGCGCGCAGTAAACTGCGCTATTCCCGTTTTTTCTGGACTAGCAGAATTTATTCTGCGTATAAAATGAGAAGTTGAACCGTGGAGTTCTTTAATGAAACGCGCAATAAATTGCGCTACTCCGAACTTCACTAACAGATGATAATGATTGTCCAAAACTACCCAGCCTTGAAGTTCAAATTTATATTTCGACTTACTTTGATGTAGTTTTTCTAGGAAGTATCTTTTAATTTTATTATCTTTAAGATGAGGAAAACCAAAATAGGTTCGACCAGTGATAAAATAAACGGCATTATCTTCAAAAATGTGCGGCGGACGATGAGTTTTTAATTTCGGATTAGCAAATTTTAATTTGCGCATATTAGATTTTGGATTAGCGGATTTTAATCCGCGCACACCTTTTTATCGCGAACTAAAGTTCGCTACTCCCCCTAAACTGGATTAGCAAAATTCATTTTGCGCTTCTTCATCCATAAAACCATCATCGGAATAAACGGGGCGGCGGCAACAAGGAAAACCACTTTTTCCGGAATCTGAACTGTCGGAGTAATCACCGCCGGATCATTGGTACAAGGACTGTTCCCCGCATGGAAGGCGGCGGCATCAGCGGCATCGCCTCCGGTGGTCACGATCGTCCAAAACTCGCCGTAAAGCCGATTTTGAGTTGAGGTAAAATCCATTTGGGCAAGACCAGTCTTGGTAAGAGTAAGCTGTTGATCGTCTCCATCAGTATTCCAAATATCGGTTGAAGAAAAGTCAGTGCCGGAATCATAAAAGAGATTAGAGGAGTTAATTGTCATACTGGGAGCCGTTCCCGTTAATTCCACCCGAAAAACCAAAACCCTTAAATAACCCACCAAGTCACTGTCGGTATTAGTAATATTCACACAAATTCGAAAACTCCAATCCCCGGAACTAATATAACCGTCTCCTCCAAAAGTATCATCAAAAATCCAACCATTGCCATCAGGAGTGCCCGGAGTTTCACTGGTGGCGTTGTTCGTCGAGCCGGGATCAAACTGAAAGTTCCCTGTAACGCCTTTCCCAGGCTTAACACTGGTCGTGATATTATCCGCTCCCGGCCAGCTGTTGTCTTGGAGCTTCCAAGAGGTATCCATATTGGCAGAAGCGGTAGAGTCAATGCTGAAAGTTCCTGAAGGGTTGGTAGCAAAAGCAACAGAGACATTGTGAGCCAAAGTAAAAAGACTGACGCTTAGGCAAAGAAGAATCACTAAAGCAGCCTTAGAAACCCAGCGGAGGCGCTTGGGGCGGATAGCAAAACCATTAAATTGATTATTGGCCGTCGCCAAAGCGAGATAAGGATTGACTGCCCAGGCTGGTTTATTCCCCAAAACTCCTCCAGAAGCAGGGGCGACCGCCGGATGCCTGCCGGGTATAATTCCCGAAATCCAGCGATAGAACTTCCCTCGGGTAAATATATCAGTAATCAAGCCAGTCTTTGGGGTTCGAAACCAAGGTCCTTCTTCCTTTTCTAAGAAGCCTTTTATTGAAGCATAGGCCTGGAAAGGCA
>CAYIUX010000045.1:0-4251 GCA_964366795.1 uncultured Gammaproteobacteria bacterium | reverse complement strand
ACAAGGTTCTGCCGAAGGCAGGTTCTTATTTTTACCCAACTAAATCTAGCTCATCGCCAATTAACATAATTCGAGAATCAGTCAGAATTCCTAGCAAAAACGGATCACGACGCTTTTTCCTAAATTCAAATTCTTCTTTGTTCATTACAGTGTAGTTTATCTCCCTACCTACTTTTGTCTCTTCATTGCGAATAATTTTCCCCAACTCTGGTATCAAAATATCACCAACAATTAGCAAATCAACCGTCCCTTCTTTAGTTGGTAAACCACGGGCAAATCGTCCAGAAAGCATGGCTATCTTTATTCGACCAATTTTATTTTTATTTTTGATAATTATTTCCCCAAGACCAACTGTTTTGGAAATTAAAGCAAGTAAATCACCATATAAAGGATAATTTCTGTCGACCCAGTAATAAATCCTATTACCCCGATTTTCTTTTTTAACTATTCCGGCTGTCTCCAAATGGTCCAATTCTCGTCGAACAGCATTAATTTCTTCTCCTATTCGCCTGACCAACTGGCGAATATAAAAAATTTCATTTGGTTGACCTAAAAATGCCTGAAGTAATTTCACCCGGCACTTGGAAATAACTAAATCTTGAAGCATACTAAAAGCTTATTTCCCTTCCGGCAGGAACGATTTCAATCCAAATTGGTCCCCGATTAAATTCGATTTCTTTTCCTTTTGTATCAACAAATTTAGTTCTTTCTTGGCGTTTGGCTTTTGACCAATTGGCTTGAATTGCCTGCCCGTCTTGAAAAATAATCGCCTTGCCTGTACCGGTAGTAGTATACAGCAGATGCTTTAGCTCATCAATCGGTCCTTTTTCCTTCATTTGTTGAATAATTACTGTTGACGCCCAAAGTTGAGTATCGTTATTTAAATCTTTATGGGGTTGTCCGCCGTTAAACCGAAGATAGTGATTGGCTGTTTTATCGTATTGCCAAAGAACGCTGTAATCGCTATAGCCGCCCCAAAAATCAAACTCAATCTTCTCAACCCCACCACGATCTTCCAATTTCACCTCATCTTTGAATTTCCAGGGAACGAAACCTTCATCCGCATCCAAACCTCTTTTATGGGCCACTTCCCAAAGTTTATCGGCGGTAGAATACATCGTGTGTTCAGTTGCCACCGGATGACCAATTCGTTCATAATCTCGCCAGAAAACTGGGAAACCAATGGCAAATTGATTCAAATCATTACCTTTTGCTAACCAACCATATTGTCCAATCTGACCTAAAGCATTAGCCGGACCAGGCAAATTGGCTCCACCAACATGAGCATATAAGGGATAATCACCATATTCCGAGGCAAAATCCATAAAATAAGTTCTGGCGGAACGAACCGGACCAATAGTTACTTCTTCGGCCGAGGCTCCGCAATAAAAAACCGCCAACAATCTGGTAATTCCTCCTTCGGCTACTGCCTCATAAACAATATCTGCTTTTGATAAACCAGATTGGGGTCGAGCTTCTTGATGATTTTCAATCATCACCGTTAAGGGTCGTCGCCCCTCCCAAATCTGGCGTTCTCCTTTAGTAAACATTCCTCCATTTAAAGGGCACGCTTCTGTTTTTGGAGCAGAAAGATCGATTTTACTTCTACCCTCCTCAACTGGTAAAGGAGAAATTAAAGCCGACTGACCCGAACCACCCAAATAACGAAAGGTAGCCCAGGATATTCCGCTGGAAGCAAGATATAAAACCAATCCACCTAAAATCGTTAGTATTAATTTTTTGTTTTCAGCGAATTTTTTTAGCATTTTTTATCGCCTGTTTTTCCTCGGTTGATAATTCGTAACCAGCCGCTTTCCCTTTCTTTACTGGCTTAGCATAAATTCTAGTGGTTTCTCGAGAATGTAAACTAGAGATTACCAAACCACTGCCCTCCCCGTCAAGAATGGATAAGCAAAAACTTTGGTCGCCACCGGTTCCAGGGAAAGGATTAAAACGAACCAAACCAATTTTTAATTGTCCTGGAGTTTTCAATTCTCCTAAATCTTGAGTAAAATTTTGTTGTCGACGGAAAATTCGAAAAATGAAAATTGAAAGAATTACTAACCAAATAAAAATTAAGCCAAAAAAATATGTCTCCATCTTAACTTGATTTTAGAGGGCTTAAGTGCTATTGTCAACCTCAAGATGGGGAAAAAAAGAAAAACCAGACAAGAAAAAATTATTCTCCAACTCAAAAGACAGCTGGCTACTCAAACCAGAAAACCCACTACTCCAAGCATAAAATTTGAACCTAGTCAAGAGGCAATTTCTAAGCCAAAAAAGGTTGAATCTGAAAAAGCATCACCAATCAAAAAATCTGATATTTCCATCTTTTCCTTTAATCCGAAGCTAATTAAGAAGGATCTTTTAAAAACTGGAGTTTTGAGTTTAATCGTCTTTAGCCTTGAAATTGTGCTATACTTGAAGCTAAGATAAAGGAAGGGAGGTGAAAACAATCTATGCCAGATTTCTACTGCGTAAAGTGCCGCACTAAGAGAAACGGGAAAGATGTTCAAAAGGTTACCCTCAAAAACGGTAAACCAGCTAGGAAAGCGACCTGCGAATCTTGTGGCACCAAAATGTTCAGAATTGGTGGCTAAAGCCATCAATTAATTTCACCTGTCTCTATCCCGCTCTTAATGCAAGAGCGGGGTTAGTTTAATAAACCTCCTGTTGTCTTAAGCGATATTGAAGGGCTTCGGCAATATGAGTAACAGAAATTTTTTCTTCTTGAGCCAAATCGGCAATTGTTCTGGCAACTTTAATCACCCGATAAAATCCTCGAGCAGAAAGATTCATTTGAGAAACCGCTTGGCGTAAAAGATTTAAAGAGGACTGATCTAGCGGACAAAATTCCTTTACTTGGGAGGTTTGCATTTCGGCGTTACAAGTCAGATTTGTTTTCGCCAATCTTTTTCTTTGAATATCGCGAGCCTTCTGGACCCGTTTTCTGATGCTTGATGATTCCTCGCCGACAATTCCTTGGTCAGTTAATTTTTCAATCTTAACCGCTGGCACTTCAATATGAAGGTCAATTCGGTCTAAAATTGGTCCAGAAAGTCTTTTTTGATAACGAATAATCTGCCCAGGCAAACACCGACATTGATGTTTCTCGTCTCCAAGATATCCACAAGGGCAGGGATTAGCGGCGGCCACCAAAATAAATTTAGCCGGGTAGGTAATTGAACCAGCTGCCCGAGAAATGGTAACCACTCCATCTTCCGTCGGCTGACGCAAGGCCTCCAAAACACTACGGGGAAACTCCGGAAATTCGTCCAAAAACAACACTCCCCGATGAGCTAAAGAAATTTCCCCAGGCATTGGATGACTTCCTCCGCCAATCAAACCAATTCTTGAGGTGGTATGATGAGGAGAGCGAAATGGTCGATATTTAATCACCGAATCACCTGGCGGTAAATTTCCAGTAATTGAATAAATTTTTGTTACCTGAAGGGCTTCCTCTTCTGTTAAATCAGGTAAAATTCCCGGTAAAGCCCGAGCCAACATCGTTTTCCCCGCTCCCGGCACTCCTTTCATAAAAGCATTGTGTCCGCCAGCGGCGGTAATTTCTAAAGCTCGCTTGGCGTGCTCCTGACCTTTTATTTCCGCCATATCAAACTCTGCTACCTGATAATCAGCAACTAAAGATTGGTAATTAGTATGGGGTTGAATTTTAATTTCCCCAATACCAGTCAGATGGTTAAATAATTCCTGAAGCGAGGAAACTGGATAGATTTTTATTCCCCTAACAATGGCTGCTTCTCTGGCATTAATTTCCGGTAAAAAAATTCTTTTTAATTTTTTTGATTTCGCTAACAAGGCCATTGGTAAAACTCCATTAGTATGGCGAAGTGAACCATCCAAAGAAAGCTCGCCCAAAACCAAAGCATCGGATAAATCAGCTTTAAGTTCGCCTGCGGCAATTAACAATCCTAAAGCAATTGGCAAATCATAAGCCGGACCTTCTTTGGGCAAATCAGCCGGGGCTAAATTAACGGTAATCCGATGGGTGGGAAATTCTCCCCCAGAATTTTTAATCGCTGACCGAACCCGTTCTTTGGCTTCTTCAACTGCTTTATCTGGAAGTCCAACGATAGTAAAAGAAGGTAATCCTTGAGAAACAACATCGACCTCAACGGTAACCAAAATGGAGTCTAAACCAACCGTCGCTCCAGAAAAAATTTTCGCCAGCATTAATTAAATGATAACAAAAGAATTCATTTACTTCACTATTTCTTCCTTGACTAATTT
>CAYIUX010000044.1:0-4908 GCA_964366795.1 uncultured Gammaproteobacteria bacterium | reverse complement strand
ACTTGTCGCAATACATAACCATAAAATCCAAACAACACAGCTACTACAATAATATATATTATTGTAGTAAGGGGGCGTTGGTAATGAACTAGATTATAAAGAAATTTTGAGGGTATCCAAGGAAAGTTAGTATCCACAAAACCGTAGGAGAATACAGCTAACAGTAAGCAGCTAGCAGCGTACAGTAGAGAAAAAAATTTAAATTTCACGAATCTTAATTGCCTCCTCAAGGGTTGATTTTAAATCTAATTCTGTGGCTTCTTTTTTTTCGGGCTGCCAGAGGAATTTTTCTGGCAAAAAATTCTCGAGACTCCCCAATATCTCCTTGTGCTTTTCAGCTGCTGCTTTTAGGTTAATTGCCTTTTGAGAAATATCTTTGCCTTCTTTGGAAGCTCTTCCCAGATATGCTTTTGCTTTTTGGAAATGTTGATTTGAGTTTTCAAGCGCTTGCAGGGCTAAAGGATACTGCTGATATTCAAACAAAACCTTTGCCTCAACCAATTTTTTATCAGCCAAATTTAATTCATATTTATGTCGAGAAAAATTTCCAAAAGCCCAAAATTGACCGAGGCGGTCGGCTACTTGCTCTAATCGATAAAATTTGTTCCCTGGCATTAGACCGGGATAAGGTAAGACATAGGTTAAAAAAACAAAGACCATTAGAAAATGTGGTAGACGACCTTTAATATAACGCCAATAAGCCCGAGGAAACCTTAAGGCAGAAAAAAAAGAAAAAATTATTCCCTGGAAACCATCCAAAATCCCTTTATGTCTAAATAAAGTCATAAAAAACCAGTGGGACGGTTTAAACCAGAAATATTTAAAGGCCTCAATTAGATTTTTTCCAGTTTTTTTCTCCTTCATTTCTTTCACCATCAGGTCGATGTAACGGCTGTTTCGTTGAAGATATCTTTTGAAAGTCGGGTCAGCATTATGAAGTAAGGCGTTTTTCAAATAACCCACTTTACCTTGAACCATCGCTTGCTCATGAACTGATTTGCAGGGCAAATGACCCTTTCCATGCCGGTAAAGACGCAAAGTATAGTCTGGATATTGACCCCCTTTAGTTAAATAACGACCGAGAAAATAGTTTTTCCTCGGAATCCAATATCCATCGTATTTCGTATCACGTATTACGTCTTGCACTTCTTTTTTTAATTCCGGCGTTACCATTTCATCCGCATCTAGTTGTAAAATCCAATCCCCTGTCGCCGCATCAATCGCCTTTTGTTTGTTGATATGGAAAATTGGCGGATTGTCGGTAACGATTACTTTAGCTCCGTATTTTTTAGCAATTTCTACTGTTTTATCAGTAGAGCCACCATCAACAACAATAATTTCATCCGCCAACTGGCGGACAGACTCCAGGCAGGGACCAATATTTTTTTCTTCATTAAAAGTGGCAACCGCTACTGAAATTTTGGGTTTTTTCATAAAATCTTACTTTAATTATACTCCCAAAAACCAAACCTATCATTCCCACTAAGGAAACCACATTAGCAAATAAGCGAAGTTTAGTCTCGCCAAAACGCACCACCACCCGATGCTCTCCCTCGGGAATATAAAAAGTCATCAACCCACGATGGGCTGGATCCTGGAACTCGACCAGAACCGGTTGACCATCGACCAGCACCTGCCAACCGGGAAAATAAAGGGTGTTTTCGACTAATCTGGATGGTGATTTTACATCAATTTGATAGATATGTTCAGTGGTTAAACGACTAATTTCTTTAACCTCTGCTTTGCCCTCGATTACTTCCATCGGTGCTTTGGGAAATTTTTCCATAAACCGAACCGACCAACGAGGAGAACTTTCACCGGTATCAGTTGTCCCAGCGTAAGCTCCGGTATAAAAAGATTCATCTTTATAAGAAAAGTCTTTAGCGTGCCAGTAGGTTTTGTTAAGAAACAAAACAGCTAACAGCAAACAGCTAACAGCAAACAGCTTAAATTTTTTTGGTAAAAGATAAATCAAAGCACCAGCAAAGACCGCTGGGGGAAAAATTGCTAAAGACAAAAACCTCCAAGTAAATTGAAAATTTTGAATAATCCTTACTGTCCGCCAAACAGGTAAAGAATATTCGGTTAGCAAAAACAAACTAACAATAAAAATAGCCAGCAAACCGCCAATCAACATCCAACTTTTATCTTTCTTTTTCCAAAACCGGTAAATCAAAAATGGGGTTAATCCCACCATTAGCCATTGAAGAATTCCAAGTTGAACGCTCAATTGAGTCTCTCCTCCATAACTCCATGGGGACCAGAAAAATTCAGAAAGACTACGAAAACGAAAGAACTCGCCTGTAAGAAGAATACTCCGAAGGGTATATTTGCCTTCAAAAAAAGCCGGAAACCAGAAAAAGGCGGGAATGGCAAAGCCGAAAACAGTGAGCAGTGAACAGTGAGCAGTGAACAGTATTTTTTTCTTTGAACAATAAATCAAATATCCCATATAGCCAAAAATTAACGGCAGAAACATCAAACTCAAGGCATTATGGGATAAAATAAGGGCCGCTAAAGACAAACTCCCGCCAACCAGATACTGCCACCGTAACTTTTGGGTGAGTTTTAAGGCAAAATAGCAAACCAAGGGTGGCCAAACAAAAGCGAGATTTTCCCCAATCGCCCCCCGAACATAAACATCAACAAAACGGTAAGGAACAAACAGATAAAAAATTCCCGCCAAGAATCCTGCCTCTCTTCCCCAAAATTCTTTAACCCATAAATACGCAAAGATTCCGGAAAGAATAAAGCCCAAGGCAAACACAATCTTCGTACTATCAACAAAAGAAAAACCTAAAAAATGAAAAAAAGAGGCAAAATAGCTTGGTAAGGGATACAAAAACATTAAAATCGGATGACCATATCCCCAATTTAAGTTTGCTGCCCAACGCGGAACAAGATTCCCTTCAACTAAAGATTGATAAAAATTGGCAATTCGGGCGACGTGATCCTGACCATCATGGCTAATAAAAAGTCCATGATGAAAAAGATCCCCCAGGGGCAGTAAAGAAATTAAAATTAGAAGGAAATATGAATTCACGTCTTGATTAATTCAAAAGTTACCTCCATCCCTAACTGG
This sequence comes from uncultured Gammaproteobacteria bacterium, assembly GCA_964366795.1. Classification (GTDB taxonomy): domain Bacteria; phylum Patescibacteriota; class Microgenomatia; order PFEM01; family CAYIUX01; genus CAYIUX01. The sequence goes on along the minus strand of CAYIUX010000044.1, from coordinate 1,826 downwards.
GAAATTTCCTGCCTTTTAATCTTGAAGCCTGCTTTTTTAAATATCTTTTGAAGTTTACGCCGATTAAACTTATGTAAATGGGCTTTTTGCCAAACTTTCCCTTTTGTTTTCGTCCAAAAAAACCAAGTAATTTTAAAAAGCAGGCTCCCCGTATCCATGGAAATAATTGCTTCTCCTTGCTTGGTAAGACAACGGCCGACTTCCCTCAAGACTTTCAAGGGATCTACTACATGCTCTAAGGTTTCGGTGCAAATAATCAAATCGAAGCTTCCGTCAGGAAACGGAAGCTTGTGAGCATCGGCTTGAACGAAATTGATATGAGGATGGACGACTTTAGCATAATCTATCATTTTGGGGGAAACATCTACTCCAGCGACTGAAGCCTTAGGTAACATTCTCGCCACTCTGGCGGTCAACCAACCACTAGCACAACCAACATCTAAAATACTTTTGGGGTTTCCTTTAATCATTTTTCTAACAACTTCCCATTTTTGAGTATGCCAAAAATTCTGGAAAAAATTCCTGGCAATCCCCTTTTCGTAATAATCAGGGGGAACCTGTAGCCAAATTTTCTTTAAGGTTTTTTTATTCATTGTTTATCATCTAGCAACCACTTTAATCACTTTTTGCCCATCAAGAAGTTTAAACGTCTCCAAACCGGCTATTCCCTCGGGTAAATCAGTTATACTACCAACGTAAAGAATTTTACCCACGCTTGGTTCTTGGGCTTCCTGTTCCCAATCAATGTGACGAAATTCATATTTACCAAAACGATGTTCTTTACCAAAACCACCGGAAACCGTCCCACCCTGCTTTTGGTACCAAGCTGGATCTGTTTTACTAAAAAACAAAAAAAACATATAAGACTGGTCGCATTGACCTCTTTCAGAAAATACAATTTTGTCATATTTGTCTTCGATTGATAAAACATAGAGAATCGCTCGGGATAATGGATATTGAAATGAGCTAGATTGTTCGTAGGGAAAATTAAAAAAGTAATTGTGATATAAGTAAGCAAAACTTCCAATCAAAAGCATGACTGCCAATCCAAAAACTAAGATTTTATGAATCCTTTGGGTGTTTATTTTTTGGAACAAACTAACTGTCCCTACGGCGGCAATTATTTGGAACATTGGCAGCATATTAAAGGCCCTCATTCCATGAGGTGTCTGGGTAGCAATGCTGGCCGGAAGAGGGGCCAAGACTATCCAGCTAAAAATTAAAAATTTAGTTTCTTTAGAAAATTTCTCTTTTATCAACTGATAGACGCCCACCAATAATAAGGGCAACTCCCAAAGATATAAATGGCCCAAGCCAGGAATCTTATGCCTCTCTTCGCCGGCATTGAAAAAAAGCCAACTAGGGTTGAAATGAGAAAGGTAATTAGTTAAAAATGTTGATCCCATCGCCACTTTTTGGTTATCAAAGATTAAGCCCAAAGAAGAATGTTGCTGATAATCTCGAGCAATCCTCAATGCTGATAATTCTTTAAGGGTTGTCTGTTCACTAAAAATACTTGACCCCTGAAAACGAATTAGCCCGCCAGGAGATAATGAGGCTTTTAAAATAGGAATCAGCAAAATCAAGCCTAAAAGACCGACAAAGACTATTTCTTTTTTAAACTGCAACAGCTGTTTTCTAAAAATCAGAGCTAAAGCCAATATCAATAAAGGACCAAAAACTTTTTGGCTTTGATAAGTATAAAAAGAGAGAGCGAAAAAGAAAGTTGTCAAGATCAACCAAACGATTCTAGTTCGATACACTAGAGTATTAGAGTGAAGCCACTTTAGGAAAAACAAAGATCGGAAGAGCACACGTCTGAACTC
>CAYIUX010000043.1:0-4946 GCA_964366795.1 uncultured Gammaproteobacteria bacterium | reverse complement strand
CATGCAAGAAGAAAAGAGGCAGGGATTAAAGTTCGCCAACCATTAAACAGGGCAAAGTGTAAAGTGCAAAGCGCAAAATTAAACGACAAGTTAGTCCAATTAATTAAAGATGAATTGAATGTTAAAGAAATAGTTTGGGAGAAAAGGGATGTAAAAGAGCCAGAAGTTAGCCTGGACACTAGATTAACACCACAATTGAAGGCAGAGGGAGAGGCGCGAGAACTAGTTAGGCAGATTCAGGAATTAAGGAAGAAAGCCAATTGTCGGCTAGAGCAAAAAATCAAAGTTTATGGACCAAAATGGCCAAAAGAGAAAAAACTTCGTGAATATATTAAAAAAGAAACGCTGGCTAAAGAATTGTTACCCGGAAAGACTCTTAAAATTACTACTTTAAATGACTAAACAACTATTTAGAGTTGATTGGATAATCTTTACTGCCATTTTTGGTCTTTTAATTTTTGACCTTTTAATTATCAGAAGCATTGCCCCCGGGTTATTTCTTCAACAATTGACTTATGTACTAATAGGAATTGGATTATTTTTTCTTTTCAGTCGAATTGATTGGCGGATTTACCCAAAATTTTCTTGGTTTTTTTATTTTGGGTCATTAATTTTTCTGGGGATTACTCTTTTGTTTGGAACAATTACTCGAGGAGCCATTCGTTGGATTCAGATTGGGAGCTTAACCATCCAACCCTCGGAGTTAGTTAAGCCATTTTTAATCTTGTTTTTTGCCTGGTTTTTTTCTGAAGGCGAGGAATTAACTCTTAAAAAAATTTTTCTTGGCGGATTGCTCCTTATTTTACCAGCGTTTTTAATTTTTACTCAACCCGATTTAGGAAGTAGCTTGGTGGTAATTTTAATTTGGCTGGGAATTATTTTGGCAGCCGGTATAAGTTGGCGGTGGTTAGTGAGCGGTTTTGGTTTTTTTGTTATTGTTCTGCCTTTAATTTGGCAATTCTTAAAAGATTATCAAAGGCAAAGAATTTATACATTTATAAATCCCTTTGCCGATCCACTTAAGTCTGGTTACAATATTATTCAATCAATAATCGCCATTGGTTCTGGGCAATTTTTGGGTCGGGGATTGGGTAGGGGAACCCAATCCCATTTAAGATTTCTTCCCGAAAGACATTCTGATTTTATTTTTGCTTCCTTAGCTGAAGAATTAGGATTTTTGGGAGCATTGATTTTGCTTTCATTTTTTGCCATTCTTCTTTGGCGAATTTTGACTATTGCTCGAAAAACAGAAGATAGGTTTGGAATGCTTATTTGCCTTGGTATTTTCACGATGATTTTTAGCCAGATTTTTATAAATATTGGTATGAATCTTGGCTTGTTGCCAATTACCGGTATTACTCTTCCTCTTATCTCTTCTGGTGGCAGTTCTCTGGTGGCGGTTTTGATTAGTCTGGGAATAATTGAAAATATGGCTGGATTTATTAAGAAAAATGAAGTAAAATATCTTCGATGAAAAAATACGCAGTCGTAAAGATTGGTGGATCACAATACAAAGTTGCCGAGGGCGATGAAATTGCGGTGGATAAGATTGACGGAGAAAAGGGAAAGTCATTGACCCTTGAGGAGGTTTTGCTTTTCGTGGATGAAAAAAAGGTTGCCATCGGTCAACCTTTGGTGAAAAACGCTAAAATCGAGGCTGAAATAGTTGACCAGTTTAAGGGTAAAAAAATTCGGGTGGCAACCTATAAAGCAAAATCAAGATACCGTCGGGTGAAAGGCTTCCGTTCACTCTTGACACGCGTGAAAATTTTATCTATTATGTAAGAAAATGGCAAAAACTAAAGCTGGTGGAAAAACAAGGCAAAAAAGCCGCCGTCCAGGCAAAAGATTGGGATTGAAGGTATCTGGGGGTCAAAAAATTATTGCTGGCAATATATTAATCAGACAACGAGGGACTGAATTTCATCCGGGTGAAGGCGTAGGTAGGGGTCGAGACCACACCCTGTACGCCCTTAAAGAAGGGATTGTTAAGTTTAAGACGCGTTTTGGTAAAAAAATTGTTACTGTTACCAAATCACTAATCACTAATCACTAGTTACTATTTCTATGGCTGAACAGCAAGTAGTTGAGCTTGATGTCGATTCTCTTCAATCAAATCCTCTTCAACCAAGAGGGGTAATTACCCCTGAGTCATTGGCTGAATTAGTTGAGTCAATCAAGGAACATGGGGTTTTAGAGCCATTGGTGGTGGCAAAAACTCCAGCCGGTTACCAAATAATTGCCGGAGAACGCCGCTGGCGGGCAGCTAAAACAGCCGGATTAAAGACGGTTCCGGCGATTATTAAAGAAACCAGCCCTCAAGGAATGCTTGAGATGGCCCTGGTTGAAAATGTTCAAAGGGAAGATTTAAATCCGCTCGAAAGAGCCCAAGCCTTTATTCGCTTAATGGAAGAGTTTGGTTTAAGTAATAAAGAAATTTCTCAAAGAATTAGCAAAAGCCCCTCCTATATTTCAAATTCAATTAAACTTTTGAACCTTCCCGATGCCTTAAAAGATGGATTACTCTCTAGTTTAATTACCGAGGGTCATGCTCGGGCCTTGGCGGGGATTGAGGACCATAGATTAATGGTTGAGGGTTATAAAATTGTTCTTCGCGAATCAGCCTCAGTTAGGCGGACAGAGGATATTGCCAGAAGGATTAGAAAAAAAGCAAAACAACCATCTTACGATCTAACAGGGGCTAAACCCCCATTAATAATTTCTGATGAGATTGACCAATTAAGAGACAAAATTCATCAGGCTTTGGGTGGGGACGAGAAAACAAAAATTAAAGTTACTCGTTCTCGAGCAGAGACCAGATTGGTAATTGTTCTTAAGGGTAATCTGGAAGTAACCGAAGAAAGACTTCAAAAAATCTACAAAGGAATAACCAGGGAATAATTTAATATTGGGCAATTGGGATTAAACCTATTTGGTTAAGAGGCCAATATCTAAACCAAGCCTTGCCAATGATATTTTCTTTTGGAACCGGACCCCAATCTCTTGAATCTGAACTATGGCTGCGATTATCTCCCATGACAAAATACTGATTTGTGGGAACAGGGATGCTTTGACCCTCCTGCCAAAAGTTTCCCCCAAAGGTTTGGTAATCTTCAGGCAAATATGACTCTTTTAAAAGATTTCCGTTAATCCAAACCTTGCCCTTACTAATTTTAACTGTTTCTCCGGACAAACCAATTATTCTTTTAATGTAGTCATAATCTTCATTTTTTGGGGCTTTAAAAATAATCACCTCACCTCGTTTTGGTTGATTTAGACGGTAGGAAATTTTATCAGTTAAAAGATATTCGTTATCGTAGAAATTGGGATACATTGAATTGCCTTTGACTTGATGGGGTTGAAACAAAAACAGATACATAATGACAAACATTGCCAAGGCAATAACGACAATCTCAACGAAGTCCAAAAAAATCGCCCCAATTTTTCTGAAGATTGACATACAAATTGATTATAATCCCTTAAAAATTGTCTAACAAGAGGAGATTTGTTAAAATTAGGCCAAGGGTGGTTAGCTCAGCGGAAGAGCGCTACGTTCACATCGTAGAGGTCGAAGGTTCAAATCCTTCATCACCCACAATTTTACTAAGGTGTAGTGTTGGAAGAAATAAGTTGACCGAGTTTTCCAAGCAAATCAAGAATCTCTCTGAGGAATCCGCACCTCACCCCCTGTGTCACAGATTTGTCCTTAAGGACGAAATTGTGTAAGTTAAGTGATATTTATGTTATTATATTTAAATTCTTTAAACTCCAAAATAAGTTCGGTAAGCGGCGTCTTCCTCCAGTTCTGTAACGATCAAAATTTTAATATTGTCCCCAAGGCCATAATATTCTCTTAGGAATTCTATTTCATCAAAACAGGGGAAGGGAATAAGATAAACGCTTGCCTGCAGCTTGAGAAACCCGAGTCTTTTCAGAGTTTCCCTAACCAAATTTTGAAGGCGTTTCTTTTTGCTGGGAATGTCATAGATTACCAGACGCCATTTCCTGTCCCAAACACCGGACGTACTTATCTCTAGTTCGTCCATAGCATATCTTAGGATTTTCTGTTTGCCGTTTTTAGATAATTTGACGACCTGTTTGCCGTTTTCGTCCTCGTCGATCTCAATCAACTTTTGTTTTTTAAGTCTTCTGATTGTCTGGCGTAGATAGTTAAGGTTATATCGTTTCCAGGTATTCCACCCTTTTTCGTTTTTAAATAAGTCTTTTGTCAATTTTGCCGTCCCTGGGGCAATAAAGATCATCGGGAGAAGAATTCCTTTTCCAAGAATAGAAAGGACAAGCTTAACTTGGGCATATCTTCTCTGTTGTTTCTTCTCTTCAAATTTTTGAACAAGAAAAGCAGAGAGTTTTGCTATTTGTTTTTCGGTTAGTTTCGGTTGTTTGCTCATTCCTCACAGATTTATCCTTAAGGAAAATTTTGTGTGAAATTATTGTATCGTGTCATGGAGTTTAATCCTCTAAAAGTTGGTGAAGTTGACCGAGAAGGTCAAGGATTTCTCTAAGAGAAGGCAAGGAAGCTGGATTAAATTTTTCGGCGTAATCGATGGCATTTATTGTTTCCTCAATTGCCCTTTGAACAAATTTTTGAGTCAGCTTATCCTTTTCAAGGTTTAAAAGTATTGGTATGGGTTTTGTTTGCCCTAAAATTTTTAAAGCTTTGCTTGTTAGTTTTGCTTTAATAAGGGGGTTTATTTTTTGTTGGCGAATTTTATTAAGAAGATTTTTGAGTTTTAAATTTATAAGATTGGCAAGATAAGAATCAGTCGTAGTGAGAGTATTATCGACGGGAACGGCGTAAGTATCGGTCTCACCACTGCCTATGCTATCTTGATAACTACTCCAAATGTCCTGTTTCTGCGTTAATTGTCCGATCAAGAGATTATATGAACCGCCACTTCCCTCACTTAAAACCTCAACTTTATATT
>CAYIUX010000042.1:0-5231 GCA_964366795.1 uncultured Gammaproteobacteria bacterium | reverse complement strand
AGCAGGGATAGGAATTTGCTCCATGCTCTTAAATAATCCAGAGAATCGAACTGTCTCATTTCATTCATCCACTGGCTTAAAGCGCTGACTTTGTAGATTCTTATACTTATGTCTTTCAATCCAGACCCTTCCAACAATTCTTTCCACCCATCAGAAGTTAGAAACTCTGCTTTACCAATAGCGTGAGAGAGATATTTAACCACCTCTGGAGGCGCTGCCTTTATCCAAGTCGCCTCGTTAAGCCCGATATACCTCCTGGCTTTGTCACCCGGATATACTCGCTTAATGCTTTCTGTTTATCTACAAATGCGGTTACGGACTCGCAAATAACAGCGTCAAAAAGGGCATCCTTAAAAGGAAGGTCCTGTGCATCTCCCACTTTAAATTCAACCCTATCCTCTACCCTTGCTCTTTTTGCCCTTTTAGTTGACCAACCAATCATCCCTTCAGAAATGTCTACCCCAACCACCCTACAGCCATGCCTTTTTGCAAGGTAGCAAACAGTCATTCCCGTACCGCAACCGACTTCCAAGATATACTTGTCTTTGTCTATATGGCATGATTCCCTTAATTCTTCTGTAGCCTTTAACCCTCCCATATGCTTTGTGGCACCCCATAAGGCTTGCAATCCGAAGTAGGAAGATTCTTCTGATGATAATCGTTCTTTACTCATCAGCTGCATTCTACCACAAAAAGGACCCATCAAATTGGGCTTTCTGAAGCTAGTTTACACTGAGTGAAGTCGAAGTGCTCGCCCGATGGGACGATTTTAGAAAAGTTAACTGGTTCGGGCTCTTTGACTACCCAGATATTGCTCTTAAACAAACCAGTCAATTATTATCCATTTAGACACCTCGACACTCCAGGTGAACCTCTTGCACATTACTCCTCAGAACAAACTTAAAACCGTCACTTCTTTACTAAATCTTCAACACCTAAATCTGCTGGTTCGAAGCTAAATACCCCATTTCCCTTTCCCTCAATTTTACCGACCATCAGATTTGCGATATTAGTAATTTCCCGGGAATAGGGTTCCACGATTCCTTTTGCCACATTTACTGCCTCATCAATAGCTCCTGAAGGAATCTGGTCGTTATCCTCCTGGGAATAATAATTCGTAAAACAACCGTTTAATTGTTCTGCTGCGTATCCTGCAGCAAAAAAGACTTTATTTGGCTTAGAAGGGTCAGACTCGGTTACATCCAAATCAATATCTCCTTTCACTCTTACCTTTCCTGTTACGTCCGGACCAACTGTTAATACTAACCTTGGTGGCTCCTTTGTTTTCCACCCCAACTCTTTTGCACAATAGAAATGTCCCAACTCGTGAACAGCACCTTTAAATAAACCTTCCTTTAGCGACAGTGTTTCAGTGATCTCTGTTTTTTCCTCTCCAAAATCACCTGTCATGTTCAAATTATACCAAAAGTTCGAAAAAGAGGCTTTTTACAAGTCAATGCTCGCCCGATGGGACGATTTTCGAACTCTGGAGTGGATAAGTTTGCTTAAATACCCAGAAGCGATGGCACAACAAGCAAAACAGTTACTGACGGTAGCTTTTAAATTATCCATCAAGCTAATCTTAAATTACTTCTTTGAAAAAGATAGAAGCACTCTGTTAAAAAGAGTCTCTTGGAGTGACCGTGCGTTTTCTGAAGTAGCTGGAGCATAAACAACAAAAGTAGCTTTTTCAACCTTTGAATCTGGCTGTGCATCAAAATGGTCTTTAACTCCTTGAACTGTTCCTCTCAGGGATTCTTCTAAACTCATTCCCCAAATACCCGTGCCTATTGCTGGAAAAGCCACTGACTTTAAACCAGCTCTATCCGCTTCTGTCAAAGCACTGGACACGGAAAGCCTTACTACTTCTTCATCACAAGGAGATTTGCCTCTTTCAGACCTCATACTATTTACGTGAATTATCGATTTAATTCTCCGAAGTTCACCAGCAGTAGTAGCAGAGGCAAAACCCAGAGGAACTCCCCTTAAACCCTCATCAGAGGCTACACCTCCAGTTGTTCTCACGTATTCCTGTGCTTTTCTTTCTGCCTCTTGAAAAGTCTCCATTCCGCTTTTTTTGGATATTGCCAATTGCACGCCCCCAAAACCAGCAAACTCCAATCCCGGATTAGAAGGGCAAACGATAGCGTCAACATCTGCCTCAGTAATATCTCCTAATGTTATGGAAAATTCAGCACCACCCTGCTTTTTCTCAAGACGAGTTCGAACCGCCTCAACGGTGCTTCTGGAGTCTATATCTTTTGGTAGTATTAAACTATCTTCAGCTTCTGTCATTTTATATTTAAAAAAACTTGCTCTATTTTATCAGAAACCTCTTAAAATTCAAAATTCTTAGTAAGGCTTTTTAACTTTTACCGAAAAATTATCAATTTCGCACGTTAAAAAATGGTAATTTAAATGAAGAATTGCTATAATTAGACTTAACAATCCGGGGTAGCTCAATGGTAGAGCGCTCGCCTGTTAAGCGAAGGGTTGTGCGTTCGAATCGCACCCCCGGAGCTTCGTTTTTAGCCTCAAAACCACTTCTGGTATAATCTTTTTAAGAACAGAAAGGAGGTGAAAAATGAATTTTAAGAATTTTGGACTTTGGGATATAGGCCTAATTAAATGGTCGGTTGTATTTGCTACTTTGTTTTTGGTTTCTGCTTGGCCCGGATTTGCAAATTGGGTAATGAGTATTCATTGGGCCTGGTTTTTAATAATTGCTTTAGTCTTGGCAATTAAACCTTTAAAAACTTGTTTTAAAAAGTAATTTTGTATAATCAAAAAGATCATTACACTAAACAAGTTCTAAAATCGTCCACTAGGGGGAGCATCTTTTACTCCAAATAGTCCTGGAGTTTTTTTCTTCTTGATGGATGTTTAAGCTTTCTGAGGGCCTTGGCTTCAATTTGGCGAATCCGCTCCCGGGTAACTCCAAACTCTCGACCCACTTCTTCCAAAGTCATCTGTTTGTAGCCTCCTAAACCAAATCTCATTTTTAAAACTTTTGCCTCCCTGTCAGATAAAGTATGTAAAACTTCCTCAATATTTTCCTTTAAAAGTTGTTTTGAGGCAGTATCATAAGGCGTCGGCTGGTCCGAGGCGATAAAATCTCCCAATAAAGAATCTTCTTCCTCTCCGACTGGCTTTTCCAAGGAAGTGGTTTCTTGAGCAAGTTTGAAAATCTCCCTGACCCTATCGGCACTGAGTTCTGCTTCCTCACCAATCTCCTCTGGGGTTGGATCTCGACCCAATTCTTGCATTAATCTTCGCTGAATTCTGATAAGCCTGTTGATGGTTTCTACCATATGAACAGGAATCCGAATGGTTCTCGCCTGGTCGGCAATTGCCCGGGTAATTGCCTGGCGAATCCACCAGGTGGCATAAGTTGAAAATTTATATCCTCTTCTCCAATCATATTTTTCCACCGCCCGCATTAACCCCTGATTCCCTTCTTGAATTAAGTCTAAAAAGCTCATTCCTCTACCAGCATATTTTTTGGCAATGGAAACCACCAATCGTAAATTAGATTGAATTAATTTTTTCCTAGCTGCTCGGCTGCCTTTTTCAATTTTTTGAGCCAAATCAACTTCTTCAACCGCCACCAAAAGGGGAATTCTCCCGATTTCTTTAAGATACATCCGGACTGGATCAGTTAAAGTTTTGTCTTCTAGAGTGGCTAAAATCTCAAGTTCTTTTCCCAGCTCGCTAGTTGCCTTTTCGTCTTCGGAAATCTCTTGTTCAGTCACGGTTTCAAAAACATCAACCCCCCTAGCTAGCAAATTTGTATACAACGCATCTAGCTCTTCTATTCGTTCCTCAGCGTCAGGAAAAAGCTGCAAAATTTCCTCTTGGGTAATAAAACCCTGCTTTTTACCTTTTTCAATTAGTTTTCTGGTGTCAATTTTTTTCTTTTTTGCCATATCTTCATTGCGCAGCAACAAGCTATGCTTATTGCGTAGCATCAAGCTCTGCTTATTATACCTCAGTTTTTACTAAATGGGTTGTCAAATCCCGAAATTCTTGACCAAGAATCTTCAGTTTCTTCTTATCCTGTTTTGATGGCTTTTCCATGGCTTCCAGCTGTCTAATTTTCTGGGAAATTTCCTTAAGTTTTTCTCTTAAATTAATCTCTCGCAAAAGACTTAGGGTTTTTTGGAATTCTCCCTCAAATTTCTCCTCATCAGTCACTAAATCACCAAGATTTAAAAGATAAAGTTGGTTAAAAACTTCAACCAGCTCTGCTGGTAACATTTTAGCCAATCGTTCACTTTCCCAACTTTTGTATTTTTTCAGATAAGTCGTCAGAATTCCCAAAATTCCGGCAAAACGAGGAGTCATGACCAATGACAGAACCTCCCGTTTTTGAAGATTGTTCCATTTACCTGATTGAAAACAAAGCGCTAAAAGATATTCCTCAACGATTTCTCGCCTTGTTTTTCCCTCGCCCCCCAAAGCCTCAGCAAAGACGGGTCTCTCTCCACCCCTCGGGGTAAACCCTCGGGGTAAACCCACCTCCTGTTCCTCACTTCTCGATTTCTCTATTTGGGCTACCACCGCCTCTTTATCAACCCTCAGTCTTTCCGCCAATACTTGAATATAATGAGCCTGGACTATTTTATCGGTAATCCTTGAAAGGATGGGAATTAGTTCTTGACCAATTTTTCTTTTCCCTTCAGTTGTTTTTGAATCAAACCTTGAAAAAGCCGAGTTTAAAAAATAATCATAAACTGGAACTGACTGAGCAACTAACTTTCTCCATAAATTTGGATTTTTTTGAGCCACTTCATCAGGATCCGTCGGCCCCGGATGGGGTGTCGCTTGTGTTGGGTGTGCCGCGCGTTGTGCCGGGTCAGATAGGTAAAAAGCAAATCCTGATAGGCAAACGTTGCATAGTGCGCGACCAGTAAGAACGATCTATGGGTAAATAATGGAGCGAAAGAAGTGTTCATGCTTTACTCTGCAGTTTTTTAATGGTAGCCAGTGCGCGGTCGATACTGGCGGGGTTGGGCTTGATGGTTTTTACGATCTTTGCCGGATTGCCTGCGACAATAGAGTCAGGTGGAACATCACGGGTCACGACGGCGCCGGCGGCGATGACGGAGCGATCGCCGATTGTCACGCCTTTCAGGATGATTGCTCTCCTGCCTATCCACACGTGATCTCCGATTGAAATGGATTTGCTTACCGCATGGGTAAGATCAATGTTGGTTGGGTTAAAGTCTCTA
>CAYIUX010000041.1:0-6114 GCA_964366795.1 uncultured Gammaproteobacteria bacterium | reverse complement strand
CTTCGGAGGAAGAGCTAAGGTACAGATCAAAAAAAAGGATTACTGGTATCACAAAAATCAAAGAAACAGCCTGGGCGTAAAGCCCAGTATCATAAAGCCAATTCCAAGTAGCTTGAGAGAGGGGATAAAAGAAAGCAGCCAAAAGGGCGACAGTTTGACTTTTTAGTTTGTGCCAGACGAAAACATAGATTCCAAAACAAGTCAGGGGAACAGCTAAAAATGCCCAAAGACGAAATGTCTGAAGAAGGTCGAAAGAGGATAACCGCTCAAGAAGTATTGATAAATAATAAGCTCCTAGTTGGTTACTTTGAACAAAAGACTGCCCCCCTCCTTGCAGGGGAAACCAAAATGGCATCCGAGGAAAAAACCGATTGAGCCAAGTTGTATAAGTTAAGGCATAGGGGAAATCATTACCATGGATTATTCCAAATAAAAGACGGTGACCAAAAACATAAGAAATTGCACCCACTATTGTTAAGGCAAATAAAAAATATATTCCTTGAAAAACCAGCTTCAATCTTCGCATTTCACCCTTCCTCCTTCTCCCACCAACCAAGGACCTTTTTTTTCCATCTGTTAACTGAATTTAGAGCTGGAGCCAATGGTCTCCTAATTAATCCTTCTGGCAATAAAATTCCCTCTAGGGCATAAACCAAAACACCAAGAAACGTCAAAATAGAGATTAACCAACTCCCTTTCTCAAGAAAAGAAATTTTATATTCAAAAATCGCTTTTTCTTTATTCCCCGTAGGCAAAAAAATATACATTAAATCCGGTCCGGCCCGATAAATTCTAACCTTTTTATGATTAACCCGTGCATGCCAATTAAAAAAATAAGATTCTTTTAAAAGCACTCCTTTAGCCGGTGAAAAAATGTTTATTTCCCTTCTCTCAGGATTGGGAAAACTTGCCTCAAAACTAATCTCTCTTGTTGTTTCTATTTTTACTATTTCCTCCACTAGCAAATTCTCTAAAAAGGATATATCCTCACTAGATCTTTTCTCCAAGATCAAAAAAGGTAGGTTTAAACCGCTCCAAATTACCCTCCCTCCCGCCTTTTCCCAAGATATAATCAGGGGTATTCCTGCTTTTTCCATTAAGACCTCGCTCCCAGTCTTTAGGCTTTTTCCTCCCTGAATCTCCCAATCATCCCAAATCCTCTGTTTAGAAAAATTCTGGATAGGCAAAATCTCTGGTAAGACTTCCTCTTCTCTCTCCGGACTACCGTGCGTCTCCCAAAAAATTGTCCTTCCTTTCCCTAAATAGTTTTTAAGAAGATCCATCGCCTTAGTTTTATTTTTATAGGTGTATTCGTAAAGAACCAAACCATCAAATTTAGCCAATTCTTTATCGTCAAAACGATCAATTGCTTCCCCACCTCTTATGGGAATAATCTCTTGACTATCAAGTCCAGTTTGGGCCAAGGCTCTTAAGAAGTACTCATAACCCTGTTTTTTTCCAATTAACAAAACGACTGGGGCATTTCTAGCACTGAAAATTGGCGATGAACCTGGATACTCAAACTGATAAAGCTCAAGTGGCGGCAAGTCTTTTTGCCAAGCTAAAGTCTTATGGTTCTCTACTGAAAATTCTCTTGGTCTTTTAAGGAATTTCTGGTATTTAAAGTGTGGATCGCCAACAAAAAACTCTCGAACCCCATACCAATCAAGCAAGAATTTAGTTTCAGGGTAATTATTTTCCCAATACCAAACCGCAGTTTCAAACCAATTCTGCCAATCAGGATAGGTAATCCCTTGACCGAAATAATCACGAGTTTGATAGCTATCATACCTCCAATTAAACCAGTCAGCCACAAAAGCGGAGTCGGTTCCATAGCGATAATTTAAGGAATATTTAACGGAAACTGCTTGTTGATTAAGGCTTTGAAGACTTCCTGGAATAAGAACATCATCAACCCCTCCTCTCAAACCAGGCAAGTCGTACCAAATTCCCAAAGCCGCTCCCCCCAATGCCCCTATTACTATTAATGAACCCAAAACATTTCTTATTCCCTTAACTGCTATCCCCAAAATCAAGCCACCAAAAATTACCGTGATGATGCCAAACATCGAAAAAGCCGTGATTGGCGGAAAACCAATAATATACCAAGTTTCAGGATAGATGGGTAAATGACCAATGGTGTTATACAGAAAGCCTACAAAAACGGCGGTAAACCAAGCTAAGACTACTCCCTTTTGGAAGCGATTGATTTTTAATTTTCTAAACAAGAAAATAATTAAAAACAAAGTCAGCCCTATGGCTAAAAATGCTATGACATTAGTTGATAAAGAAAAATTTTCTTCTCCTGGAGTTGGCCTTAAAAAGTTCTTCCAGGAGATTGGAAAGGCGGGATCACGACCAACAAAACGAGAAGCAGGTTTCCCGGTTAAAAAAAGAGGCAAATACCAATAAGCCGCCAAGGCAAAAGAGGGTAAAAAAAGCTTTAAAAATTCAGCTATTTTTTTTCGCCAAGAAAGATTAGTAAAGAAAAAGAAAAGAAAAATTAAAACAAAACTTACTCCTCCGAGTAGGAGGTGGGACATTAAAGCCAAACCGAAACCTAAAACAGCTAAAATATAGGCGCTTTTAAGCCTTTGATTAAGAACGATTGTCTCAAGATAACGAACGCCAAGAAAAAGAGCTAAACTCATCATTCCCAGACCAAAAACTCGAACATAATTACCTCCATTCCACCAAGACCAAGAAGCAGGCGAAGAAACCAAAACCAAAATCGTCAACAGAGCAACCAGCCTATTTTTAGTTATCTGGCAAATAAAATAATAAATTCCCCAGCCTAAAAGAATAAAACTGCTCGCCGCCATGATTGTCAATCCTTGACCTGGAGTAATACTTAAAATTTTAACCATGGCAGCAACCAAAACCATCGATAAAGGCGGATAAGACCAAATAAAGAAAGGCGTGCCTGAATCCCAATAAGGGTTCCAATTAATATGGGGAAAATGTTGTAGAGTCAATCTAATTTTTGTTAAATAGGCGTAGGTATCAATTCCCTTAGGATTACCTGTTAAAAGCCTGGTTAAATAAGCTACTGTCAAAACCATTCCTGCTATCAAAATTAAGGAGCAAATATTCAAAAAGATATTTAAAATTTTATTCTTCATTTTTAATAAATCCCATCTCAAAATTCCTTTTCTTAAAGATTAAAATTCCCAAGATAATTACTGTTCCTGCGGTAGTGGCGTAACCTAAATATTCGACTAAAGGCCGGTGATAAGAAAGCTGGAGAGTATAATCACCGACTATCCCAGGTTTAGCCAGCATCAAATCCGGCCCAATTTTTGTTATTTCCGTTTTCTGTTTTCTGTCTTCTGTCTTCCCAACCACCGCTTTCCATCCTCCATCATAAGTTGATTTAAACAAAATGCCTGTCTTCTCATTTGCCCCAGAGACTTTAGCCACCACCAAATCAGGATTAGTTCGATATTGATAAGAATAATCTATTTTCACTCCGGCTGGCTTTTCAATCGCCTCAAGATAAGCCAACAGGCCTTCTTTATCAAGAACCGGCTTTTTGGGATGAGAGAAAGGTTTAAGCTTTCCAACCTCAGTCAAATCGACTGCCTGAATGATGTCTTTTTCACCCGGAATCTCCAAGATTTCAAATCCATCAATTTCGGCCACGGTTTTCGCATCAGTAAGACGAAACTTGCCTGGATTTTTAAAATCTTTATAAGGAGTCGCGGCCCTGAAATCAACCACAGCATAGCGTACATTGTAAGCCTGAAGCCAACCTACTGCCAACTGCCCATCAGGGCCGGTATTGACTTGATAAACAACGTCTGCCCACCAGGGGTCAGCCTGGGCATTATCCTCATCGCCTCTAATCTGAGGCACGTCAGCAAATTCATTAAAGAAAAATGCAGGCGAGCCAGTCAGATAAGTCCTCTCTCCTTTTTGATAATCAATATGGTTCTCCATCCATTTGGCAATCTTGTATTCAGAAGTAGCTTGAATATTAGGATTAGGCGAAACAATCTCCCAGCCATTTTGAATAAATCCTTTCGACACCAAAGCAGCTGAGACAAAGTAAATCCCCAACAACATTATCCCTGACGCTCTCCCTAGTTTACCTGACTTCCGCCTTACCCAGTCATAGAACCAAACTAAAGCTGTCGCAATAATCATTGCCGCCGTCATATTTAATTCCGGCATATAGCGATTGGGTTGGGAGCCAAACCAATAACCCTTGTAGAAGGCATAAGGAATGGCCCAAAAAATAAAAAGCCAGACACCCAAGACGAGGCTATTTTGAAGCTTGGGTTTATTTCTAAAAGCTTCATATAGAACAAAAAGCAAAGGTCCAGCGCCAAAAATCAGGATTAAAAATAAAGTGGTTATTGACGGTAGGCGAAAGACATTTTCCGGGTGAATGTAGCCAGAAGCGGCTAAGGATTTTATCATTGAAATATCATAGCAATAAGCCATCAAACCATATATTAATGGTATTAAAAGTATACTTATGGATAATTTTTGCTTGCTTTTTCCCAAAACTACTTCGGAAAAGAAAACCCCTAAGAGGAAATAGCCTAAGGCATAGGCTGAGAAAAGATTAATTGAAACCACTAGACTGATCAAAAAGCCGGCTATCAGAAATTTATAGAAGCTGGGATTACGAAGAAGCCGCCAATAAGCAATAATCGCCAAGGGAACTATTGCTAAAGCAATAATATGCGGTCCCTCACCAAAATCAACAATAATCGGTAATTGCCAGGGGGCAAAGTCAAGAGATTCCCCAATGCCTCGAAATCCAGGGATGAGAAAATAATTAGCCGAAGGGGCAAGAAAATAAATTAAGGCGGCGAAAAAGCCAATCAGATCTCGCTTGGCAAAATAACGAACCAAGAAAAATAAAGTGATAGGGGTTAAAACATAGGCGCTGGCGACCACAATCCGGTACACCTGAGCCATTGATAAAACAAGGCTAATTTTTTGAATTAGAGCCAAGGTGATTGGTGCCAGCAAGGGATAGATTAAATGATTAGGAAAACCCCCATACCAAAAGGGATTCCAGCCTCGATTCCAAAATCTCGACAAATACCTAGCGTTAAGAATATGAGCAATCCCAATCGAAGCCATATTTTTGTCATACTCGCCCAAAAACAGCGGCCAAACCAAGGCAACATTGACTAAAAGCAAAAATAGAATCAGTAAAATTATTTTTATTTGCTTCATCTTATATATTAAAATATAAATTAATATATCACTTTTTCTTTGCTTTCACTGCCTGAAGCATCCCTAAATGGGAAAGTTTCCTTTCTTTGACCTCAAATCTTTCTCTATTTAATAGATTATCGACTCTATAACCATTAAAATTGTGAAGATGAGCACTTTGCCAAACCCGACCTTTGCCTTTAGTCCAGAAAAACCATATTAAGCGAAAAAGAAGGCTTTCTGTTGGCACCAAAATGATTAATAACCCATCGTCCTTAAGACAACGCTTAATTTCAGCCAATACTTTTTTGGGATTCTCAACATGCTCTAATACTTCAAGACAGGTTATCAGGTCAAAACTTTTGTCAGAAAAAGGTAACTTTTCTCCGGACGCTACCTGAAAATGGAAACTTGGGCGAATTTTTTTGGCATAAGCGATCGCGGCTCGGTCAATATCTATTCCAAAAATCTCAGCCTCAGGTAAAGCCTTAGCGATTTCCTCAGTAAATGTGCCCGCATGACAGCCTATATCTAAAACCCGCGTTCCAGTTTTGGGTAAAAGGCTTTTGATTACCTGAAAGCGGAGCTTGTGCCAAATAAACTGCAATAAGTTCCTTTTTATCCCCTGATCATAATAATCTGGCGGAACAGGCATTTTTATCCTCCATGATTACATTCCCAATTTTGTCTTTAATACCACCACCCCAAGGGCAGTCAGACTAGTAATTGTATAGCCAATAATGTTTTCAATCTGGGTAGTTTTTTCTTTAATCTCCCATAATCCTACTGTTTGCTCTGGGGAAATCGCCCCTAAAACCTGAGGTTGCTCAAGTTTCCAAAGACTTCGGCCAAAGAAAACTGAAATAATGACTATTAGGGCGATAATTAATCCAATTAATCCTTGGGCGATTACCCGCCGGTAAGGAAAAATAAGTTTAAATC
>CAYIUX010000040.1:0-6532 GCA_964366795.1 uncultured Gammaproteobacteria bacterium | reverse complement strand
GCAATAATCGTCATTACTGTTAAAAGCTCAATTAGAGTAAAACCTTTATTTTTAATCATAAATAAATATCGAGCCTGTTTAAAATGGACAGAAAGTAGTTACAGCACTCCAATTATTGTCGGTCTTGCCTGTCTTACCATTATAACAAACTACCCACGTTCCACCCGTTTCTAACCCTCCATTCACCCACATACGATATTTTAAGCCACTAGAGTCGCTTTCATATCTATACTCATAAGTCCCCCCAATTGGGTCAGCAGGACAACTGGCAATGAATTTTTCCAAAGCCTTGCCAGTACCGCAAATACTGGTTATTGCGCCTGCACCCGCCACAGGGTAGACACCATTGTTGGAAGCGGCGTAACTCTCCAAAGCGTTCCGGTATTGACCAAGATCAGACCTTCTTTGGGTATCGCGGGTTTGCTTTTGAGCTCCGGAATAACTCACCATTGCCAATGAGGCTAAAATCCCAATAATTGAGATGACCACTAATAATTCAATTAAAGTAAAACCCTTCGTCGCCATGCTCCTCAGGGCAAGCCAGCAAATTTTTAATTTCTCATTTTTCATTTATCCACTCACCTCCTATCATCTAACATCTATTATCTAACATCTAATTCAGTCCGCACAAGCGACATAATCATCGGTGTCAATAGCTATACCACTACAGGCAGCGGCGCAACGGGTTTGTGACTTGTTAATATCACCATCTGATTTATTCTCCAAGCTTGCTTTAAGGCAAAAATCTTGACCAGTCAAAGTCTGGTTGTAACTATATTCTGGCGTGCCAGTGGCGGCTTGATAGGAAGGATCGTGAGGTAAAATCTTCATATAAATCATACCACCACTTATTGATTGAAATGGGCTTCCCCAAACTAGTGTCCCGTTAACCGGATAGAAATTATTATCATTATAATACATCCTTAAGGCTTTTTTAATCTGGTCTAGGTCTGATTTTCGCTGGACATCCCGAGTTCTTTCTCGGGCGGCATTAAAATTTACCATAATCAAAGCGGCTAGAATTCCAATGATGGAAATTACTACTAGAAGCTCAATTAAAGTAAAACCTTTTTTCATGGTGTTACGTTCGTGCTGGCAACAGCATAATTGCAATCATTGGTGCCACAGCAACTTTCAGTATACGACTTAATGCTTCTATCTTGCAAATTTTCCAAACGGGCATATAAAGCATATCCAGTGCCACTACTTTTTTGAACATATTTATAACTACATCCCCTAGGATCATTAGGAACTGTCTTCATGTAAATTGTACCTTGGGCATCCTCCCAGGTGGCACCAAAATTAATAGCGTCTGGATAGGCTTTATAATCATTATAATACATCTCCAAGGCCTTTTGGATTTGACCTAAATCGTGTTTGCGTTGGGCATCCCGACCTTTTATCTGGGAACTTTGAAAACTTCCTAACCCAATCGTTGCCAAAAGACCCAAAATGGCGATAACCACCAAAAGCTCAATTAAAGTAAAACCTTTTTTTGTATTGTTACTTACATTCATTTTGCGGATTTCCACAAAGATTAACACCACCAGGATCACAATTTGGATATCCTAAATAATTTGGCGAACAGACTGGCCCCGGCAGTTGAGTGCAGACACCAGAAAAGCAACCAAAATAAGTTTTAGAAATATCAATAGTTGGAGTAGGAGTTGGTGAACCAGCTGGAGTTGGACTTGCTCCCGGGGTTGGTGAAAGGGTTGGAGTTACTCCCGGAGGAGGAGTTGGTGATCCGCCGGGCGGAGGTGAAACCCCAGCAATCGTGGGCCACCAATCTTCGGCTGGATGTGTTTGGGCTACTTCACTCATATTTGGACTGGAAACCCAGTAATTATAATTTCTTGATGGTCCACAACCGCCAGCACAACCGACCTTTTCAATAATCGGATCTTTTGTATTTTCCAACTTAGCATAGATTTTATACCAACCCTTGCAGGTTTTAGTTGAGTCAAAAGAATAAAAATAATTATAGTAGATATTATTTATTGGATCACAGGGAATCTGGTTAAGATAAGGAGCAAAGTCTGTTCCGCAAACCAAATCGTCTGGATAACAAATTTTGTCGTTTAGATAATCCTCTAAAACATTTTGGATTTTATCCAAATCAGCTTTTCTTCTGGCATCTCTGCCTTTAGCTAGTTGACCTAGGTAGGTAAAAATAGCAACCAGAATAAAGACAGAAAGAATCGCCAAAACGATTATTAACTCAACCATTGTCAACCCATTATTTTTTCTAAATACCATTGCCAAATTAAACCTCCCCAAAATAAACTAATTAAAGTTGCCGCTGTTAGAAACGGACCAAAAGGAATATGGGAGTTTAGTCTTTTTTCGCCCATTATGACCAGTATTACACCAATAAGTGCTCCTGTCAAGAAAGCCAGAAATAAAGCCACCACGATTTTAGGCCAACCCAAAACCAAACCCATTAAAGCGACTAATTTTACATCTCCCATTCCCATGCCTCGACCTCGGGTAATTGAAACCAAAAAATAAAAAAAGCCAGCGGCACCTGCTCCAGCTAAAAGAGAATTTAGAATGGAGAATGGAGAATAGAGAATGGAGTAGAGAATTGCCAAAATTATTGCTGGAAAAACAATCTCATCTGGAATTGTTTGATAACGAAGGTCGGAGATGAAAATAATAATTAGGGCGTAAGTAATCAGTAGACAGTAGACAGCAGACAGGAAGCTGTCCCCTCTGAAGACTGACAACTGAAGACTGACTACTGACAAAATTCCGGTTGCCAACTCGACAATTGGGTACTGCCAACTAATAGGGGAGTGACAGTAACGGCATTTCCCCCGAAGTAAAACAAAAGAGATAAGGGGAATATTATCTTTCCAGCCCAATTTATGCTTACACTTCGGGCAAAACGAGCGCCCGCGTAATGGCGAGCAGTCGTGATTTAGCCTCCAAACAACACAATTCAAAAAACTCCCAACACAAAGACCCAGCAGAAACAAAAAACACCAAATCATTATTATGGCAAACAGACACAATTCTTCTTTGTGCCACAATCAGTCCCAGGATTGTTACAGGCTGATGTTGGCCAATCCGAAGGTAAAATGGCTGCGCACTTGGCTGCGGCTTCTGTCTGAAAAGATGCCGATCTAGGGCTAAAGCACACGTAGGTACTATTTTCCGTCCCTGATGCTTTATAAATAAATAACTTATACTCGGCTCTCGTCAGTCTCTCGGAAAAAGACTTTTTAATTTCCTCTGTTCCTGTTTGGGATAGCTTAGCTAATACTGTAGTGGTTCCATCCGTAGCGTCTGGCAGTGCTGTCCACGCAATTACATCGTCAACTGGGTCGTTGACTTTTATCTGCCAAGGATAATATTGCTGGATGGTATAAAATCTCTCAACAGCGCCTAATATTTGTTCCGAATCGGATCTTAGACCAGTATCTCTACCCCGGTTAATTTGCTCAAGCGGGTTAATTGCCGACAGAACGGCCACTGCTAAAATACCAATCACGGCAATGACAATCAAAAGCTCAATCATCGTAAAACCTCTTATTCTTTTCATTTTTTCACCCCCTTTCTATTTCGAGCTTCGAGAAACAAGGTTCTGCGAAGCAGGTTCTTAAAACTTACTGGTTAAATTATAAATTGGCATAATGATGGAAATTATCAAAAATCCAACTCCCACTCCCAATACAATCATGATAAGTGGCTCCAAAGCGGTTGTCAAGTTTTTAACTGATTGGGTAGATTCCTGCTCAAAATAAGCAGAGACCTTAGCTAGAACCTCATCTAGTTTTCCTGTCTCTTCGCCAACAGAAATCATTTGAGGCAAAATAGGCGGAAAAATTCCTGTTTCCGCCAAAGCAACGGCTAGAGGAAAGCCGCGCTGAACATTTTGCTCAGCCTGGGCAATTGCCTCCTCATAAAGCGGGCTACCCAATGAACGACGAACAATTTCTAGGGCGTCAACAATTAAAACCCCGGCGCTGACTAAAAGTCCCAATGTTCGGGTAAATTCGGTAAACATTATCTGCTTACGCAAACTACCAATAATAGGAGTTCGAAAATACAACTTATCGTACTTTTTTTTTAGAGTTGGATTTCTCAATAATTGAGGAATGATAAAAACCAAACCAATTAACCCAGCCACCCCAAGCCACCAAAAGTTGGTGGCAAGTTTGGAAACCTGAAGTAAAATCTTAGTTGGTAAAGGCAACTCTGCCTGAAATTCTTCATATAAAGTGGTCAGCTTGGGAATTACAAATAAAATCATAATTATTGCCACCAAGACCATTCCTCCAATGACAATCGCCGGATACAACATCGCTCCTTTTACCCTGCTCGTGAATTCTCTGTCTTTTTCTAGATTTTCTGCCAACCGAGTCAAGATATTATCCAAAATTCCCGCGCTTTCCCCTGAGCGAACTAAAGCAACATAAACTTGGTCAAAAACGTTAGGGTGCTTTTCTAGGGCCTTACTCAGGCTTCCGCCTCCCTCCACCTCTCGTAAAATTTCCCCCACCACCTTGGCCATTGCCGGAGAGGCTTGAGCTTCAAGAATAGTTAGAGCATCGGTTAATGGCAAACCAGCGGCCACCATGGTCGCTAACTGACGGGTGAAGTTAACTTTATCGGAAGTGGAAATTCGCCTAAAAATTCCTACTCTTGACTCGGTTACTAAATCTTTTCCTTTAGGAACCACAGAAATCACTAGCAAACCTTTACTTTGGAGAATCTTGACCGCTCCTTTTGGATCAGCAGCTTCAACCAAACCTTCAATTGTTTTTCCTTGATTATCTTTTGCTTTGTATCTGAATTTTTCCATTACTGGCTACTTTTTACTTAATCTCGCTAGTTCCTCTGGTCGAAGGGCAAATGCCTGGGCAACCTCCAAACTGATTTTTCCTGCCTTGACTAACCGTAAAAGATCCATTTCCATAGTTTTCATTCCTAATTCAACTGAAGTCTGAATAATATTGTCAACAAGATGGGTTTTGCCTTCGCGAATCGCAGTTCGAACTGCCGGAGTTGAAACTAAAATTTCACAGGCAGGAATTCTCCCACCATCCAAACTTGGAAGTAGTCTTTGGGATAAAAT
The DNA here is from genome assembly GCA_964366795.1 of uncultured Gammaproteobacteria bacterium. Classification (GTDB taxonomy): domain Bacteria; phylum Patescibacteriota; class Microgenomatia; order PFEM01; family CAYIUX01; genus CAYIUX01. The sequence continues at coordinate 1,449 of CAYIUX010000040.1, read as the reverse complement.
TGCCTCCAGGGTGAGGGAGAATTGCATTCTAACCTGTGCCTGTTGATGTTCAGGAAAAACATCAACAATTCTATCCATCGTTTGGGCTGCCGAATTAGTATGTAAAGTAGCAAAAACTAAATGTCCGGTTTCAGCAATGGTTAAAGCCGAGGCAATTGTTTCATAATCTCGCATCTCACCAACCATAACTATATTAGGATCTTCTCGCAAGCAAGATCTTAAGGCAATCTCCCAAGAATGGGTATCGCCCCTCATCTCTCTTTGAGAAATTATGCTTTTTTGAGAGGAAAAAACATATTCAATGGGGTCTTCAATGGTCACAATATGAACCGCCTGGGTTTGGTTGATTTCTTCAAGAATCGAAGCTAGAGTTGTTGATTTCCCATGCCCCGTGGGTCCGGTAACCAAAATAAATCCCTGACGAAGTTTGGTAAATTGATGACAAATTTCTGGCAAATTAAGTTCCTCAATTTTAGGGATTCTTAAAGGCAAAAGCCTTAAGGCAGCAGCCAGCGTTCCTCTTTGATAATAAGCGTTAATCCTAAACCTGGCTTTATCTTGGTAGGCCAAAGAAAAATCAAGTTCCTTGTTGACCAAAAGAATTTCTTTTTGTTCTTCATTAACCAGGGCGAGAACTAATCGTTCAGCTTCTTGAGGAGTCAACACTTCTTTCCCGAGGATAGGAGAAAGGATTCCATTCACCCTAACTATTGGGGGTATTCCCGCCACCAGATGTAAATCTGAAGCCTTCTTATTAACGGTAAACTCTAGTAGTTCATTAATTTCCATTTTTACTCCTGAGCGACTCTTATCACCTCCTCCAGGGTGGTAATTTTCTCCAATGCCTTCAGGTATCCATCTTGCTTCATTGTCACCATGCCTTCATCAAACGCCTGTTTTTCCATCGCCGACGCGGCTGATCTTTCTAAAATCAGTCTACCAATTTTTTCGCTGATTGGCAAAACTTCAAAAATTCCAATTCGTCCAAGATAACCAGTATTATTACAACGAGCGCATTTTTTACCCCGAACAAGCTTGATTTCTTTTTTATCTTCAAAAAGTTTTCCTAAAACATTTTTAATGTCTTCAACAACTTCAGGTGGGGGTTTGAATTCCTCTTTACAATCAGGGCAAACTCGACGACAGATTCGCTGGGCAACAATACAAGTCATTGAAGAGGCTAATAAAAATGGTTCCGCCCCCAGGTCCAAAAGCCGGGGCAAAGCAGAGGAGGCATCATTAGTATGTAAAGTAGAAAAAACCAAATGGCCGGTTAAAGAAGCCTGAATTGCCAACTCGGTTGTTTCTTTATCACGAATCTCACCAACCATGATAATATTTGGGTCTTGACGCAAGAAACTGCGTAATCCAGAAGCAAAAGTTAAGCCAGCCGCTGGATTAACTTGAACCTGGTTAACTCCCGGAATCTGATATTCAATCGGGTCTTCT
>CAYIUX010000039.1:0-6657 GCA_964366795.1 uncultured Gammaproteobacteria bacterium | reverse complement strand
ATGGCACTCCTCTTCCGATGTATTTTTTTGCCACTGACACAACAAGGCGCAGATTATGTTTTATCAATTTTTCTCTTGGATCTTCGTTTTCTTCAGTGAGTTGACCTGCCCTCAGAAGTTTAAACAAACCAATTTGTTCTTCATGTCCCAAAACTTCATAACGAGACATTTCCCGCAGATAGATAGCCGTTGCGTCTCTTAAATAAGGCTCTTCTTGGGCAACAAGAGCTTCTGGATTCTTTTCCCAATGGCATCTTTTTCTTCCTCTTTCAAACCTCATGGCCAAAATGGCCTCAGCCCCTTTTGGACCAACATAAATCTTTTTTCTTCCTTTCTCGACTACCCGCCGAATCTGGTCAGGCATCTCTCTTTCTATTCTTTTAATTCGATTAGTTATCGTCGTTCGGCCCAGGCCGCTTTCAGTCACCAATTGTCTAACAGTAGTTTCTTGAGGAGCTTCCCTTTTTGGCAGAGTTGGAATCTCCAGAGTTGGAGATGATATTTCTTTTAACATTATGGATTAATTTTAGAAAGGGCAGGCAAATTAGGCTTCAAAACCACTTTTTAAGGTCGATTTTAACAAATCCTCCTTGGGTAACCGGAGGTTTTAAGCCGTTAGCCAGGTAAATAGTTTCTTCCTCAGGAACAAAAACCATAGCTTGCTCTGTTTGCTGATTAGAGACTGTTCCTCCCGGAATAGTTAAGCGTGGGTCATAATCAGAAATCGCCTTGATAATTTTTTCCGGGGTCGCCCAAGTTTCGTTTTCAATAAATTTTTGAAGGTATCTTTCCCGACGAAGACTATTGTCATAAAGGGAAAGATATTTCTCATACAAGCCCCAAATTTGCAGAAATTTATATTTTTTCAAGGCTGCTCTCTGAACCTCATGAAATTCCTTGGTTTTAAAATGATTGGCTGCACCGGCATACTTTTTAATCTCAATCTCTTTAACCCCTTTCCCCGGCAAAATCTCAAAGAAAGAAGATTTATTCTCCCTGGAATCAGCAATAATAATCGAACGGGGTACACTCCGTTTAATTTGGTTAAGATAGTCTCTGGCTTGAGCAAGACTGGTAGACTCCTCAAGTATTCGCCGAAAATGAAAGTTAACCGGCATCCCTATTTCTCCCTTGCCGGTAGGAGTCGCTCGCTGAGTCAAAACCAAACCTGCTTCGTTGGCACCATTGAGGCACCCAATCAAACCAGGAAAAGAGGGCATAAAAAGGGTTTGTTTACCTGGTGACTTAATTACGTAAAGAACCGAGCGGCCGGCGCTGATGGTAATCATATAATCCACTGTTTGACCAATAATTAACTGGCTAGAATTTTCGCTTTTATGAACAATAACACTAGAACAGCCTGGTTCAAGTCCGGATAAGCTGTAAATAATCTGAAGAAGTATGGGGTCAAGACTTTCAAAACCATCCATAAAAGCATTCATTAGTAGAACATCATTGTAACTCATCCCAGCTCCGTCAGCCACGCCTTGCATTTCTTGGCGATATTCAAGAGGAATTTCTTTATCTACTCTCTTAACCACCCACATAATTAAAGCCCGCGCCAGATAACTTTTCAGGCTGCCTTTGGGCAAGTAACGTTCATGGGCTTCATAAAGAATTTTGTGAATTTCCTCCTTAAGCAAAGTTCCATTCTGATACCCAATCTCGTAAGGAGAACCTTCGAGTTCAACGATGGTGATATTCTTAATCTTTTTCTTTTTACTGGGGTCGGGAACCAAGTTTTCTTTTTTAAATTTACCCAAATCTTTGACTTTGATTCCCTGGGTAGCCCTGCGATGAAAAAGCCGGAAAAAGAGAATAAGAAATGCCGGAAGAAAAAAGAAAAAGAATAATAGTTTTTTTGCCTTTTTTATCATCCTAAAAGCTTTTTAAATCGGGTTTCTTCTTTGTAAGGGCCAATAATTGCCAAGTTGAGTTTTTGGGGCTTAAAAATGTCTTTGGCAACCCGCTGAACATCTTCGACGGTGACTTTGTCAATCAGCTTTAAAGTTTGTTCCGGGGTGCGAACTTGTCCTTCCAAGATTAATTGGGCAGCGTAGCGGTTAGCGATGTTTTTCGAATCCTCCAAAGCCAAAATTAATCCTCCTTTGGTAAATTCTTTGGCTTTGTTTAACTCTTTTTGGGAAACTTTTTTGCTGGTAAGATTAGCCAATTCCTCAAGAACAATTTTTATCGCCTCTTGAATTTTTTCTAGGCGAACCCCGGCCCGGTTAAGCAAAAATCCAGAATCAGTATAATAATCAACTTCCGAACCTACATAGTAAGCTAGGCCCCTTTTTTCTCTAATTTCCAAAAATAATCGCGAACTCATCCCTCCACCCAAAATTGCCGCTAAAATCCCCAGGGCAAAACGGTCTTTATGAAACAGATTGTACCCCGGGACGCCCAGACAGAAATGTCCTTGTTCGGTGGTTTTGTTAATCAATTTTAATCGCGGTTGGTTTTGTTTAATCTTGATACTCTTTGTTACTTTTCGACCTGCTTTTCGAAGCGAACTAAAAAAATTTTCAGTCATATTTTTTATTTCCTTATCATTTAGTTTTCCAGCCACGGCGACAACCATATTTTCCGGATAATAAAGACGGTCAATGCATCTTAAAAAATCCTGACGCTTTATTGCTTTTATAATTCTACTTTCTCCAGCAATATCCCAGCCCATTGGGTTGTCTCCATACAAAAGTCGGATAAAAACATCCCAAATCCGACGTATTGGCGTATCTTCGTACATATTAATTTCTTCAACAATTACCCCCTTCTCTCGCTCAATTTCCTCAGGTTTAAACAAAGAGTTAGTTAACATGTCGGATAAAATATCAAAAGCCAGTTTGGTATGCTTTGAGGCTAATTTGAGGTAATAACCAGTAAATTCTTTATCGGTAAAGGCATTAAATTCCCCCCCCACCCCATCAACCTCCGAGGCAATGGCTAGGGTGGTGGGGCGTTTTTTTGTTCCCTTAAAAGCCATATGCTCAATAAAATGGAAAAGTCCGTTAACTTTTTTTGTCTCATAACGCGAACCGGCGCCAACCCCAACCATGACCGTGGTTGATTCCATTTGAGGCATGGGAACAGTAATCAAACGCAAGCCATTTTTAAGAGTGGTTATTTTATAATTATCCATTACATCCTTTCCGGGGTTTGAATCCCTAATAAATTCAAACCGTTTTTGATTATCTGACCAACAGCGGCGGTTAAAGCTAACCGAAAGTCCTTTAATTCTTCGCTCTCAGCTTTTAGAATAGGCAATTTATTATAAAAGAAATTGTATTTTTGAGCCAAATCAAAAAGGAAATTACAAATTAAATTTGGCGAGTAATTCTCCCCGGCCTCGACAACAACTTCGGGAAATCGATACAAAACCCTCAGAATTGATAATTCTTCGGGTTCAAATTGAGAATTGAGAATTGAGAATTGAGAATTTAATTTTCCATTTTCCATTTTCCATTTTCCATTCTGTTTTGCTTTCTGCAAAACAGACATACAGCGGGCATAGGTATATTGCAAATACGGTCCAGAATTACCTTCTAAAGCTAATGACTCATCAATATCAAAATATATCGTTGTCTCTCGGCTGAACCTTAAAAGACTATATTTAATTGCCCCAAGAGCGACTGCTTTAGCTAAATTCTTAAGTTGACTTTTAGTTAGCTTACCGCGAAGTTCTTGATTAGAATTTTTAATAATCTCCAATGCTCGACCCTCAAGCTCGTCCAAAATCTCATCAGCTTTAACCACTTCTCCTTTTCGGGTGGCCATCTTCCCCCCGCCCTTAAAATTAATCAAAGCATAACTTAAATGGAAAAACTTCTCCAGACTGCCAATTCCCAATTGTTCACAGACAGCAAATAATTGTTTAAAATATAAAGACTGTTCCTCGCCAATGTCCCAGATATACAAATCTGAAGGAAATTGCTTAGTTTTGAGCTTGGTCAGAGCTAAATCTTGGGTAATATACAAAGCAGTGCCATCGACTTTAACAACCACTGTATCGGGAAAACCGTATTTAGCCAAATCGGTAACTATCGCTCCCTCGCTTTTCCGAAAAACAGCCTTTTTTAATCCTAGCTTAACAATCTCTTTTCCTTGTTTGTAATGGTCAGATTCACGCCAAACCCAGTCATGGATACTACCAACTCGTTTGTAAGTCTCTTGGTACCCCTTGGTCGACCAGTCCAAAATCTGCTTCCAAATTTGCCAAACCCCCTTATCTTCCGCCTCCCAGGCAAGTAAAATCTCTTCCACTTGTTGGCGGACTTTTTCTGACAAATCATATGCTCGAGAGCCCAAAACATACCAGATTAAATTGGCGTGGTCGGGTTTAAGACGGAGGTCTTTGGGAGTTAACCAACTGGATTTTTTCTTTGTCCATTCCTCAAGCGACTTGGACCAGTCAATCTTTTTACCCAAAGCTTTAATTCGCCCATCAGGAATTTTTTTGAAATTCAAAAGTTGGCTTTTGCTTAATTTTGACTTTTTCTGTCCAAAAACCAAATAACCCCAAATCGCCTTGCAAATATGAACACCCCGATCATTAACGACGCAATCTTTAACCACTTTCGCTCCTTGAAACTCCAAAATATTCCCCATGGCCATCCCTAAAAAATTATTTCGCAAATGGCCAAGCATAATTGTCGTTTGGGGATTTGGGCTAGTATGTTCCAATAAAATCCGCTTGTCCTTTAAAAGACTCCCTTTTCCATACCGCTTGCCTTTCTTTAGCACTTCGACAAGCTTAGTGCTTAAGAATTCTGGACTAAGCTTTAGATTGATAAATCCCGGAGGAGCAACTTCGATTTTTGCCAGATATTCCGGTAAACCCAAAGAGCGCCAAGTATTAACAATTTTGTTGGCCAAATCAACTGGAGTTAAAAATCCCGTTTTGCCCTGCCTCGCCGACAGGCGGGCTTTTTGGAATTTTATCATCGCCACGTTGGTGGAGTAATCACCATGTTCGGGGTTAACCGGATGTTCTAAAGAAAGTTTTTTAGGCGAAATCTTAAGTTTCTTTAGGACGGCGATTAAGTCCTTTTTGATTTGTTTGGAAATCATTAATTTGCAGTATACCAGTTTTTACCGTCGCTCACAACTCTAATCTCTCCTTCCTGGTCAGTTCTTAATATCTTAATATCTAAATCTCTTAATTTCTCAATTACTTCTTTCGTCGGATGTCCGAAGCTATTCTTACCCACGGAAATCACGGCTAGTTGGGGTTTAATCTTTTTTAAGAATTCTTCGCCGGTCGAATATTTACTTCCATGATGAGCAATTTTTAAAACCTCAATCTCGCCTCTTTGGCGGGACAAATTGACCTGTTTTTCTACATCAAAATCTATATCACCAGTAAGTAATGTATCAAAATTGCCAAAAGAAAGTTTAAGAACAATTGAGGTCTCGTTAATTTTGCCAGGATAAGTGGCAGTGCCCAAAACAGAAGGGGTGTCACGAAGCCAGAGGCGATTATCCCCTAATTTTTCCTTTGGCCATAAAACCAAAAGCTCTATCGGGCCAATTTTTAGCCGATCGCCTGCTTGGGGTGAGTAAATATTGACTTTTTCATCTAAGACGACTTGGTAGAATTCCCAAAATCCCAACTTCGCCCCGCCAGCTGGCAGGGCTTCGCTGGGCAGGCCCGTTGATTCAGGAATAATTGAATTAACAACAAACTGCTTCACATTATATCTTTTTATAACATCTATTAAGCCGCTAAAATGGTCTGCTTCGGGATGAGTTAAAATTACCATTTCTAAGGTTCGATCCCAAAATGGAATGTTATCAGCAAGGCAACCAAGCACCTTATTGTTCGGGCCACCATCAACCAAAATCTGGGTCTGCTTATAAGTAATCAAAATCGCATCTCCCTGGCCAACATCACAAAAAACCAAATGGAGACGGTTGTCAGGTAAGGAAAAAACTCCTGCCCAAAGCAAAATCGCGGTTAAAATTAACCAAAAAATCAGTTTTTTTGTAACTTCAATTCCTCTCATTTAACTTAAAAATTATTACTCCCAGAACAAAATAATAACCAAGCGCCCACCAGAACGAAAGTTTTCCGATTTCAAAACTGGCCCATGATAAACTGGCAAACCCCTCAACAATTTTGACAAACCAAGCTAAAAATAACCAAATAAACCAGGCCAGTAATTGAGCTAGCGGTCTGACAACAAAACTTAAGGCAGCCAAAATTCCTCCCAGGCTCATTATAAAGGGAATCGTCGGCAAAACTAAAGCATTAATCAAGGGAGCCAGGAAACTAATTTGACCAAAATTTGAAAGCAAAATCGGCAAAGTAGCCAGTTGAGCAGAGAGAGTCACCGCTAAGCCATCGCCAAGAACCGGCATGGAGAAAACGCGGTGAGGGATGCCACGAAGCGATGTTTTCCCTAGTCCCGCACCAGAATCGGTGCGGGACGTATCCCACCGCAGGCGGGACGCTTGCGTTGGAAAACTCGCTGAGCTGGCGCCCGAACTCAGCGTTTTCTCTTTTAGTTTCGGATAAATTGTAATTATTCCTGCCATCGCCATAAAAGAGAGCTGAAATCCTATATCAAACAACATCAAAGGACTTAAAAGTAGCATCACTGCGGCCGCAAAAACCAAGCCAACGCCCCCGTTCTGTTCTCTGCCAAATATTTGAGC
>CAYIUX010000038.1:2237-7254 GCA_964366795.1 uncultured Gammaproteobacteria bacterium | reverse complement strand
CGTGTGGGGCAAACATTCTCAAACAAAAAGAAGATGGCAATTGCATCTATCTTAAGGGAAGCAAATGTTATATTCATAAAATCAGGCCCCAAGTTTGCAGAGAGTTTTTCTGCACCTCGAAGTTGAAAAAGTTCAGAAAAATGATTGAGCAGATTGAAAAGAAGCGAGCTAGTCTGGAAAAGAGAAAGAAGTAAAAGGTCCTAGACCGGCCTGCTCAGGGGAAAATTCACTTTCGGTTTAAGGAAAGAATTTTATGGTAAATTTGTTCGTATTCGTCAATCATTCTGTCAAGGGAAAAAAATTTTTCCACTCTTTCTCGGCAGACTTTCCTTTCAATTTTATCAATTTTTTTAATGGCTTCGATAGCCTCTTTTGTATCTGAGATAACAAATCCGGTCTTGTTATCTTCGACAATCTCTGGAATAGAACCTAAATTCATACCAATAACCGGTGTGCCACTGGCCATTGCCTCAACAAGGGTTAGACCAAAACCTTCAGAGTAAGTATTAAGATGGAGAAACCCTTTCGCTTTTCTTATAAGAACTTTTTTATCCTCGTTGCTGATTAAACCCAGATATTGGATGTTTTTATTAAGAGAAGGTTTTATTTCTTTTTCAAAAAATTCCTTGTCTTCGCCAGAGACAAGACCGGCGATCTTGAATTTTATTCCCAGTTTTTTAGAAAGACGGATCGCCAAATGAACACCTTTATCTGGGGAAATTCTTCCTATAAAGCAAAAATAATCTTCTGGTTTATCATTGAATTTGTATTCCTCAACCGGGATTCCGTGATAAATATTGGCAATATAATTTAAATCAGGAGCGTGTTTCCGGTCTGCATAGCTTATCGAGATGTAAAATGTATTTGAGTATTTTTTGTAAATTTCGGTGACTTGAGAAGAGGAAAAACCGTGGAGGGTGGTAACAACAGGCGTTTTTACCAATTTAGAAAAGACAAGGGGGTAGGCATCGTAATGATTGTGGATGATATCGTATTCATTTGCCTCTTCGAAGACTAAGGCGGAATGAAGGTATTGATAGACTTTGGGTTCAAGGGTTGGATCTTCGCAGATAGGACGGGGGCAGACCCAGCGAAGACAAGCTTTGGTTTGAGAATCGCCACTAGCATAGAGGGTTACTTCGTGTCCTTTTTTGACCATTCCCTCTGTGATGTAGCTAGCGATTAACTCCCAGGGTCCGTATTTCTTTGGAGGTGTTCGCCAATGGATTGAAGAAAGAATGGCAATCTTCATTTGACAATTTTTAATCTTTTTGCCGCAAGGTAAGCGAGCAAAAAACAAATATTAGATTCCGCCCCTTGATTCAAATTAACCTCCCCCGGAGTTAACGCATCGTAGCAAGCAAGATTTTCATCAATCAGGGATTTTTTTTGAATGTTTCCGCCCCAGAACCAATTCCACCATTTCTTCGCCCAAGTTAGGTAGAGCTGATTTTGGGTTGCATGATAAGCTTTTTCAAGTAGACAAACCATATAGGCGGCATCTATGGGTTGTTGATCATAAATTGGTTTCTCCCCTCCTTTTTTAAACCACCCATTATTTCCTATTGGCGCAGGGATAGCGTCAATTTGACAATTCTCGATTAAAAAAATAGTTGTTTTTTTAGCTATCTCAAGTGATTTAACACATTTTCTTTTATCAGCCACTTCCCACATTGCCCAGGGTAAAATAGCATTAGCATAGACTAAATAGTTTTCAAACCAATTCCATTTTTCTTGCGCAGTTGATTTAAAGAGGTTATGAAGTTTTTCCGTGAGCTCTTTTTCCAAAGAATCTTGATTTGGAAGATGAACCAGACCAAGTAGGGTGGTGGCGATAGCTCTGGGAGATGTCCAAAAAAGCGCGTCTTTTTTGAGTTTTTCCAGTATTTCCTTTACTTTCCTATTTTTGAAGTTGCCTGTGGAAATAAGGGCCCATATGGTTATACCATAAGCTTCCTGTTCTGAAATAGTTCCGCCTGGGGAGTTATTTTCCTCAAAGCCACGGTCTTCATAATAATAGTGGTAGAGTAACCCGTCCGGTCTTTTTGATCTAATAATATAGTTAAGATAAATTTCTTCAAGATTTTTGTCTTGAAACTCGTAAGCTACGATTAAGGCCCGAGCCTGATCCTCTAAGGCATAACCAAACTCCGGGTCTGGTAAATTTAATTTACCGTGTTGGTAAATGCCAAAATTGGTGGTTAATTGTTTAATCTTTGAAAGAGGCTTGGAGTTATTTTTCATTGGGATTAAGAGTTGCTCTAAACAAATCGAGATGTTGAAGGGCAATGTTTGGCCAGGTCATCAGCCTGCCATAGCTGTATGCCTTTTTCTCCATTTCTTTTCTTTTATCGGGATTTTCCCACAAGTAGGTTACTGCTTGGGCGATTAAATTTGAATCCCGAAAAGGAACAAGTATTCCTCTTCCATCGAAGAGAACCTCTTTGGCATAAAGATAGTGAGTGGAGATACAAGATTTACCCGCTCCCACCGCATAAGCCAAGGCGCCTGAGGCAGCTTGTTGAGGGTCAAGATAAGGAGTGATATAGATATCAATTGCTCGTAACCACTCAATTAAATCGCCCAATGACAGATATTCGTTTATAAATTTTACATTGTAGCCAATTCCTAGTTTTTTAACTTTTTGTTTTAAAAAATTTCTGTATTTTTCTCCCTCGTTTTGGAGAACTACCGGATGCGTTTGGCCAATCACAAGATATAAAACATGAGGGTATTTCTTGGCAATTAAGGTAACCGCCTTAAGGGCATATTCGATACCTTTTGTAGAAGACAAAAGGTTAATATTGCCTAGAACTAATCTTCCCGTTAATTTCTTTTTTTTCTTTACCCTCTCGGTGGACTCATAAGGCAAGTCTGGAGTCCCGTGAGGGATGACGATCACTTTTTTCCTTAAGGTATCATACTCAACGACAAGTTTTTCTTTAATGTTTTTCATCATGACAATTACGGCTTTCGATTTTTTTATTAATCTTTTAAAGACAACCTCCTTATCACTGTCGGTATTGACTACTACTGTATGAAGGGTGGTTACCAGGGGAAGTTTTAAAGACTCAACGAAAGGAAGGACATATTCTCCGCAATGTCCTCCAAATAAACCAAACTCATGCTGAAGGGAGACTAAATCAGCTCCAGACTTATTAATATAATCAGATGCCTGAAGGTAAGAGGCTAAATCATCTTGGTTAATTTTAAATTTTACTTCCCAGGGATAGTCTAAAACTTCTTCTTTCCTGTTAACAGCCATTATTTCTGCCAAGGCATAGGGGTTTAAGAGATTAATCGCATTTGTCAAATCTTTGGTATAGGTAGCAATCCCGCATCGGCGGGGAATGTAGGAGGAGACATAAATAACACGAATAGATTTTGCCTTTTGAGTTAGAACCTGCTCTAAATTTTTCTTCATCAGAACTTTTAATTTCCTCCTTCTTTCGTTAGTTCCTCCAAAAGATCGTTTAATTTTATGGATTTTGCGGCAATGCAGGTATCAGCCGCTCCATAATATATGTAAAGTGTTTTCCCTTGAAGAACTGCCCCTGTTGGAAAAACCACGTTTTTGGTGATGCCGCTTTTTTCCCAAGGTTCTTCTGGGGAAAACAGAGGTTTTTTTAGTCGTCCCAAAACTTTGGTTGGATTATTTGAATCTACAAGAACCGCTCCCGCACGGTAAACCTTACCCGATTTGGTATTCTCAACTGCGTGGGAAATAAGAAGCCAACCCCGGGGGGTTTCGATTGGTGGACAGCCGCCTCCAATATTTCGATTTTCAAATTTGTATTTTGGATCAATAATTACAAATTGTTTTAATTCTTTTAAATATTTTCGCCAATACTCATTGGTCAACTCCGAAAAATCATCAAAATACATTATCTGAATTCCAGGCAGAATTCGATGCATTAGGGCGAATTTACCCCTGATTTTTTTTGGAAAGAGAGAAGCATCCTTTTCCCAAAGAAGAACATCGTGTCCCCTCCTTTTTTTATAAATTTGTTCAAAAAGAATATATTTCTTTTCTACACCAGAATCTCGGAAGATATCTTCTGCCTCATCATAAGTAATTTTTGGGGAAATTAAACCTTTTTTAGAGAAATTAATTAAATCTTTGCTGACAGCGTAGGCGACTAGAGCATTTTGACCATCAAAGGCGGTATAAAAAAGATAATAGAGACCATCTAAGAAAACAATTCTTGGATCCTCAACTCCTCTTTTTTCGTAATTATACCAGGGAGAAAGTATTGGCCGATCTAATCTTTTAATAACCTTGTTGTTAACAATTTGGCAGTAACCAATAGAAGAAATCTTTTGTTTGTTAATGGCCCGATAAAACATATGGGTGATCCCATTAACTTTAATGCAGGCTGGGTTAAAAACACCTTTGTTTTCAAAGGGCAGATCAGTTTTTTCTAAGATTATCCCCTCGTCTTTAATTTTTAGCATTTTAAAATCTCTCTCTTTTGGGTAGAGAATCAACTGTATTATATCAAAAAAGGCTTGACTTCGTAAGTTCTAGAAAGGTGTTTTAAAAAGCCCTATTTTTCTCGTCTTGCCCAAACAATAACAGATATGATATACCACTCCGCTTTGATTTTGCAAAAATGGTATATACCTACCGTAGCTTTCAAAATAGAGAGAATAACTTAATCTATCAAGCAAAACTAAACTCAAAATCAAAGCTTCGTTAGGTATTTACCCTTGCATTTTGAAAGCAGAGGGGTATATAATCAAAATATAAATACAAAACTTACAGTAGACGAGCTTGTTTGCAAATTCTTGGAAAAAGGGGGGCGTATTGATAAGTATTATCTTCAAGGCTGGAGTAAAAACAAACCCACACTTGTGTATCTTAAAGGCTGGTTTAGAGGAAAGAACATTCGCGAGGCAATATTAAAAGCACTTACGTAAAAACTATCCCCACCGTATACTTGCTTTATTACGAAGTAACAAACTTGCTTTATTACGAAGTAACAAACTTGCTTTATTACGAAGTAACAAACTTGCT
>CAYIUX010000038.1:0-2137 GCA_964366795.1 uncultured Gammaproteobacteria bacterium | reverse complement strand
TTTATTACGAAGTAACAAACTTGCTTTATTACGAAGTAACAAACTTGCTTTATTAACTCTCCCATGGTATAATGCTTTTTGCATTGGCAGATTGAAGTAATACATCTGCTTAAATTTGATTCTGTTTTGAGTTTAAAAGATAAAGGATACTCAGTATATTTACTCTTTTTATTCGTATCTTTTCTTCATATTCATCATAAGTTTCCTCATTTAAGCAGTTTTATTCCTTTAATGTTCCATAGTGGGCATTTTTCATTTTGCGCCTCAGAATCGTCCGCCGAATCGGCGGACCTGAATGAGGCAAGAAAGAAGCCGAAGGCTTCATTTTTAACTCATGAATATTAGAAATATTGCCATCATTGCCCATGTTGATCATGGGAAAACGACTCTGGTAGATTCTTTGCTGCGCCAGTCCGGTACCCGGCTGGGGAAAGAAGTTGCTGACACTACCTGTATTTTGGACAGCAATGAATTGGAAAAAGAAAGGGGTATTACCATTTTTTCCAAAAATGCTTCGGTGGTTTGGAAAGGAGTCAAAATTAATATCATTGATACTCCTGGACATGCGGATTTTGGCGGAGAAGTGGAAAGGGTGCTGAAAATGGCCGACGGCTCATTGCTTTTAATAGATGCCAACGAAGGCCCTATGCCTCAAACAACCTTTGTTTTGAAAAAAGCTCTTGAGCTGAAACACCGAATTATCGTAGTTATCAATAAAATTGACCAACCTAACGCCAATGTCACCGAAACTCTGAATAAAACTTTTGACTTGTTTATTGATCTGGGAGCCAATGAGCAAACTGCCGACTTTCCGGTGATTTACGCTTCGGCCAAACTGGGCAAAGCCGGATTAACGCCAGAACTGGAAAAAATGACTGACATTTCGCCTTTGTTTGAAGAAATAATTAAGCAGATCCCCGAACCCAGAGGCAATCCTGTTGCGCCACTGCAGATGTTGATTACCTCCATCAGCCACGATAATTTCAAAGGCAGGGTGGCTAGGGGGAGAATTAACAACGGCACACTTCAATCTGGCCAAGAGGTGATACATATAAACAGACGGGGTCAAATGAAAAAACACCGACTGACTTCTTTGGTTACTTTTAGCGGACTAGAGCAAATAGAAACTGACAAGGCAGAAGCAGGAGAAATTGTGGCGGTAGCGGGAATACCCGATATTACCATTGGCGAAACCATTGCCGATACAAATAAACCTCAGGCCTTGCCGCTTTTGAAAATTGAAGAACCCACGGTCAAAATGACCTTTAATGTTAATTCCTCTCCATTTGCCGGCAAAGAAGGAAAATACACCAGTTCTCGCCAAATAAGGGAAAGACTATTTAAGGAATTGAATGATGACGTCGCCTTAAGGGTGAAAGACAGCAAAGACAAAGGCTGGATAGTTTCCGGCAGGGGCGAACTGCATTTGGCGATATTTATTGAACGCCTAAGGCGCGAAGGCTATGCTTTTCAAGTTTCCCAGCCCCAAGTAATCACCAAAACCGAAAACGGTGAGAATTTGACTCCTTACGATGAAGTGTTTATTGAAGTTCCGGAAGAATATTCTGGTGCCGTTATCCAACAACTCCAAAGTCGCTATGCCGAAATGAGAAAAATGGACACCAAAGAAAGAATTGTTTATCTGGAATTTATTATTCCCACCCGCGGGCTTTTTGGCTACCGGAGCAAATTTATGACCGATACCCACGGCAAGGGCATTATAAATGCCACGTTTTACAAATATCTGCCAGAGAAGGGTGAATGGAAGAAGCGCGAAAGAGGTTCGCTAGTCACTTATGAAACAGGCGTTACCCAAATTTACGGTTTAACCAACATTCAGGACAGAGGAGAATTGTTTGTCGGCCAGGCGGTCAATGTCTATAAAGGCCAAGTAGTCGGCCAAAACAACCGGCCTGGTGATATGAGAGTTAATGTCTGCAAGGAAAAACAGCTCTCCAACATGCGCTCCAAGGGCGAAGGCGTGACCAGACATCTCAATGCTCCTAGAAACATGGACCTGGAAGATGTTTTGGAATATATTGATAATACTGAACTGGTAGATGTGACTCCGGTAGCCATAAGAATCAGAAAAATCATCCTTGACGAGAACCTAGAAAGACGAAAAATGAAGGGATTA
>CAYIUX010000037.1:0-7817 GCA_964366795.1 uncultured Gammaproteobacteria bacterium | reverse complement strand
TGAAGGCGGTTGATAGGTTTGATTATCACTTAGGTTATCATTTTTCAACCTATTCTAGGTGGGGGATTAGACAGGGGATAACCAGGGCGATTGGCAATCAGGCAAGAACTATCAGACTCCCTGTCCATAGAGTTGAAGAGTTGGGGAAGTTATGGGGAGTATCAGAAAGATTAAGGGCTCAATTTGGGAGAGAGCCAACAGAGGAAGAGATTGCCGAGAGAATGGGAATGAAAATCGGGAAAATTGAGAGCTTAATAAGCTTGAGTCAAAGAAGAATGCTTTCTTTGGATTTTCCGGTTGATAAGGAGGAAGGAGATAGGTCTTCCCGATTAATTGATTTTATTGAAAGTGAAGAATTTGATTCCCCATTAGAAGGGGCTTTAGAGGAAATGGGAGCAGAACAAATAGCCAGCGTTCTTGAATTACTTAGGCCAAGGGAGGCAAAGATTATAGAATTGCGTTTTGGTTTGAGGGATGGTCAAGAACATACGCTTGAGGAAATTAGTTCAATATATGGGGTAACCCGAGAAAGAATTCGCCAGATTGAAAAGAAAACCTTAAACAAACTTCGTCATCCTTACTACTTTAGAAGATTAAAAGATTATCTGCCTTAGTCGGGGACCTCGGACTCGAACCGAGAATCTCTACGTCCCGAACCCCAGCACAACGCTTACTTCCTCCCGAGGTCTACGTCCTCGCGTCGGAAGAGCGCGTATGCGGGGCGAGCGTTGCGCGCTATTTACCCCGTACCGAAATCACAGTCGGGATGCGCAGACTCGAACTGCGGACCTCTCGGTCCCGAACCGAGCGTTCTACCAACTGAACTACATCCCGATTTCTGGTGCGGGGCCAACTGAGCTAATCCCCGCAGCGCCCTTGGGCTGAGTCCCTCCTTCGCTAAGGCTTCGGAAGGGCAAGCGAACCCCTTATGCGTCCCCGGAAGGAGTCGAACCTTCATCGGAGGTTTAGGAAACCTCTACTCTATCCGTTGAGCTACGAGGACTGCTCCTTGCCTCGCCGAAGCCCCGGCGTAGGCGGGTATCCATTGAGCTACAAGGGCAGATTAGGTACTGGGTGATAGGTGCTAGGTAATAGTTATATTTTATCAGCTTAAGAAAAAAAATTCCACTAACGAAGGGAAATGGCGTATAAATTTGGAGGAGTATCTTTGCCGATTGAGGTTAAAACCAACAAACGATTTCCAGCCGGAAATGGAAAAGCAAAGGAATTTTCAAATGGTCCAGAATAGACATCAACCAGATTAGTGCCGTCATATTCAATGATACTGATTTTATCCTTTTGAACTAAAAAGATATGTTTAGATGTTGGGAACCAATTCGCTTTCGACGAGTAATTTCCAATTGAGAAGTTTTTATCCTCTTTTAAATCATAAACATAAACTTTGCCTGGTTCAAGGTTTCGACTTTCTGGTTGGGTGCTGGAAGCAGGCAGGGGTGAAATAATATCCTGGGGGATTGAAGCTGAGGCAGTGGCAGTATAAAGAATTTTGGTTTCATCAGGGCTGAATTGAATATCGGCAACCCTACTATCAATTGTCTCTAGCAGTTTGGGAGGAAGTTTGCTAAGTTGGGCGTCTTGGCGGATTTTCTCTTCTTGCTGCCAACGCTGTTTAATGCCCACCAAATTGTCAGTAACATCAATTAAATCAGTGGCGGGATTAAGCCGGTCGCTATCAAGCAAAAAATTTTCCTCTTTACTCTTCGAGAGGCTCAGGGTGACCAAAATTTGTTTTGAATCTGACGACCATTGGTATTCTCCTTTAGCAAAATCCCGACCCTTGAGGGCACTCTGAATAATTTGCCGAGGCTCTCGAGACAGACCGAGGGGTCGGTCAGCTAAATCAAGTATCCAGAGCCCGTCTTTGCCCGCCGAAGCCCCAGAAACGGCAAAAACTACCTTTTGTCCATCAGGTGAAAGCGAGGGCGAGGCGGCGCCGGTAAAGGTTAAGGCTTTAAGATCAGGAAAGGTAGAGAAAAGATAGGCATCAGTTTTGGTTACCAATTCCTTTTCAATCTTTAATTTCTTTTTCCAAGAACTGAAGCCATCTTTTTTGATTTCAACCTGATATTCATCAGGCGAAAGATTTAAAGTAGTATTGGTGGCAGAAGTTAGTTTACCATCGAGCCATAATTGGGCCCCATCAGGAATACTGGTGGCGACGAGTAGTCCAGTTGGGCGAAGTGTTCTCCGGCTGATATCAGGACGATACCCCTGAGCTAATTTAATGACTAAAAAAGCAATTACCAAAATGCCAACTAAGCTTGAAAAGAAAAATATCAGCCGTCCTCGGTTCATCTTAGATTGAAGTATAACATATTATTGCGAGGAGGGACAAGATAGGATATAATGAGACAAATCCTAAATTCGAAATCCTAAATCCTAAAAATGTTTAGAATTTGTTTAGAATTTAGATATTAGTGCTTAGAATTTCTTAATCTTATGCTATCAAAACGTATCGGAATAGACTTAGGTACGGCTAACTCCCTTGTTTGGGTTGAGGGCGAGGGAATTGTTCTAAATGAACCGACGGTAGTTGCTGTTAGTCTTGATGATAACCAAGTGGTGGCGGTGGGGAATGAAGCTAAGCAAATGCTTGGACGGACTCCGGGAAATATTCGAGCTTCAAAACCGATGCGCGACGGGGTAATTGCTGATTATGTGGTGACTGAAGCAATTTTGCGATATTTTATCCAAAAAGTTGCTGGTCGGGCAATGTTTTTTAAACCCGAGGTAATGATTTGCGTCCCGGCCGGTTGCACCCAAGTTGAAAGAAGAGCGGCGGTTGATGCGACTTTATCCGCCGGCGCCCGCCACGCCTATTTAATTGATGAACCTTTGGCAGCGGCGATTGGGGCGGGAATTCCCATTGAAATTCCTTCTGGGAATATGATTGTTGATATCGGTGGAGGGGCAACCGAGGCCGCGGTTATCTCTTTAGGCGGAGTGGTGGCTCATAAAGCCGCTCGGGTGGCCGGAAACAAAATTGATGAGGCGATTGCCAACTGGATTAGGCGCAAGCATAATTTGATTGTTGGTGAACAAACAGCCGAGGAAATTAAGCTCAAAATCGGTTCGGCTATGCCTTTAGCTAAGGAGGAAACAGTAGAGGTCAAGGGTCGAGATTCGATTATGGGCCTGCCCAAAACTGCCACCTTAAGCTCAACTGAAGTAACTGAAGCAATCCGACCAGTTTTAAGCCAGATTATTGGGGCAATTAAGGCGGTTTTGGAGGAAACACCCCCAGAACTAGCTTCAGACATTATTGATAAGGGAATAGTTTTAAGTGGGGGGACAAGTCTTTTGCGCGGTTTTGACAAATTGGTTACCACCGAAATTGGGGTTCCGGCTCATGTCGCCGAAGAACCAATGCTTTGTGTAGTTAAAGGAACTGGAGTTGTTTTGGAAAATTTTGAGTTGTATAAACGGGCGATTACTCAAAAATAATAGTATCCTTTTATTTATAAATATAGGATATATAAAATTTTAGAAAATAGAGGGGATTTATCCGAGAAAGAGAGCTTATAGTAAATAAAGATTTTGGTTATTGAAATTTTGGTTTTAGGTGAAAATTAGCCAGATGTTAAGGTTTAAAAGCCTGAGTAAAAAAGTTATTCAAAAAGATATATTTAGAAAATTTTTTTAATTTAGAAATTGCCTTATAGTAGATTTGACAATCGACGATTAAAAAATTAAGCTAATTTTAAAATTTTATTCAAGATAGTTTTTATTATAGGACTAAGCTTAAGGAAAAAATTTTTTAATTATTGAGGCAAAAGACCAACTTTTACCCCAAAATGGGTTTAAAAGCAAAAAAACCATCCAAAAACACCCCTAAAAAGGACGGAGATAGCGTCCAAATCCTTGGAGTAAAGGTCAATAGCACTTCGACAAGCTCAGTGCTAAGAAAAATTAGTCAAAGAATTGACGGTGGGGAAAAGACTTTTGTCGTTACTCCCAATCCCGAGTTTCTAGTCTATGCCCAGAAACATTTCTGGTTCAAATTGATACTAAATAAAGCAGATATCGCCATTCCCGATGGAATTGGCTTGGTTTGGGCTTCGCGCTTCTTGGTGCTTTGGTCGCCCACCGAAATTTTGCTGTCGGCTTCAGATTCTCTCGCGAAGAGATGCCCGTTGTTAAAAAAACTCATCGGCGCTCGCAAGGTGAAGCCTCACAAAATTTGGTGGGCTTCCCACACCGGGCAAGAAAAGGTCACTTCGCGTCCTTCTGTCATTAAAGAGAAAATCTCCGGTGCTGATTTAATGGAAAAGCTTTGTGCTCTGGCGGCAAAAAAAGGCTGGAGTGTCTATCTACTGGGAGGCGCTCCCGGTGTCGCCCTAAAATCCCTAACTGCCCTAAAAAATCGCTATCCGGGTTTGAATGGTTGGGTGGAAACCGGACCAAAACTGGAAACTGGAAACTGGAAACTGGAAACTGCAGAAAAGTGGGTAGAGAAAATTAATGAAAAGAAGCCCACTTTTCTGTTTATCGCCTTCGGTATGGGTAAGCAGGAGAAGTTTATTTATGATAATTGGGATAAATTAAATGTTAAATTAGCCATGGGAGTGGGTGGAGCTTTTGATTATTTAAGCGGTCAAATTCCGCGAGCGCCAAAATGGATTCAAAAATTAGGTTTCGAATGGCTTTATCGCCTCATCCGCCAGCCCCGACGCTGGCGAAGACAATTGAGTCTTCTTGAATTCATCTGGCTGGTTATTAAAGAAAAATTTTCTTCTTGAGTTGCCAAAAGGGAGTATAATTAGGTTTACCTGCCCGGAAAAAGGCGTGGGGAAAGAAAGAGAAAGTCCACCTGCTCCATTTTCAAAAAGAGAGCTTAAAGAACTTCCCCCAGAAGGAATTACGAGGAGGGAAGTTTTAACTTGGCTTGGATTAGGGATAGCGACAACGATTCTTGTTCCCCCAACCGTTCGAAAAATCCTGGAAAAACTTGGAATGAGTAAAGCCGAAGCCACTTCTTTGGCCGAAAGCTTAGTCCAAGTAATAAGATGCGATATAAAAGTATTAGACGACTTTGATCCTAGATATGATATTAATGTTGATGAAGTCAAAAGATTGCTTGAGAATAACGGCATAGTCTGTCCTTATTGGGTTAATATCGAACTTACCCCTAAACCTCTTTGGGTGAAAAAAGAAGAAGAAGGAATAAAATTTTCTATGGGCAAGGCTGGTTGTTTTGCTGATTTTTGCTTGGTAAAAATCTCCACTACTGATATGGAGCTAAGAGATACAGAAGGGCATGATTTTACTTTTCTGAAAACTCTTAAAGGAATAGAGAGGCATAATTGGATTGCCGTTCATGAAAGTGCCCCATGTGATTCTTTATGAGACAGGCCTTCCTTACGATGGCTTGGAAGCCGAACTTTGGTGCGACCGATTTGCTAATGAAAATTATGACAAGTATGAAATAGTGATCGAAGCAAAGAAATGATATAATTTAGAAAGATGGAAGAGACTTGCCCGCCAAAAATTGCTCCGTGAGCTCCGCCAGAGGCGGACAGGCTTGAAAAGGCGAACGGCAAGATTAGGAGGGAGATGGCGAGAGAAAGAAAGAATTGACTTAAGGGTAGAGATTGGATAAAATTAAAAATTGGGGAAAATAAAATGGCTAAATTGACTTATCATGTTTTAGTTTGGAAAGAAGAAAAGTGGTATGTGGCTCGGTGTTTAGAGCTTGAAGTGGCTTCTCAAGGAAAAACTAAAAAAGAGGCATTGGCTAATCTTCGTGAGGCAGTAGATTTGTATCTTGAAGATGAGGATCTTGAGCGGTTTCTTTTACCTAAGATGGTGAAGCCCCAAATATCTCAAATAAGAGTTTCTTAAAAGCGCATGCCCAAACTTCACTCTGGCGCAAAGATTGTTAAAGCCCTCAAACGCGCTGGTTTTTACAAAGTTTCCCAAAAAGGAAGTCATGTTAAACTTAGAGGCATTCGTTTTGGCAAGCTTCAGACAGTGGTTGTTCCCATACACAAGGAAGTTGCCTGGGGAACTTTCCAGAGTATCCTTGATCAGGCAGCCATGACTTTTGAAGAATTCAAAACTTATATGAAATGACTTGATATAATACAAGGGAGATGGAGGAGGACGTGGCGAGAGAGAAAGTTGAACAGGAAGCAGTTCCCGTTTCTGAAGTTTTGAAAGATGCTCTTGGGCGAGCGGATAAGGCGGTCGGACGAATGTCTAAGGGTCTCCGAGCGGCAGCCTTTGTTGGTCTGATTGTTGGTATCACCACCACTTCTCAGGCAAAAGAAGGCGCTATTGTGTCTTCAGTAACTCCACCAGCTGAAGGCAAAGAAACTAGCCTTGAAGTCTCCGCCACCCAAATTTCCCCTACTCCGGAAATCACTCGTTCCTCTGAATTAACCCAAGAATTAATTTTAGGTGAGCAGTTTTTTGGTTATAGAGTGAGACTTCAAGAAGAAAAGATAGAGACGCTTCAAGAGATAGTTAGTAAATTTAATGCCCAGGGGACAACAATTGAAATGATTCGAGAAATAAATGGACTTGAAAATGACCAACTTTTGGAAAATCAAGCTTTAATTATCCCAATTTTAGGTGTCCGTGGACCTGAAATAAAAAACCCTAGCGAGGAGTTACTTATTGTTACCTTGGGAGATAGCAATCTTCTGACCGATACCAATCAGGATGGGAATCCCGACCCTCATTTCCCAAACTATATGGAAATGAGTCTAGAAAAGGCTATCCCCGGATTGAATGTCAAAACTATAGTTTTAGGTGAACCAGGGGGAGATATTAAAAAATTGGAGGACTATCTTTGGTGGGTAGAAAAGCAGCAACCTGATATCCTTATTCTTCAATGTGGCAATAATGAGATTAAAAATGGAGATTATTGGCGAGGCTCGCCGACCCCATTTGAGCAGATTCTTAGTCAAGACGTTAAGCGGTTAACAGAAAAGGGGATAAAAATTATTTTAGTCAGCCCTTTTTCTGGACAAAGGCGAGAAGATAGGAATTATGATCCAGCAAAAGTGCCTGAGGTGATTAAAATTTTGGATAGAGTGGCAGGAGAGATTAATGAAAAAAGAGGAGAACCAGTAGTTTTGGTAGTTGATGCCTACCATAATATGGACCCAAAAGATTATATTATTGGAGCCCGAGAATTACCTGGAGAGAAAAATCCAGATTATGTTCATCTTAATGATGAAGGACAAAGAAGAGTAGCAGAAAGGGTAGTTGAGGCCTTCCTTGAAAAGGCAGGATGGATAAAGGCAGAATAGTTGACAGACCCCACCCCCGTTTTTTTATTTATTCCCTTTTGGGTTTAGTTATTTTAGTTCTTCTAGCAGAAGGAGGATATTATTTTTGGCTCACGCTGAAGGTGGCGAAGTCGTTTCTTCTACCTTCTTAATCCTTTCTTCGTGATCTTCCAAGGTTTCCTGTTGCCGTTCGTGAGCGCCTTGATGGGCGGTAAATTCTTCCCGCATTGCTTTAACTTCAGTTACAATTTCATCTTTCATCCCAGCCACGTCATTTCTTAAAAGTGCCATTTCATCTTTCACCTCATCCTTTAGATTTTCCATATCAAGCCAAATTTTATTTCGCACCCCATCCAATTTTGTGTTTAATTTTCTTACTTCAACTTTAGTTATTTTGACTTGTTCTTCAAGACTGTTAAGGTCTTTTTTGGTAACGGCTGAATTTTGTTTTTTCATCTTAGAAGTTAGTATAATCAGAGAGAAAATTTTAGTCAACTGGATATTTATACTGCAAATCATATAAATCGTGATATAATTAAGGGAGAATGGGGGAGACCCCGC
>CAYIUX010000036.1:6208-8231 GCA_964366795.1 uncultured Gammaproteobacteria bacterium | reverse complement strand
CCAACCCTTCAAAACCAACAGCTTCTGGAGGCAATTATCCGCCGGGAAAAAATTTGAGCCGACGGTCAGATTCGAACTGACGACCTAGTGTTTACAAAACACTTGCTCTAACCACTGAGCTACGTCGGCACTTCACCAAGCTAAGCTTGGCTCAGTGTAAACTGAATTTTAACAAAAAATTGGGGGAAAATCTAGGAGAACGTCAATCCTGCCAAGTAGGTTCACCGTAAATTGTTTTCCTGTATGTGTAGCAGGTGGGTATCCTCACCCCAAACCCCACGAGGCTTGGGGAATTTGAATTCCCAATAAATCTCAGAGGAAAAAGCTTTTACGGCTTCTCTTCCTCGGCAGGACAACTTAACCCTAGCAAAAATAATCTTCCTGGTCAAGATGACGAACTATATCGAAGTATATCAGTTAGACTAACGGGGTGCCGGGGAGAAGAATCGCCAAGACAAGGTTGACAATTGGAGAAATAATCAAGCAGATTGGAGAAACACCGAAAAAAGGAAACAAAAGAAAAATGACGATAATTAAGCCGTATTGTTCTAAAATTTCATCCCATTTTCTGGCTAAATCCAAAGGCAAAAGTCCGATTAAAACCTTGCCACCATCAAGGGGATGAATGGGGATTAAATTAAAAATTGCTAAAACCACGCATAAAACCACCAAGGGGGTTAAAGCTAATTCCAAAAAATAGGCCGGAGAGCCGATGGTTAAATGGGCGAGACGGATGATGATTGATAAAATAGTGGCGAAAATTAAATTTGAAGCTGGTCCGGCAAAAGAAATTAAAGCAGCATCACGCCGGGGATAACGCAGATTAAATGGGTCAAAAGGGACGGGTTTGCCCCAACCGAAGCGGAAAATTAACAACATCAAGGTGCCGATAGGATCAAGATGGGCGAAGGGATTTAAGGTTAGTCTGCCTGCTAAGCGAGCGGTTGGGTCACCTAAGCGGTCTGAAGCCCAGGCATGGGCATATTCATGGACGGTGATGGCGACCAACAACGCCCCAAACCAAATTAAGAAATAAATTGGGCTGGTAAAAAGATAACTAAGCATGATATACTAGTATATCAGATATGGCGTATCGATGCGATATTTGTGGTAAAGGAGTTTTGATTGGGCGAAATGTTTCCCATTCAAGACAAAGAACCCGAAAACTAAGCCTGCCGAATCTTCATTCTTTTCGGGGAATTTTGAATGGGAAAAAGGGAAAATGGAAATTATGTACAAAGTGCTTGCGGAGGGTTAAGAAAGAGATTAAAATTATCAAAGAAAAACCTGCCCCTATGGAATCTTCTGCCCCCAAATCTGCCTAAATTATGGTAAAAGAACGAGTTTGGTCTCCGGAGAGTTATATCGGCATGACGGCTAAGGATGTGATCGTGGAGATTTTGAGGCTTAATCCTCACATCTCAAGGATTAGATTAGTTAGTTATATCCCAAGAGAAAAACCCAGAGAAAGCCTCGAGAAGCTACTTGAGACAGGAATTCCAGATGAAGAATGGGATATAAGAATTCCAAGATGGGTCAACCTCATTCCAGCAAGGCGAGACCCCAGAGAAGTTATCCAGGAGATATTAGATTCTTCCACTAATAAGCTGGTAGGGGTTCAGTCAAAAGTAGAATATCTAGGTCACTATATTCAACACGTTCCTATGGTGGATTTTAATTTCGAAGTTAATCAAGCAAATCTCGCCAAAGTGAAAGAAGCATTAAACCTTATGTGTCAAAAAGATGGATTTATATTAAGCAGTGGAAGGTCCTTTCACTACTATAGTAGTCATTTACTGGATGAAAAAGAATGGCAGAGTTTTATGGGTCAGAGTTTATTAACTGGGTTAGTTGAACCAAGATATGTGGGACATTCTTTAATTCAGGGAGCAGCCACACTGAGGATTTCTGCTGGTCTAAACAAACCTAAAGAACCCGAGGTGGTGGCTACTTTATAATCTTCGCCTCAGGATATCCTTCACAAAATTGTTTCCAGGTAACTGGTTTTTTGCCTTCAAGTTGA
>CAYIUX010000036.1:0-6108 GCA_964366795.1 uncultured Gammaproteobacteria bacterium | reverse complement strand
AGGATATCCTTCACAAAATTGTTTCCAGGTAACTGGTTTTTTGCCTTCAAGTTGAACCAAATCAGGTATCAGGCGACAGGTATTAGGCGACAGGCGTTCAAGATGGGCTTTAAGAATTTTTAATCTTTTTGATATCTGATTTTTAATTTTTACATTTGTAAACGCTCCAGGCCAGGGATGCATTGCCCGAACGTGGCGCTCGATTTTTTCCGGACTCCACTTCCAATCAATTTTTCCATCCTCACGGCTGAGTTTTTTAGTATGAGTAGATTGAGAATGATTTTGTTGGCGAAGTTCGATTTGGTCCTTAAGATAGGTAGGCAAAATGGTTAAAAGAACTTCAGTGCCGCCGGCAAAAAGGCGTAGGTACAAAGACTCGGCGGTATCGGCGGGGAGAATTTTCTCAGTGAATTGGGCGACAATTGGTCCATGGTCAACTTTTTCATCCATTTTAATAATCGAGACGCCAGTCTCTTTGTCGCCGGCTAAAATGACTGTTTGGACCGGGGAGGCTCCTCGATATTTAGGGAGAAGGGAGGGATGAATATTTAAAATGCCATATTTGGGAATAACCAAGATTTCCGGAGACAAAATTTTGCCATAAGAAGCTAAAACACCAACGTCAGGTTTGTCCTTAAGGTTCTTGACAATTTGAAAGCGCTTGTCTTTCTCCAAAGCTTTAAGGACAATTTGCGAATATTTATCCGAGCCGAAAAAAATGATTTTTGGTTTCATTTAAACTCTACCTCGACAAAAACATCTTTTCCTTCTTTGTCTTTCTCAAGTTTGTAGAGTCTTCCTTTCTGTTCTAAAATCCGGTCGATGAACAAAATTCCCTCAAGATGGTCAATCTCGTGTTGGATAACGACCCCGGTCAAGCCCCTAAATTTTCGGATTACTCGCTGATTGGCGGGCGTTTGATATAGAACTTTAATTACTGAATGACGCCTGACTTTTCCCCAAATATTTGGGACAGACAAACAGCCCTCGTATGGATTTTTGCTTTCAGGGACTCCTAGTCGGCTCCGTTTGGAGTGCCAAATAATTTTCGGATTAATCATCGGCAAAAAGCGGCGAGAAGATTTCGACCAGACGATAATGATTCTTAAAAGCTGACCGACTTGGGGAGCAGATAAACCAAGTCCCATTTGTTTTCCCTCCGCTCCGGTTTTTAGAAATTGAACCGCCCGGGCAACCAGATTTTTAATCTCAGGATCAATTTTTTTAACCGAGACGGATTTTTGCCGCAAAATCGGATTGGGAACGGTTAAGATTTTTTGAACTGTCATATGATAATTATATCAGGTTCGAAGCTATTTTTCAGTGTGGCGAGTGACGGTAAAGATATGAAGGACTACTTTTTCTTCTGGATGGATGCCAGCTTTATAACAACAAATCCGAAATTGTTCTTCTGGAGTATTTACGTCGGGAATATCAGGCAATAAAAGTCCACGTCGACCATCTGGGGAGGAGACAATTAGGCCGTAGTTCTTGGGGTCTAGGGTGTAGCGTTTAGCGTCTAGTTTTTTTGGTTCAGAAAGAATGTCAACAGAATAAACAAGGTCTGGTAATTCTTCTTCCGAAACTGGGGGAAAGCGGGGATCGTGAACAGCTGAAGAAATGGCATTAGCAATAATCTCTTGAGCGATGTTTTTCTTAGTGGGTAGGAAAGTGCCGATACATCCCCGTAAAGAACCATCTTTTTTGTGAACTGAAACAAAAACCCCAGCCCTCTTTTTAAGCATTTCTTGAGGCAAATTTTCTGGTAAAGAAGGAATTTTACCGGTTTTAACAAAGGTTTCAACAGCTTCCTTAGCAAGTTTGATATAAATATCCATTAGAGTAGCCTAGCAACTAAATATCCCACCCCAAACGGTCCTTCATGAGAGAGAATTTCTGGTTTCCAGGAAACTTTTGCCCCCTCCAGCGCGCCTAAGAGCATACAAAAACTTCGAAGGCCACATTCGCCCGCCTCTTCGACCAATCTTTCGGGTAAATTTAAAATTCCCTGAATATCTTTTTTCTTCAACCGTTCGATAAACTCACGGTCAAATTTCGGGCCAGAGGGATGAAGACCATAAGGACCATCTTCTTTTAACCGATGACTCATATCTCCACTTGCGATCCAGGCTAATTTCTTGATGTATTTAAGATTTTTAATCAACTGTTTTCCTCTTTCAAAATGAACCCTGGGTGATTCAAAATCAGTCAAATGTGCCTTAATTTCAATTCCATGAACATCTTTAGTCAGAAAATGCAAAGGAACATTAAACCCCCAATCAGAATGGGGAGAAGTGATAACAATACAATCTGGTTTAGTTTTAGCTAACTGCTTTCCAAGTTTTTCCAATGCCAAAATTGTTTTCTTCACCTCCGCCCTATCAGCTTCCGAGCCAACATTCGGCAAAATTATTGGTGGATGAGGCGAAATACAAGCAAAAACTAACATTTTTACCTAACTGTCACTGATTTAGCAAGATTTCTTGGTTTATCAGGATCATAACCTTTCTTAAGACAAAGATAATATCCCAAAAGTTGGGCGACAACGGTGTTGGGAATGGCCGAAGCATCACCACAATCAGAAACGGGAATATAATAATCAAAAATTTCGTGATTACGCCAAGAAACTCCGATAATAAAACCACCTCTGGCTTTCGTCTCCATCGCTCCGGACAAAACTGCTCCGTAAGTCTCATCATTTGGGGCAAAAACCAAACAAGGCGTTCCTTTTTCAATTAAGGCAATCACTCCATGTTTTAACTCTCCGGCGGCAAATCCCTCGGCGTGAATGTAGGAAGCTTCTTTAATTTTTAAGGCTGCTTCCAAAGCCACTGGATAAGATTGACCCCGGCCAATTACATAAATATGACGGTTTTGGGCAATTTTATCTGATAATCTTTTGATTTTCTTAAGGCTGGCTGGTTTCAAAATCATTTCTACCTCTTTAATGGCTTTTTCTAGTAATTTTTTGCCCTGCCCAAGACCGGTATTTAAAGCATGAGCCAAAAGGATAAGGATTGCTAACTTAGCGGTAAATGTCTTGGTTGAGAGGACACATTTTTCCGGACCGGCGGTGAGTAAAATTTTATAGTCTGCCATCCGGTATAAAGTTGAACCTAAGACATTGACGATGGCAAAAATTTTTGCTCCTCTAGCCTTGGCTTTACCAACTGATTCAATGATATCAATCGTTTCTCCTGATTGAGAAAGAGCGATGACTAAACTTTTTGGGGTTAAAAAATCCAA
The DNA here is from genome assembly GCA_964366795.1 of uncultured Gammaproteobacteria bacterium. Taxonomy (GTDB): domain Bacteria; phylum Patescibacteriota; class Microgenomatia; order PFEM01; family CAYIUX01; genus CAYIUX01. The sequence continues at coordinate 2,862 of CAYIUX010000036.1, read as the reverse complement.
AGCATAACCAAATTCCGAACCTGGGGCAAAATTAACATGACGGTGGGCAATTCTTGAAAAAAGATAAGTTCCCGATAGGGCGGCGTAGGAAGCGGTTCCGCAACCAATCATATAAGTTCCGAAAGCGGCTTTGACAACTTTTACCAAATCTGGAATTTGGCCGGGGGCATTTTGGCTAATTCCCCGCAAAACTTTTGGCTGTTCCATAATTTCTTTAATCATAAAATGGGGATATTTTCCTTTTTCCGCTTCCTCAATTTTCCAATCAAGCATTTGCGTCTTTAATTTTTTCTTTTTGCCTGTTTTTGCTTCAAAAAGTTCAACTTTATCGCTAGTAACTCTGACTAATTCTCCATCTTCAAGAAAATGGACTCGTCGGGTATGGGAAAGAAGAGCGGGGGCATCAGAGGCTAGAAAATTTTCATTCTTACCAAAACCAACTACGAGGGGAGACCCGGTTTTGGTAGCCACAAATTCATCTCTCTCACTATTCATGGCAATAATTGCATTTAAACCCTCAAAATTTAAAAAAGCTCGTCTGACTGCCTCGGTAAAGGAAAATTTTTTGCAATACTGCTCAATTAGATGAGCCGCCACTTCGGTATCGGTTTCTGAGATAAATTTATGACCGGTTTTAACCAGTTTTTCTTTTATTTTGTCATAATTTTCAATAATGCCATTATGAATAATGGCAATTTTACCGGTACAATCCAAATGAGGATGGGCATTTACATTTGTCACTCCTCCATGGGTTGCCCAACGAGTATGCCCTAAAGCGAAATTTGACTGAATATTAAATACTAAATACTGAGTACTTTTATCAGGAATTCTACCGGCGTGTTTTTCTACAATAATTTTTTGTGGTTTACTCCGATCCGCCGACTGGCGGAGAAGGGCGATTCCCCAGCTATCATAGCCTCGATATTCAAGTTTTTTTAAACCCTCCAAAACCAATTGGGCGGCATTGTTTTTAGGACCAATATAGCCAAAAATTCCACACATATAACTCCTTTTAGATTTTTATGTTCAAATTATAACCACAATTTGAACAATTTCCATTTTTGTCTACCCCCAAAATTTCTATCAAGTATCCGCCTCGTTTTATTGTCAGATTATGACACTTTGGACAATAAGTGTTTTCCCTGGTTTCAGTAATGACGTTTCCTAAATAAACGTATCTCAAGCCGGCTTTATTACCAATTTGATAGGCTTTTTCCAGGGTTTCAAGGGGGGTGGGTTGACCGTCTTGCATCTTATAATCTGGATGGAACCTTGAGATATGCCAGGGAATATTTTTATCAACCGAAGCGATAAATTTAGCAATCTGGGCCAGTTCTTTTTCCGAATCATTTTGGTCGGGAACAACCAAGGTGGTGATTTCCAGCCAGATACCGGCTTTGTGCATCAGTTTTATGGCTTCAAGTACAGGTTCAAGTCTGGCGCCACAGATTTTCTGGTAGAATTTTTCCGAAAAGGATTTTAAATCAATATTGGCGGCATCAACAAATTTAGCCATTTCTTTGATTGTTTCAGGGGTTTGATAGCCATTGGTAACAAAAACATTAGCCAAATTCTTTCTTTTGGCCAATTTTGCCGTATCGTAAGCATATTCAAAAAAGATTGTTGGCTCGGTATAAGTGTAGGCAATCGAGCGACAGTCGGTTTCAAGCGCTTTTTTAACAATATCTTCAGGCGAAAGTTCCTCGCCAATAATTTGCCCTTTGCGACCCTTAGTTATTTGAGAAATGTCCCAGTTTTGACAGAATTCACATCGGAAATTACAGCCAGCACTGGCAATTGAAAAACTTTTTGTTCCTGGCAAGAAATGAAAAAGCGGTTTTTTCTCAATTGGATCAACGTTGGCGGCAATTGCCAGACCATAAACCAGGGAATACAACACTCCATTTTGATTTTCCCGGACAAAACAAAATCCTCGTTTTCCAGGGGCAATTAAACAGTGGTGGGAACAAAGATTACAACGGACGGTGTTATTTTTTAATTTTTGATAAAGAAGGGCTTCTTTCACAGTTCTTTTAATTTTTCCAATGCCGGCGGATAATTTGGGTTTATTTTTTCGATTATATATTTTAGCTGAGCGACTGCCTTTTCTTTTTCTTTCGCCTGTTCATAAAATAAGGCTAGGGCGTAACGGGCATCAATATAATTTGGTTTCAGTTCCACCGTTTTTTCTAAACTTTTGATAGCCGTTTGTTGTTGCCCAACCCCGGCATATAAAAGCCCTAAATTGTATTGAACCTTGGCGTCGGTAGGAGCGATTTCCGCTGCCCGAATTAAAGAAAGAATTGCCAGTTGGGTGTATTTTTGGTCAATTTCGCTTAGCGTATAAAAAACTTTTGTTCGGTTTTTCCAAAAATTAAGATGGTAGGGACTTGTCTTTATCGTCTTATCTGATTCAGAAACAGCAAAATCAGCCAATTGGGCGGATAAAGTGGCTTGGTTTTGTTGGAAGGCGGCCACGGCTAGATTGGCGACAGAGGTTGAAAGTTCATCATGATAGAATGGCTCACCAGGCCAAAGTTGGACAGCTTTTTGAAGGACAACTAAAGCTTTATTATATTGGCGGGCTTTATTAAATTTTTCCCCTAAGGAAAACTGGGTATCAGCATACCAATACTGCGCAAGGCGCAGAACAAAGAACATAGTGCATAGTGCAAAGAATGATATGGAAATTTTCTGTTTCCAATCTAAGGTTTGTTTTCTTTCCCTGTGTACTATGCCCTTTGCGCTTTGCTCTTCCTGGGTGAGCACAAATGCGAATCCAGGATAAAGAAAGAATAAAAGGGAGATTGGGACGACGGAGAAACCGAAAAAGTTGGTGACAAGAATGCTGGCAAAGCCAGC
>CAYIUX010000035.1:4200-8487 GCA_964366795.1 uncultured Gammaproteobacteria bacterium | reverse complement strand
CCCGGATAATTGTCTGAAGCATCACCAGTCAATCCTTTGTAATCAACCACCTGTTCCGGAAAAATTCCCAGTTCATTTTTTACTTTTTGACGGTCAAAAACTTCTCCTTCAGATAGTCCTTTTTGGGGAGCATAAATTTTAACTCGCTTGTTGAATAATTGCATCATATCTTTATCGCCGGTCACAATAATTGCTCCAGTTTTTTTCTTTACTGCTTGCCTTGCCAGCGTCCCAATAACATCATCAGCCTCAAATCCGGAGACGGCAAAAATGGGAATATTTAAAGCCTTAACTATTTGAAAAACCCGCTCAATTTGTCCTTTTAGCTCCTCATCCATTTGGGGTCGCTGAATTTGATAACCGAGATATTCTTTGTGTCTAAAAGTAGGCTCAGGTAGGTCAAAAGAGACGACCACATATTCTGGATGAAGTTTTTCTAAAACCGAAAGCAAAATCCGAGTAAAACCATAAACAGCATTAATCAGTTCGCCTCTGCGAGTTTTTAGAGTTTGAGGAAAAGCATGGTAGGCACGATGAAGAATCGCATGACCATCGATTAAAACAAGCCGTTTCATGAGGCTATTTTACCTTTTCTTCATCAATTTTGCGAATTCATCCCCTTCAATTGTTTCTTGTTCTAAAAGTTTTTTAGCTACCAAATCCAAAGCCTGGCGGTTAACTTTTAAAATCCCCGCTGCTTTTTTATAACTTTCATCAACAATCCGTTTAATTTCCTCATCAACCCTGGCTGCCATTTTCGGGCTGATTTCTGATGGTTGCCACCAACTCCGACCATATTCGGTTTCTTCAATTTGTGGCCCTAAATAAGTTGGTCCTAATTTGCTCATCCCAAAATCAACAACCATTTTCCTAGCTACTTGGGTTGCTCGGTCAATGTCTGAAGCCGCCCCAGCGGTGAATTCCTTAAAAACAAACTCTTCAGCCGCCCGACCGCCCAAAAGCGAAGTAATTGTTTCCAAAAGATGAGATTGAGTTTCGGTGTAGCGGTCTTTCCGCGGTGGAATCATGGTAAAACCCATCGCCAAGCCCCGGGAAACGATCGAAACTCGATGAACCGGATCCATATGAGGGAGATTATAAGCAATAATTGCATGACCAGCTTCATGATAAGCAGTCATCTTTCTTTCCTCATCAGAAAAAGCTCGCTTTTTTTCTGGCCCTAGTTTAACCTTTAATCCCGCCTCATCAATATCTTTCATCTCAATTGCTTTTTTGTTTTCTCTGGCCGCTAAAATGGCGGCTTCATTTAACATATTTTCCAAATCCGCCCCGGAAAAACCAACGGTTGCCCGAGCTGCCTTATCCCAATCAACCGAACGAACAAAAGGTTTGCCTCGAGCATGAATAGCTAAAATTGCCTTGCGATCCTCAAGGTCAGGCATATCCAAAACTACCCGGCGATCAAATCTACCAGGGCGGAGTAAAGCCGGATCCAAAAGGTCGCCACGATTAGTTGCCGCTAAAATAATAACATTATCATTTGGAGTAAATCCATCCATCTCCACCAAAATCTGATTTAAAGTCTGCTCCCTTTCATCATGTCCTCCGGCAAAACCCAATCCCCGCTGTCGTCCAATGGCATCAATTTCATCTATAAAAATGATTGATGGGGCTGCTCTCTTGGCATTTTCGAACAAATCTCTTACTCGGCTAGCACCAACCCCAACTAACATTTCCATAAACTCCGATCCCGCCATTGAGAAAAACGGAACTCCCGCTTCCCCGGCTACCGCCTTACCCAAAAGTGTCTTTCCCGTTCCTGAAGGTCCAACTAAAAGCACTCCTTTTGGAGTTCTCGCTCCCAACTTTCGGTATTTCCCTGGATGTTTTAGGAAATCAACCACCTCTTTCAATTCTTTTTTTGCCTCCTCAACTCCGGCCACATCTCGAAAAGTTATTGATTGTCTCCCTTTAGCAAATAACCGCGCTTTTGAGCGGCCAAAAGAAAAAATAGTATCCTGAGCTCCCCGGGCTTGACGAAAGATAAAGAAGAAAAATACAGCCATTAAGCCTAAAGGCAAAATCGTTCCCAAAATATCAATCCAGGCTTTGTTTAAACTGGTATCTTTAACTTTAACATTAACTGATTCTGGAGCAATTTCCGCTGATTTAAGAATTTCCGTAAAACTTACTCCCGGCTCTTTTAAGGCATAAACTTTTTTATCTTGATAATCTAATATCAATTTACTATCCTCAACCAAAACTTCCTTAACTTTCCCTCCTTTAATATCCGTCAAGGCGGCAGACAAAGAAATTTCTTCAGTTACCGGAGCGGGGTTAATAAAAGATAAAGCAAAAGAAGCGACAATTGCCCCCACCAAGAGCCACAAAAGAATGGTTTTAAGATTAAATTTGAAGCGCAATTCGAATTTTTTAACCGGAAGTTTTTTCTCCATTTAAAGTTTTTTCCTCATAATGACTCTTTTGGGGTCCTCAAGAACCATTTCAAAATCAAGCTTTTGCCAAAATTCAACCGGACCAACAGGAACCTGGTTTAAGGACGAAGTGTGACGCAAAGGATAAACATCAACCTTTTTAACTCCTCTTTGTTTTAAATCTCTTAAAATATGACGAACCAATCTTTTTGCCAAACCCTTTCCCCGGTAAGCTGACTGAATGGCCACGCAGGTTATACACCAACCACCCCGAGGTGTATTTAGCCTATCTTGATAAAACATTTTCGCGGTTTCAAATTCGCCAATTGGTCCAAGTTGGGCAAAGCCAACTGGTTTGCCTCTTTTCCCCCAAAGCAAAATCTTAGCCAAACTACCATAAATTTTCTCCTTTTTTGCCAACCATCTTTTTTTCTGAAGCGCCTGGTTTAACCGACCGTCTTTCTTCCCTATCCAATAAAAGCACTCTTGACAATTAAATCTTTTATCAGCCGGGCGGGGGATTAAATTGAAGTTTTTCCGAGTAACATCAACAATTTTTATGTCCACAAGCCAATTTTATCACAAGTTCGGTCTAAACTCAAACCAACCCCATTGCTTTTTTGGCTTCAAGAAGAGTCGTTTTGGCAATTTTTGAGCAGTAGTCTCGACCTTCTTCAAGAATTTTGTCCACTACTTCTGGATGTTTTTCGAAGTATTGACGCCGTTTCTGGATTGGTAAAAGTTCTTTGTAGATTACCTCGGCTAGTTTTTCCTTCAACTCGGCGTATTTTATTCCCTTTCCCAAATATTGTCGTTCGTATTCTTGGCGGGCTTTTTTGTCCATAAATAATTCCACCAAAATCAACAAATTCGCTACTCCCCCCTCTTTGGGAACCTCTCCTCCTTTGCCAATATCGGTTGGTGTTTTAGCTAATCTTTGTTTGATGGTCTTTAGGTCATCAGTGAGTTCAATATAGCTTCCCTCAATTGACTTACTCATTTTGCCTAAACCAAGCAGTGATGGCACGGATTCTCCTGGGGTAGCAAACCTTTGCGGCTCGAGAAGGGTCTCACCAAACATTCGGTTGAATTTTCTAGCAATCTCTCTAGCTATCTCAATGTGCGGCTCTTGGTCAATTCCGACTGGCACCAATTCAGCCTTATAAATTAAAATATCAGCCGCCATTAAAATCGGATAATAAAAAAGACCGACATTAATATAGGTGGGCTGCTCCAGTTTTTTGCTTTTATAAGTTGGTAGCTGTTCAACTCGAGAAACCGGATAAATTGTACTTAGCAAGTAAGCTAATTCTACATGTTCGGGAATTTGAGATTGAATCATCAAATGACATTTTTTCGGGTCTAAACCCGCCCCAAGATAATCTAAAGCCACCTCGTGAATATCTTTCTTAAGAGTTTTTGGATTATAAGGAGAAGTAATACCATGAAGGTCAACAATTCCATAAATACAATCTAAATCACCCCTCTCTTGAAGGGCAACGTAACCCTTAATGGCTCCTAAATAATTACCTAGATGAAGCCTACCTGTTGGTCTTGTCCCTGAAAAAACTCGTTTTTTTGTCATATGCAGGGGCGGAGGGATTCGAACCCCCGACCACTTGTTTTGGAGACAAGCGCTCTACCAACTGAGCTACGCCCCTATCCATCAAAAAACTCGCCCGCTTGGCGAGTCATTAAAAACCACGCAATCTCACCAGCGGTTATTTGCCGGTTAGTTTGCGCCACCAAGAAAGAATAATTTCCTTAATTCTTGTCAACATTGGACTTATTTTATCTTTTTCAATCATCGCTGTCAAGTAGCAGGGGACGGGATCGAACCGTCGACCGCCGGTTTATGAATCCGGTGCTCTACCAACTGAGCTACCCTGCC
>CAYIUX010000035.1:0-4100 GCA_964366795.1 uncultured Gammaproteobacteria bacterium | reverse complement strand
CGTGTTGCGGGGCTAGGAGTTGAACCTAGCCTGTGAGATTATGAGCCTCACGTGCTACCGTACACTACCCCGCGTAATGTAATTATTTTAGCAAAATTTGCCTTATTAAGCAACTTAAAAAAACAATCTCCACCACCTCTTCCAATTAAGAAGTTCTCTTCTTTTCCCTAAGATGTTATTCTTAAGTAGATGATTATCTTATTGCCCATTATTTTTTTTCTTTCCTCCCTCATTATTTTTTATTTCACTCTTCATTTTTGGCTCCATGATTTTAATGTTCCGATGCGCCGGGACCTCTTTCCAAAGTCTGACAAGAAAAAAAGAAAAATTATGGCTATTTTCCCCCATCCTGATGACGAAACCACCGTCGCCGCGACCTTAGCTTATCTTTCTCCCTTGCCAAACACGGTCACCGTCCTTTTAACCTTAACTCGAGGCGGTGAGGGTTATTGGGGAAAGCAAAAATTTCCTAAAAGCAAAATTAAAGAGATAAGGGAAGAAGAGCTGAAAAAGGCGGCAAGAAGACTAAAAATCGATAAGCTTTTAATCCTTGACTATCCCGACACGAGACTTCATGAAATAGACAAAGCAGGACTCAAGCAACTAATCTTGCAATATCTCAAAAAAGAAAAACCCAATTTGGTTTTAACCTACGAGGGAAAAAGTGGCATTACGGCCCACCAAGATCACATTTTCGTCTCCCAGGTTACCACAGAGGCAATTAAAGAAGTTAAAAATCAATGGCCAATTAGGCTCTATTGGGTGGTAGTACCAAAAAATATCAGGAGAATGATTGAGAAAGCGGTTAAAACGAAACTTGATACTCCTGAACCTGAATTTTGTCTCTCTTTCTTTCGTCTTGGGTTTGCCGGACTAAAGGCGTTGCATCGAAGATATCTTGCTTTTATTTGCCACAAATCTCAATTTGCCATGTTTCGTCCAGAAATGGGAATCCCTTTTTGGCTAGCTAACCTCATTATGCACCGAGATTATTTTTATTGGAAAAAAGTCTAAAAGAAAAGTTTAAACCACTTTTTCCAATTGGGAATTTCTTCCGCGGGTTTTTCTTCTTCCCGACCAAGGATTTGAGGAATATTTGGTGGTAAAATAACAACTGTTTCTCCAGGGCGGGAAAAACCCAATTTATTTCTGGCCTCTTCTTCAATAAATTCTTCGGATTGATAGTATTGACGTTTTTCTAGAAACTCTTGTTGCTCTTTTTTTAATTTTTCCACCTTCTGTTCAGCTAATTTTATCTGATCTCCTGCTTTAAGCAATCTCAAAATATCCCTAGAGAGGTTAATTATAAGACTAATGCCAATTATTAATATAGTAAAACCTATAATTCTTCTAGCCATAATTTTCCTGGTTGACAGTTGTTTTTCTCAATGTTATTATGGGGTCAATGACTGATTTAAAATCTTTGACGAGCGCTAAGGACTCATTCATTGAACAATTAAAAAAAGATAACTGCTCTTCTTCCACTATTCTAGCATATCGGGCTGACCTTACCCAATTGATTGAGTTTCTTGAAAAAAGACAGATTACTCAAACCACCTCGGTCGCTTCGGAACACATCGAGGACTTCAAAAAATATTTAACAAACACCAAATATACCCCAAAGTCAATTTCCCGAAAATTAAACTCCATTAAAAGCTTCTTTCGCTTTTTAACCGCCAACAAAGTAATTACTGATGACCCAGCGGCTCCGGTTGCCCATCCAAAATTTGAAATTAGTCCTCCAAGAGTCCTTTCTAAAATGGAATATCGAGCTCTGCGTGATGCCTCCCGAGATGATACTCGAATGGCGACAATTATTGAAACCTTGCTCCAAACTGGAATGAGAATTGGTGAGCTGGCTAGATTAGAGCTTGATGACATTGTCGATAAAGAAATCCACATCAAGGCTTATGAATCTCAACCAGCCCGGACTGTTCCTTTAAATCAGGCGGTAAAAAGAGCTCTTGACCGCTATTTGGACCTTCGACCCAAAACAAAAACTAAAGCCATCTTTATCACCAAAACCAGCCGACCGATGCATGTTCGCAATATCCGCTCAAGTGTTGACCGCTATTTTCGCCTAGCCGGAATCCAAAACACAACCGTTAATGACCTTCGTCATACTTTTATTTGTCATCAACTTTCCACTGGAGTTTCTCCAGTTCTAATCCAAAAAATCGCCGGTCATAAACGGTTGTCAACCACCGAAAAATATCTTAATTTAATTAAAGAAAAAATCGCCACCAGCGAAAAATTAGAAGAACTCTAATGCCCAAACCTTCTGAGAAAGAGCCAACTCCAGCAAAAACCCCAGGAATTGTCGAGTATAAATTGCAAACCGAAGCTTCGGTGGTTACTCTTCAAATCGAAAAGTTTTCCTTAGAATTTCCCGGAAATGTTGAGGGTGTCTTAGCAATCCTTGAGAAAAAAGCAGCTAACTCCCTTCCCCAGGAACAGCGTCTATTTTTAGCAAAAGGTACTACTCGTTCACTGGATGTGTCAGAGCAATATGCAAATTTAGTAGTCAAGGGTAACGTGGTGGATGATGAAATGATTTACGATCGGAGAAGATACTTCGCCGGTTATAAAATGATCTCTAGAGCGCCGGATGGACATCTAGATATAAAGCTAGCCAGATTCCTGGCTAATGGTGCTCTAATTCAGCTTTTTGCTGAACAAGAAAGGCTACCTTGGTTTAAAAATCTTAGAGTTAAAAATCTTAGACTTAAAAATCTTAGAGGAGAAGTATCAGTTGTCTGTTCAGATAAGGTCCCACTGGAAAAAGCCAAAGAGCTTCTCGAAGCCTTCGCCCATGCTCCATATTAAGTGGGCACACTGGGATTCGATTTGTGCGCCCGCTTGGGATCGAACCAAGTACCTTCTCTTTATAAGAGAGACGCTCTACCAATGAGCTACGGGCGCTACCAAGGCTAATTTTAGCAAATTAAGGGGAAAATTTAAAGTCGAGCTCGCTGGGTTATTTCCGCTTCAACAATCTCTCTATCCTTTCCGTATTTTAAGCGCGAGAGTTGCTTAATCATTTCGGCGACCTTGGGATTACGAAGTTTTTTTTGGGCCTCAATATTTTTAGTCAAGTCCACCGAAAAAGCAGGCACTGGTTCATTGCGAACAATGGTTTTAACATAAACATGGAATCGCTCGATATTTAGTAAATCATCTTCGCCAAAGGTTGGTTGAAACTCATGTTGAAGATAGGAAGCGTCGGTCACTCCGACCCGAAAGGCAACCAATGTCCCGATATTACCAAAAACGGCATTTTTAATCTCCTCCTCCATTTGACCAATAAATTGATTTGCCACCGTTAAATTAAGCCGGAACTTCCGCGCTTCAGATAAAATCTGGGCAAAATCCGGGGTGGCAAAATTCTGAAACTCGTCAACATAGAGATAAAAATCTTTACGTTGCTCTTCGGGGACGTCAGACCGGCTCATGGCAGCAATCAAAATCCTTGGTACCAAAACCAAACCTAAAAAGCTGGAATTTTCCTCGCCAATCTTTCCTTTGGCTAAATTGATAATCAGAATTTTACCCTCGTCCATTACCTTGCGGAAATTGAAAGAGGATTGAGATTGGCCGATTATATTTCTCATCCTCTTATCGGTTACAAACCGGCCAAACTTAGAAACGGTATAGTCCAGAACTTCAGATTTGTGGAAATCGGCTGTTTGGGCAATCTGGTCAGTCCAGTAGCGTCGGACAATCGGATCGGTTACTTTTGGTAGCAACTCTTGGACAAAGCGGGAATCAGTCATAATCCGAACTACTTCCACAAAAGTGTTGCCAGGCTCACTCATCGCCGTTAACATCGCGTTTCTAATCCCATGCTCAAATCTTGGTCCAATAATCCCAGTTTTATAAGGATCATAAAGTTTGTACATCAAATTAATAATGGCAGAACAGACAAAATGTTTTTGGTCCTCGGTGTAAGCTTCAAGCAAATTTAACCCCATTGGTCTCTCGGTATCCGAGGGATCAAAATAAATGACTTCTTCGGCTCGTTCAGGGGGAATGTAATTTAAAATATCTTCGGCTAAATCATGGGGGTCAATTAAACAAACTCCTTTGCCGGCTCGAATATC
>CAYIUX010000034.1:0-8529 GCA_964366795.1 uncultured Gammaproteobacteria bacterium | reverse complement strand
CCCGTGTCTCAGTGCTATTGTGGGGGTCCAGCCTCTCAGCGCCCCTACCCGTCATAGCCTTGGTAGGCCATTACCCTACCAACTAGCTGATAGGACGCAGGCTCATCCTTCGGCGCGAAGTTACTCGCTTTCTTCTCGCGAACTTATCAAGGATTACCCCCGCTTTCGCGGAGCTATCCTCAACCAAAGGGTAGATTCCTACGTGTTACTCACCCGTCCACGACTATCCCACGTCGCTCTTGCGAGCTTCGCGGGACCGTTCCATTTGCATGCTTAAAGCACGCCGCCAGCGTTCATCCTGAGCCAGGATCAAACTCTCAAAAAAATTTTCCTACCACACTCTGATTGTCAAGGTGCTACTTTTACCAAAAAGCCCCGCCAAGCGGGGCTAAAATTTCCCACTAATCTTGGCGAAACTTCTTAAGTCATAGCTAGAAACATAATAACAAAACTTTTAGTTCTTGTCAATAGCAATTATTCCCCCTCCAAGAACCTCGTAATCAGTGAACAGTCTGTAAGAACCTCTCGCTTCGCTCGAGAACCTTGTTCCTTGCTGAAGCTCGGAATAAAACACCACCGCCTGATCTGGGGCAATCCCTCTTTCCGGCTCATTTAAAATCACTTTTACTCTAGACGCTAGACGCTGAACCCCAGCCACTAGCAATTCTCCCTGATGCCTGATTCTTACTTTAGCGTCTAGCGGCAAGCGTTTAGCGACTAGTTGATTTATCCAATTCACATTCTTCACCCAAAATTCTTTTCTCTCCGTCTCTTTGCCAAAACCAACAATCAGCCGGTTTTTTTTGCCATCTTTTCCAATCACATAAAAAGGCGGAATAATCCCACTTCTCACCTCATACTTCCCACCCACAATTTTAAACCCGTGTCTCTGTCCTATCGTATAAAGAGGTAGTCCATAATGTCTGCCAATCACCCTTCCGTTGGTGTCCACCACCTCGCCCGGAATGATTTTTTTGGAAATTTGCCGTCTTAAGAATGGTCGATAATCAGTTTCCGGTAAAAAACAAATTTCTTGAGATTCCGGTCTTCTGGCTACTGGCAAATTCCATTTTTCCGCCATCGCTTTCACCTGCTTTTTGCTGTAATCACCGACCGGAAATAAAACATGAGCCAGCTGTTCTTGAGTAAGGTTATAAAGAAAATAAGATTGGTCTTTAAATTTATCCGCTGCCACTAAAAGATGAAAAGAGCGCGGCGAGTCCACCAAATTTTGTGAGACTTCACCTTGCGAGCGCCGAAGACTCTCATTTAATAAAGTACGGTTTTTCGCGAGAGAATCTGAAGTCGAATCAAAATTTCGGTGGGCAAGCACAGCGCTCTTCATAATCCTCGCGTAATGTCCAGTCGCCAAATAATCAAATCCCAACTTTCTAACGTAATCCAACAACTGTCCAAATTTAATATATTTATTACACATCACACAGGGGTTTGGGGTTAAACCAGCAGAGTATTCTTTTAAAAAATAATCAACCACTTTCTTTTTGAAAATCTTTTGAAAATCTATTTCATAAAAAGGAATTCCTAAAAGGTGGGCGGTTTTTCTCGCCGCTTGCCCCGCGGAGTCTCTTGCCGTCGCGTAGCCACGCTTTGGCGAAGCGCGGTGACGAAATGGGGCTTCATTCCACAACTTCATATGAAACCCAGCACACTTATATCCGGCTTTCACCAGTAACCCCGCCACCACCCCCGAATCAACTCCCCCGCTCATCGCCACCGCCACTTTTTTCTTCATGAATTGCATTTTTTTAATTTTTGGGCAAAATTCTTTATTAACTCGTTTAAGAAAGTATCCCTTGCTTTCATTCTCCAGAGAGGAAATCCTATCTGGTCGTTAATCTCAAAAATCAATGGTCCCTTTTCCATCCCAAAATCCAAAGAAAAAACCGGGTTATCAAACTCTTTATGAAAACGATTAGCAATGCGCCTGGTGATTTTTTTGATGGAATCAGGAAGTTTTGAACAAGCAACCTCTTTTATTTTTCCTCCCCGAGCAACATTGGCTTCAAAACTCCCCGGTGGCGGAGTCCGCACGTGGGACCAAACTATTTTTCCATTTATGACCACTACCCGCAAATCATGCAGGCCCTTAACAATTCCAGGAATCCCCCTGGAAGTATCGACAAATTCCTGAGCAATATATTTGGGATAATTCTTCAGAAACTCAAAACCGCTAGCTTTTTCTTTTGGTCCAATAAAAAGTCCAATCCCCTTCAAACCATTGTTTGGTTTCAAGACTACCCAGTCGGTTTTAATTTTCAATAAGACCTTAGCTAAATTCTCCTTGTTCCCAACCCAAAAAGTCTGGGGCATATACTCCCCGATTTTCTGATAGACTGCCCATTTATCCCAACAAAAAACTTTAAATTCTTGGCTATCCACTATTCTCAAATCAGGCTCATTTGGGGGTGGAAATTTTGTCCCTCCTGTTTTATCGTAGATCAAATCCATTTTTAAGATTTCCTTGGTTAATTCGAATTTATTTTTTCTCTTTTTCTCAAAAGCCCAACCCCCTTTAAAAACCCCTTTCCCCAAATAAGTTTTTCGAGTCAGAACAAAGACATCCCATCCTTTTCTTTGGCAAAATTCCAAAAATCTGATATAAACTGGATGTTTTTTACCTGTGTGAGCCAAGGGATCACCGACAATCAGTGGCCGAGAAAAAACTATTCCTATCTTATTTTGAGCTTTAGCGAAAAACAAGCCTTGCTTATTCATCTTCTTTTCTCAATTCTTCAAGAAAAAAAGAGGCCAGTTCTTTTATCTCCGGAGAAACGTTCTTATCATAAGTAAATCCCGGTCCCCTGTTCACCTCTAATAACCAAACTTTCCCGGTTCCTTTTTCTTCCAATAAATCCACCCCGGCAATTTGAATATTTAAAGTTTTAGCCGCCTTAACCGCGACTTCTTCCATGTTGAAGGGTAGGTCGGCAAGATTATAAAATTCTTCCCTTGCCCCCAAAGCAACATTGCTCCGAAATTCTTTCGGGCTAGTAGGAATTTTCGCCTCCCAAACTCTCACTTTTTCTCTTAAAACCAAAAGTCGGTATTCTTTTTTAGCCGGGCAGTATTTTTGAAAGAAAAATTCTCCTTCAGGATCAGTCGCCAGAATTTTTTCAAAGTCCTGTTTTTCTTTTACCAAAAATACTCCTCTTCCTTGTTGAGACGTAGTCTTTTTAGCAATTAGGGGAAGTCCAAATTTAGAAATTATGTATTCGACATTTCCCAAAACTTTTGTTCGCCAGCAAAAAAACAAAGGGATAGTTGGCAAACCAGCAATTGCCAAACGAACTTGAGAAGTTAGTTTGTTTCCGGCCGGCCCAATCTGGGCAAAAGCATTATCAAAAAAAGGAATATTAAGATATTTCAGACAAACTCCCAATGTTCCCGTCAAAGTAAAATAGTCAATGCCCGCTCGCCTAAAATAGACCAACGAGAACTCCCTAATATCTCTCTCTTCGACTTTTATTTCAATGTTCTTTCCATCAACTTCCACCACCACATCAGAAAATCTTGCCAGGTAAACCCTGGCTTTCTCTCCTAAATATTCTTGGAGTCCTAACGTTAAAACTTCTTTTTTTCGGCCAATTTTATCAATTAAGAGCAAAATTTTTTTCATTTTTTCTAACCTTCCCTAGGCTTTACCAAAAACCCCTCCAAATCTCTTCGACCAATAACCATTGGCGCCCGCAGGTTAGTCCTTTTTGCCACTCCGGCAAGGGTTTTAATCTTCCGTCCTGCCAAATAAAAACTTAACTCTATTACCGGTCTTTTTTCTTTACCAAAACTGCTTTTGTAAACTTTAGTCCATAAAATATTTTCCGGTCTTAATAAACCCAACTGTTTGGCTAAGTCTTTATCGATTGAAGTTCGCCAGGCCCCGGTATCAACTTTTGCCTTTATCTCAACTTTTTTCTTATCGGCGGAAATGATTTTGACCATCTCCCAAACACTTACAATCTTTATCCCCTCTTCGGCCATCACTCGATCAGCAAATCTTTCGGCAAATAAAGTTTTAGCAATTTTTACTCCGTGTTCGGCATCCCTTACCTCCAACCCCTCAACCCGCTCCAACCGTTTTTTTAACGGGGCTAAATTAGCATTTTGAATTTCCAAGCCTGGTCGGGCATTTAATTCCAAAACCATTGGTCCTCGGTCTTCATCAATAACAACGTCAACTCCGAGGTAACCCAATTTAGGAATAACTTCTTGGGTGGTAATCGCCAGGGTAAGAATATTGTCCCAAAATGGTAATTTTAGTCCATTTACCTTTATTTTCGTTCCAGGAATATATTTAATCCATTGACCGTTAACCACTCCATAAGTGGTAATTCCAGTTGCCAAATCAATTCCCGCCCCAATTGCTCCCTGATGAAGATTGGCTTTACCAGCTGAGCTGGCCGTTGGCAACCTTAGCATTGCCATTACAGGAATTTTATTAAAAACAATCACCCGAACATCCGGAGTTCCCTGAAAGGCATATTTTCTAAAAATTTTGGCGATTTTAATTCGCTCTTCAATAAAAGCTTTATCTGGTAGGTTATGAAGACTATACTGTCCAGCCAGGATATCCAAGGACCGCAAACGAAGCTCGCCAATATTTATAATTGAACCATCCATCAAATACCATTCCCCTGCCCATTTAGCTTTCTTTTTAACAATGACAATTCCTTCTCCACCAAAACCTGACGAGGGCTTTAAAACAAAATTATCCGGTAAGGTTTCCCAAGGAAAATCAAAAACTTCCCCAGGATTGGTAAAAACAGCGTAAAGTTTTGGGGTCGGCAAACCATATTTACCTAAAACTTTTTTGGTTAAAAGTTTTGAATCAGCGATTCTTCGTCCAGATTTTTTGTTTAGGGATAAAAACAAACGATTGCGGGCATTAATACCTAAAATTGAGGAGGTTTTAGCCATTTTACCTCCTTAAAAGTCGGCGAAAACGCCAATATTCAAGCAAACGAAGACCAGTAAATCGACCCAAAATAACATTAAAAACCAAGGGGACTAAAACGACAATTTCTGGTCGAGTTAAGGCGAATTGTTGAAGGGCTTTTAGACTTAAAATAAACCAACCAATCAAGGCGATAATTAAAGTTTCCAAGGTCAATTGAACCGCCTCCCGGAATGATTTCTCAATTTGAACCTCAATAAAGTTTTCCGCCAGCAAAATTAAAATTAAAATTGGAAAAATGGAAATGGTCGTGGGAAAGATAAAAATCATCGCCAAAACACCCAAAGAAACAAACCATAAAACTACCGCCATTCTTGGCAAATATTGAAGTTTCAATTTTCGCGATACCATCCGGGCAAAGGTGGCCACTGCCAAAATAGTCAAAAAAACTAAAATACCATTAATAATTCCAGTGGCAGCCAAAACGACGGAAATTGTTGCCGGGATTAAAATTCCAAAACCGCGAAAACCGATAAAATGGCGGGCGGCAGCAACAACACTAACTACTAAAGGTAAAAGCAATAATAAGACAATTGTTTCAACCGAAACGCCATTAATAATCGCTTGTTGGATTAGCTGCTGGAAAATATTCATGAAGCTAATTATAACACTCAAGAAGTGATGTCAACAAGGGAAAGAACTATTCTATCTGCTCAATCAAATCTTTAACTCCCACACAAACTTTTTCTGGTTCCCCATTGGTAAGTTTACAAATCAAAGCCGTCAGATTTTTCTCTTCCTCCGCCTCGCCAGCAGTCTCTCCACTCCCTACCCGCACATATTTACATCCAAAAACCAAAAAGGGCACGTATCCTGGATTAATATCTTTAAACCGCTCAAGTACATCCTGATCTGCTTGACCATCAAAATTTTCGTGATAACTAATATATCCCGTAAATTTTGGGGCCACCCTTTGCATCACCGGCTTTTCCCAGGTACAATGGGGGCAGGTGTTGGAACCGAAGAAATAAACCAAAGGCTTGTCGTTCTCTTTACAAACCTCATTTTTTGTCACTAAAAATCCCCCAATCGTCGTTGGCAATTCTTCTGCGGGTTTTTTCTCTCCGGCCACTTCTGGAGTAGGAGTTATTTGAGCTGTTCCACCCTTACCTTTTTCAAGATATTGAATCTTGGTAAAGAAAGTCCCAACCAGAAAAGCGGCTACCACCAAAAGGGCAACCAAAATTGGAGTTGTTAGATTTTTTGTCTTTTCTGTCATTTCTTAATTACTTTTATCGCCTCTACCGGACAACTGTCAATTGCTTCCTTAATTTCGGCAGAAACAAGCTTGCTTATTTTTTCTTCCTCATCAGCCGGAGGATTAATTACCTCCGCCTTGCCGTCTTTTCCTAATCTAAAAGTCTTTGGTGCCAAAACCGTACAGGTCCCACAACCAATACATTTTTCTTTATCAACTACCGGAATCTTCGCCATAACTTTTGCTATCCTAACACCAATCTATTTTCAAGTCAAGTTTTTCCCCAAGAGGGAGTTGGGGCTTGACCCCTATGAAGATATTGATAAACCGAGGCGGCGGCAATCGCCCCTTCAGCAGTCGCCGTCACAATTTGTTGCATTCCATTAGAACCAGTGGTGATATCTCCAGCCGCAAAAATTCCCGGACAACCAGTTGATTGGTCTGGGTTAACTTTAATGTAACCAGCCTCGTCTGTCTCTACTCCGAGATTTTTGACTAAATTAGTTGTTGGGACGGAACCAACCTCAATAAAAACCCCGTCAACTTTAAGCTCATCACTCCCTTGGTAAGGCTTATCTAAACTAATACTCGTCACTTTTTGTCCATCTCCCTTAATTTCCGTCAAGTTGGTTTGATAAATATCAATGATTTTCCCTTCTTTTAATTTTTTTTCAAACTCCTCTTTCCAAACTGGGTCAGCCGGCATTTTTTCTTTTTCCCGCCGATAAATCAAATAAATCTTTTGGGCATAATCGGCTATCTGAACTGCCCCGCCAACAGCGGCATTGCCACCCCCAATGACCGCTATAGTTTTATCTTTAAACAAAGGTCCATCACAAGTAGCACAATAAGAAACTCCCCTACCTACGTATTCCCCTTCACCAGGAATATTCAATTTTCTTCTCTCGGTACCTGAAGCAATGATTAAAGTCTTACTTTGGTAAATCTTGCCATCATCAGTTCTAATCTCAAATTCCCCCTCTGATTGCTTCACCCCGATAACCGTTGCCGAAACAATCTTCCCTCCTTGGTCTTGAACATGTTCTGCCATTTTTTTGGCCAGTTCCACCCCGGAAATTTTTTTAAATCCCGGATAATTTTCAATCCTGCCTGACAAAGCCATCTCCCCACCTTGAGTTTTGCCAATCACCAGATGCTTAAGGCGGTAACGAGAAGCATAAATTGAAGCCGTCAAACCGGCAGGACCAGAACCTACGATTATCAAATCGTATATTGGTTGTTGATTAAGTTGTTGATTAGGTAGTTTATTAGGTTGGATATTGTTAGGCATCTTATTTCTTTTTAAGGTAACCAATAAAGTTATTTATCTTTACTCCTAATTTATCAATCTGGGTAATTAGTCCATCTTTATCTTTTTCGACTAAGAATTTCAATTTAAAACAAATCAATATCAGACTTTTGGTTTCCAAAAGTGATCCTCTTGCATTATACAGGAATAATACTTTATCTTTAAAATGATAGCGACCATAAGCTTCAGCAATATTAATAGCCACGGAAACTGCCGATCGTCTTAACTGAGAAGTAACTCCGTAGATTTCTTCTTTAGGAAAATTTCTCGAGGCTTTATAAATTTCTAAAATCAGTTCTTCTGCTAACTGATAGATTTCAAGTGCGGTGAAATCTTTTCCCATCAATATACTACTTAATTAACTACTTAATACGCTATCAATTAACTTTCTATAAGCTTCTTTTCCCAAAAACCCCACCTGTCTTCTAATCTCTTTTCCATTTTTAAATATTATAACCTTCGGAATGCTTAAAATCCCATATTTTTGTCCTGTTTGAGGATTTTCATCAACATTTAGCTTGCCAACTTTAATCTTTCCTTCATACTCTTTGGCTAATTCCTCAATCACCGGTCCTGCCATTTTACAAGGAGCACACCAATCGGCAAAAAAATCAACCAAAACCGGCAAATCAGACTTCAAAACCTCGCCTTCAAAGTTTTTATCGGTGAGGATAAGCATAAATTATAACTTTGCGGGCGACCTCGGCAAAGTCTCCAGAGTCATCTTACCTAATACTTTCCAAACTTTCAATATTCTGCTACTATAAGCATAGCTTGTTGCTGAGCAATAAACTTATCGATGTTTAGAAATTCTCGACTGGCTATTTTACTTACCAAACAAGTTTTAACAGTTATTTTATCTTTAGCCCTCTTTTTTGGCGGGATTATCCTTTTGCTCGCCAAAATTCCTGGCTGGAGTTTATTTTTTGGTCTAATCTTAATTCCTCTGGGGACTATGTTTACCATCTTTACTCTTGATGAGGTTGCCAGAAATCTGGTGGTTCCCCCACCCTTTAAACCGGTTAAATGTAACGTTTGCGGAAAGATAAC
>CAYIUX010000033.1:0-8713 GCA_964366795.1 uncultured Gammaproteobacteria bacterium | reverse complement strand
TTCAATCTTCCCATCTCCCTGCCAACCCCGATAATCTTCAACGGCAAGCCAAGCTTATTAAACGCTTCAATCGCCAAATCGACTTTTTTGTAACCGAAATCTAATCGAGAAACAACGAGAAAATAGGGTTTAGCGTCTAGGGAATAGCGTCTAGTAGATTCTTTTTCTTTCCTAAACCCTAAACCCTGAACCCTATCCCCTAGCATTACTGGCGGATAAATCACCTCCGAATCTCTTCCATAATATTTTTTGATTCTTTTTTTAACATTTTCCGAAATAGCAATATAACCATCTGGTCTTTGAGCGGAAACTTTGTCCCACCGGCGTAGATAAGAAACCACTGGCTTGGTAAAAAACCTAAAGACTTCATTTTTGAAATAATCTTCATAACCACTCCAGAGATAGCGAGTTGGGGTTAAACAATAACAAATATGGAGCGTTTTTGGTTTAGTGATAATTCCTTTGGCTGCCTCGCTGGTCACGGAAATTACTATGTCATACTCATCAAAATTAAATGATTCAAAAGCCAGTGGCGTTAACCAGGGATAAACCTCATGGCTTCTCTTGGCGAAAGGAAATTTGTTTAAAAAAGAAGGAATAACCTTAAAACTTTTTGCCCAGGGAGCAGTTTTTGGGTTGTAGACCGCAGTGTAAAGGGGTGCCGCAGGATAGATTTCATGAAGCACCTCAAGTACCCTTTCCGCTCCCCCAATCTTATTGACTCTGTCGTAAACAAGCGCTATTTTCATTTCGAACACTAGTGAGAAACAAGGTTCTTGCCAACGGCAAGGTTCTTATACAATTTAAGGGTTTCTCTCGCCATTTTTTGCCAGGAATATCCTTCGACAAGCTCAGGACCGAGGGTTTTGAATTTTGCGTATTTTTGAGGATTATTTAGAACATCGCTCATCTTTTCCGCCATATCCGCTGGATCGTAGGGATTAAAATAAATGGCGGCTTCACCGAGGACTTCATGGAAAACAGGAATATCCGAGACTAAAACCAAACATCCTTGAGCCATTGCCTCAACCGCCGGCAAACCAAAACCTTCCATTAAAGAAGGAAAAACCAGAGCAATGGCATTTTTATATAAATTGGAAAGTTCCTTTCTGTCTGCTGGTCCATAGAAAATAACATTTTCCTCTAGGCCCATTTCTTTTACCTTTTGTTTCAGGTTTTTGTAAAAGTAGTCTTCCGCACCTACCAAAACCAATTGAACATTTGACATTTGACATTTGACATTTGACATTACCTCGAGCAGGCGCTCGAGGTTCTTATGAGGATAGGCGTTGCCAACATAAAGAAAATATTTTTCAGGGAGCTTCATAGGTAACGACCACCTTTTCCGGCCTAATCTTATAATGAACAACAATTTCTTTTTTTGTCATTTCCGAAACAGCAATGATTTTTGTTGCCCGATGAAGGGCAATCCACATCACCAGCTTATATCCCAAGCGCTTGATTTTATAAAAAAACCATGGCAGGGTAGAAGCCCGACCGGTATCAAAATGGTCAATGGTCAAATCATGAATAGTGACAATAAATTTTCCGGGGAAAAAAATCGGCACAGAAAAATAAGGAAAATGAACCAAATCTGGTTTTTCTTTGATTAGCAAAAAAGGCAATAATATCTGTTCTTTTAAAGAATGCCAGGGAATATCAACTAATCTTTTTTCAAAATTTTTTGCCGGGGGTTTAAAAGAAAAAAAGTTATCTTTATTAAGATAAACAACATACTTTGTCTTTTTATCCAAAGAGGCTAAATTGCTAATTAGCTTTTGGGTATAACGACCAACCCCAGATTGAGAATATAATCTTCCGTCGATAACAATTTTCATTTGATTTTGGCAATTCTTGCCTTCTCAATTAAATCAATTCCTCTTATCACTAACCAATCTACTATTTTTGGATATTTATCTCGATAATGTTTTTGATAAAAAACCTTCATTACCTGGGTTGAAGCCTTGACTGAACGAAGTTTAGTTTCTTTGGTAGCGGTGCTAATTTTTTGACTATGTTTTTTTATTCCCGAGGCGGCCCCTTTGTAGTGAATTATTTTTACTGTCGGGACAAACATTATCTGCCAACCCTTTTGTTTTAAACGATAACAAAAATCCAAATCCTCGCCATACCAATAATAATCTTCATCCCACCAATTAATTTCCTCCCCGGCTTTCCTTCTAACCATCAGAAAAGCACCAACTCCCGAATCTATCTCATGAATTTTATCCAAAGGTAGATAACTTAGGGAGTAGCCTGCAAAAAGCCGACTTTTGGGAAAAATTTTTTCTAAACCAAAAAAATGACAAAAGGCATTCCAGGGAGTGGGAAATCCCCGATGACAAGCTTGGTCAAGTTTTCCTGAAGGTAATTCAACTCGACAAGTGGCGGCGCTAACTTTGGGATGCTTGTCCATAAACTTAATCATTTCTTTGAAAGTATTGGGCATAACAATTGTGTCTGGGTTTAAAAACAAAACGTATCGACCTTTGGCTTGAGGAATTCCCAAATTGTTGCCGGCGGCAAAACCGAGATTTTTTTTGCTGACAATCAGTTTAACTTGAGGAAATTCTTTCTTTACCATTTCCGCCGAATCATCAGTTGAGGCATTATCAACGACAATGATTTCGATTCGCTTATCACTAATCACTGACTTAAGGCAATCTCTGAGAAAATCTTTTGTATTGTAATTTAGAATGATGACTGATAAATCAAGCATGGTAAATTTTGTCAAGTTTCTGGCTGATTTTTTCCCAATCATATAATTTTTCCACCAATGCCCTTCCTGCTTTTCCTAATTCCTGACGGCGTTTTTTATCACCCAGCAATTTTACCACTTCATTGGCAAAATCTTCAGGCTCATCAGCAATAACCACTTCTTCTTTTGCCTCAATTCCTTCAATTCCCAATGAAGTTGTCACTACCGGCAAACCAGCTGCCATTGCCTCTAAAATTTTAATTCTTGTCCCACTGGCAATTCGCATCGGCGCCACCAAAACGTCTGCTTTGGCAAAAAAGTCCCCCGCTGGAGTTTCTTTATCTTGGATAAATTCAATTGACGAATCAATAAGATATTTTTCCAACCACTCCGGTTTATACCAACTAACTAAAATAAATTTTACCCTTGGGGTTTGTCTTTTAATTTCGGGATATATTTCTTTTAGAAAATATTTCATCGCATCACTGTTAGCCTGATAAATAAGGGTGCCAACAAAAATTATTGTCTTCCCATCGCCAGATGGTTTGATTGTTTTAAATGAATCAATATCAACACCATTGGGAATTATCGGGCATTCTTTTTTGGTTACTTTTTTTACCATTTCTGCGTCTTTTTTTGAAAGAGTGATGTTTATATCTGCCTGTTTCCAAAGCTTTTCTTCATAACAACGCATTCGGAGTACTTCCAGCTTTAGAAACCATTTTAAAAAGAAAAATTTTCTTTCGGCAAATCTGTTATAAATCTGATATTCAACATTTTCATTTCCCATTAAAGTCTTTGCTCCAAGTTTTTTTGCCAAAGGAAGATATAAAGCCGGATAAAAAGATTCAAAATGAACCAAATCATAACCCCCAGCTTTAAGCTCTTTTACTAAGGCTTTTTCCAATTCTTGAGAGTAATAAGTAGCTGAAGGGAATGGAAGGATTCTCGTCATCCACCGGAAAATATTTTGCCATGACCAAGGTGGACGCCGTTTAAACAAAAAAATATCCTGGCAATATTTTTTTAATTCAGGAATATATTGTTTTTGCTCTTCATCTCGATAGTAGGAAAACAAGGTAATCTGATGATTTTTAGCCAGGTTTTTAATTAAATGATAAGCCCGGATTTTCCCACCGGAGATTAAAGGATAGGGCAAATCATAGGTAAGAAACAAAACTTTCATTTATATTCACATTTTCTTGTCAGGTCGGCAATTATCCATTTGGAGGTTTTCTGGATAACACAATAATTCTTCTCAATCCAGTCGGTTTCCGGTCCAAAATTAATGTTAACGTAATATTGTGCCCCTAAACTAGCCATTTTTTCAATTTCCACCCCAATTGGCCAACCCCGACGATTGGTTTGATATAAAAAGGCGGTGTCTCCACCGTAAGGGGCAATTATTTTTGCGTCTTTGGGAACTAATTTATCAACCACTTTTCCTGCCTCAACGATGACTGGATTGTTAATATTGAAAAAATCTCGAACATAATACCAAGAAAAAGCAAGCATGAATAGACAGCAAACAGTAAACAGTAAGCAGCAAGCAGCTTTATTAAAGATTTTTGAAGGAGTGGTCAGCAAAAAGTTTGCTCCCTTGGCTAAAAATACGCAGATAATCGGAATTGCTAAGACCTGATAATAATCATGTTGAACATTACCGCCGGCGATGATTATAAAATAAACCAAAATTGCCCCTAACCAGCTTAAAAAAAACAAACCCTCTTTTTTTGTTGTTTTGGCAACCAATCCTAGTCCAAAGAAAATTAATCCCCAATAACCCAAAATTAACTTCCCTACTCTTTCGGCAAAAAGCCAGTAAAACCAAGCGCCTTTAAAGCGAATCCCCGCCTCATTAAAAAGCCAGGCAGATTGAGGAATTCCTTCAGGAAAATGACCCATCCACCAACGCCAGAACAAAAAGGGTAAAAGAGCGAAAGAACAAGAGAGTAAAAAGGTCAGCCACTTTAATTTGTTAAAGCGCCACCTTACCCAGCCTAGATAGGCAATCGGTAAAAGCAAAACTAAAGTGAATGGTTTAAGAAGAAAAGATAGCGCTGCCAGCAATATAGCAATACAGCAATTTAGCAATTTTGAATCCTTAATCCATCTGTCAAAGAAATAAATCATCCCTAGAGTGGTAAAGATCATCATCGGCTCCGGCAAAACTACTCGGCTGTAATAGATATTGAAGGGTAAAACGGCAAAGAAAAAAGATGCCAGCAAGGCAATATTTATTCCCAAATATTTTTCGGTGATTAAAAACAAAAAAATCAGAGACCCCAAAGAAAAAATAATCGACACCAGTCGTCCCCAAACTTCAAGATTAAACACAGGAAATGTTTTGGCTAAAGCAGCCTGGATGGCGTTGTAAATAGGAAATTCAACAAATCGGTAGCCCTGGGGATTTTCCATTTTTGAGGGGGCATTAGAAATGTCATCAAACCGAGGATGTAAAAGATCAAACCCCATTTTGACAAAATTCCGAGAAACTGCGCTGGTGTCTGCTTGGCGCCAAGAATGCCAATCAGCCAAAGGGGCATCAATCCGATAAAGTCGCAGAACAAATGCCAACAAAACAATTAATGCTAAGAAAATTTTTTTCATTTTCTACTGACTTCCTTTAATTCTCCATCCTCGTAAAGAAAAACATGGGTATGGGTGACGGGCTTATCTTCAACCAGGTCAAGCGTTTCCTCAAGATCACTCATCTGATAAATCCTTAGACTATCATCGCGATAAATAAACCAAAGACCGTCTTTTAATCCGACGGGGAAAATCCAGGCTCGATTTTGTCTTAGAGGCAAATTAACAAAATAAAGGCTGCTATCATAAGGAAATTCAATGTAATTTGAGGGTAAGGTCAGTAAAATTTTGTTAGTTATCTCTCCGGCTTGATACCAATCCTGCTTGACTTTTTCCGTTTCCCACAAATAGAAACCACCGATACTTCCCACAATTATGAAGGTAACTACCAAACTAAGAATAATATTCCGCTTTTTCAATCTTTCGAAAATCCAGTTGATTAAAAGAGCAATAACCAGAAAGAAGCCTAACTGTGCGGTGTGGAGATATCTTTCGGCAATATTTCCTAAACCCAAAAATGGTAGGAGGATAATTACAAACCAGCCTAAGGAAAAAACTATCAATCTAAACTCTTTATGAACCCACCATTCTCTAAATTTAACTCTTTTAAGAAGTTTACTAATAACCAGGGCCACTAATATTAAAACTGCTAAAGCGATAATCTTATGGGCACGCAAGAAAACTCTAGACCAGTCATAAACAGGAATAAAATGATAGCTGGCAATTAGTTCGCCTAAGTATCCAACCAAATTACCGGCAAAATTGAAAACTAAGTTTTTAAAATTATAGCTATAATCACCGCTTAAGCCATGAGCCTGGGCAACCAGATTTCTTAACCAAAGATAAACGGTTGCTAAAATCCAGAACGGCAGATATGGAATAACCTTAGTCGTCCATTTTTCTGCTTTCTTAAATTGGTAAAAAATCAAATCATACAAAATAATCACCAAAGGAAAAGTAAGCATTTTCTCTTGAGAGGCTAAGCCTAAAATAAAAGCTAAAATTGTTAAAGCAAAAAATAAATATTTCCATTTCCCGCCAGTGGCTCTCCATTTTATATAACTAATAAAACCCCAAATGTAGAAAAAGCTGGCAAAAAGATGAGAAGTTGAAGATATCCACAAAACCGATTCGGCATTAATGGGATGAATAAGCATCAAAAAGCTGGCTAAAAAGGCGATCAGCCTGCGTTTGGTAATCAGAAGAATTACCAGATACGCTCCTACCACTGACCCAAGATGGGTAATTAAACTCACTAGATGATAGCCAAACGGCCGCAAGCCAAAGAAAGGATTGGCAAAAAGAAAATAGGCCTTTGCCAGCGGTCGGTAAAAAAAACCTTGAGCCGAGACAAAAAACTTGGGAATCTCGGAAAATCTCGAGGAAAATGCCCATCTTAACCAGGTGAAATCATCGCCAGTAAAATAGTTATTCAAGGCCGAGCCAAATACCAAAAACGCCACCAAACCAAGAAAAACCATCATGGTTAGTGGTTGTTTGGCCACCTCAATTGCCTCTTTAAACAGGTTTTTCTTTGCCGGTAAAAGCAACTGAATCAAACCCACAATAATGCCCAAAACCATCCAGAAGACATAAGCCACCTTTGAGGCTTCAAAAACATCAATCAAGATAGCATTTAAAAGTAAACCTAAAAGACCGGCCAGTGACCCAATTAATAAACTGCGAGTCAGCGGTGAGCCAATCTGCCGCAATCCTAGTCTAACCAAAAGAGCAAAACCGCCTAACACCGTCAGAAATGAAAAGAAGCCGGCTAAGCCGGTTTCTCCGAGCATTCTTAAATAATCATTGTCAGTCGCCAAGGAAATTGAAGAAAAACCACTCCCCAGCAACCGGTTTCTTTTATAAGCCTCGATGGCCCGGGGCCATTCTCCCTGAATGCGGGTGGTAAGGGAAATATCATAAACAATGGCTCTTTTGATTAAAAATTCTCCGGATAAAGTGGCGATTTCCGAAGACATGGTGGCCACCTGAAGAGATTTGGCAAAGATAGGCTTCCTGATAATCTGCGTTAAAGCTTCCTCTCTAGTCAAACCTTCAAGGCTAAAATAACCGCTTCCCAAAGGCAGATTTTCTTCTGGCTTGGCCGGACCAGAAACAGCTGATGGCGCCAGTGCCGGAACCGGTTTGGCGGCCACAATAACCGGTGTTGGCGTCGGCGTCACAAAAAACTCCTCCACCGTGGCAATCGGTAAGCCGGTCCGCGTATCATAAACCACTTGCTGGATTCGGAAAGTCTTGCCGAAACGTTCGGCTGAACCAGTTACTTTCCTGGATAAAAACAGGCTTAAGAAAATTACTGGCAGTATCAGCCATTTTTTCTTTTGTAATAAAAGCATATAGGAAATGGCCACCAGATAAACCATGAAAGAAATCCGAGAGGCAGTAAAAAGCAGAAGAATAAAACTGGCAAAAACCAGTCCCAAAGTGAGAATTTTCACCAACCAATTTTTAAAACCAAAAATTAGGCTTCCCCATAAAACAATCATAAAAATCAAAAAGGCGGCCAAATCATAATGACCGGCAAAAGTGGAAGTCATTCTTGCCGTCGGCGGCAAATACAAAGGTAAACCTTTAGAAAATTCTTCGTTCATGGTTAAAAAGGCGGGAAAGCCCAAAAATTTCTGGCCAAAACCATACAAGCAAACCCCCACCAGCGTCAGCGCGATTATGAAAAGATAGCGTTTAATTACCCGTAAATCAGTAACGCTGGCCGCCGCCACGAAAAACAACACCATATATTCAATCCGGCGCAGATAATGAAGTAAGCCTAAAGAAGGGAAAAAATGAGGAATTTTCCCACCCAAGATTAAGATTGCATGGGCAAGGGAAATCCCACCAACCAACCAATAAACGATAATGGGGATTGTCAATGGTGTTTTTAGAGATATTTTTCGTCTCGCCAATTGAATCAGCCAAGTCCCCACCACCAACGCCACCAGAAAATCTTCCAGGCGGATATAAACCCAAGTATTTCGGATATCAATCAGGGGAAATTTCGGGTAAAGCGGGATAAAGATAAGCAAAAATCCAATCCCAATTTCCAAAAGGTGTTTATCTAACCAGCTTGTAAGCTTGTGCATAAGTTTCCTTCAGATATTTATTACCAGTCAAAGCTCCCAAAAACCAAGCTCCGGCGGCCTTGGTCAGTAAAAGCAATTTTAACACAGGCAACTGCCAGGAGGCAAAGTGTTTCTGATAAAAATAAATTAAGCCCTGATAAATATTTAAAATTGCTTTTTGTTTTCCCCGCCAGCTGGCGGGTGAACCACCCCGGACCAGATGAAAAATTTCTGCCCCGGGATAAAACCAAATTTCAAAACCGGCTTTTTTAATTCGATAACACCATTCTACTTCTTCCATATACATAAAAAATTTCTCATCCAATAACCCAACCTTATCAATTAC
>CAYIUX010000032.1:0-8943 GCA_964366795.1 uncultured Gammaproteobacteria bacterium | reverse complement strand
AGGAGAATTTATGGTTTGGGGAAGACGGAGAAAGCCGTTTCGCTTAAAATTAAAAAAAACCACTCTTTATACCTTTTCTAGCGTTACTTTCTTTATGCTTGCTAGTATTGTAATCCTTTCTTTTTCTCGCCAGGGGAAATTTTTAGCCAAACTTTATTACCTTTTAACTTATTACTTTGGATGGGGAATTTTAATTTTGCCATTTTTATTGATAGTTGCCGGTTTAATGCTTGCCCGACTGCAGTGGCGAATTAGTCGTCCAAATGTCTTTATGGGTGCCTTACTAATGTTTGTTTCTTTAATTGGCTTAACTCGAACTGGGTTGATTGGATTTGAGATTTGGCAAAGCTTAAGCTTTTTAATTAGCGGTTTAGGTGCCTTTTTGGTTCTATTTGGTTTTGTCTTTATCGGTTTTGTGGTTACTTTTAATACTTCTTTAGAAGAGATACTTTTATTGCTAGCCAAAATAGTTGGAGTTTTTCGAAAATTTCCCGCTCGACCCAAATTTCCAAAAGGGGAAATTCCTACCAAATTAAAAGAATTTCCTAAACCCCAACCGGAACTAGGGGTAGAACTAGTAAGTAATTTACCAACTAAAGGTCAGATTTGGGAGTATCCCTCCCTTTCACTTTTAGCCGATACTGTTTCTGGCAAAGCCGATCGTGGCGATATTAAAAAGAATGCCGAGATTGTCGAAAAAACCCTTGAGTCTTTTGGAATCGCCGCCCGGGTGGCTGAGGTTAATTTTGGTCCGGCAGTGACCCAGTACGCTTTGGAAATTGCCTTGGGGACTAAACTTTCAAAAATTACCGCTTTATCTAATGATTTGGCGTTAGCTCTAGCTGCCCCAACTGGTCAAATTAGAATTGAAGCCCCAATTCCTGGCCGTTCTTTAGTAGGAGTTGAGGTTCCTAATCACACTCCAGAATTTGTTACTTTAAAACAAATGTTGACTTCGGAAAAAATGAAAAAAGCAAAATCAAAATTAACGGTTGCTTTGGGGCTTGATGTCTCTGGTGAACCGGTAGTGGCTGATATTGGTCGAATGCCCCACGTTTTGATTGCCGGCTCGACTGGTTCGGGCAAGAGCGTTTGTATTAATTCTTTTATTACTACCATCCTTTATCGAGCAACCCCAGCGGAGGTGAAATTTATCTTAGTTGACCCCAAACGGGTAGAGTTAACTCAATATAATGGCATTCCCCATCTTTTAACTCCGGTTATTATTGAGCCTGATAAGGTTTTATCTGCTTTAAGGTGGGCAATTTCAGAGATGGATCGGCGGTATAAATCATTTGCCGAGGTTGGGGCAAGAAATATTGATGGTTATAACGAACTTTCCGGATTTGCCGCCCTTCCTTATATTTTGATTATTGTTGATGAGTTGGCTGATATCATCTTTTATTCTCCAGCCGAAGTTGAAGATGCCATTTGTCGAATTGCCCAAATGGCAAGGGCGACAGGAATTCATTTAATTGTTTCCACCCAGCGCCCCTCGGTTGATGTTATTACTGGTTTAATCAAGGCCAACATTTCTTGTCGAATTGCTTTCAATGTTTCTTCTCAAGTTGATTCTCGGGTAATTATTGACATGCCTGGGGCGGAAAAACTTTTAGGCCGGGGAGACATGCTTTATATTCCTCCAGACCAAGCGAAACCGACTCGTATTCAAGGGACGCTTGTTTCTGAACCAGAAATTCAAAGGATTATTGGATTTTTGCAAAAGACCGGCGTTGCTCCCCAGTATACCGAAGAAGTGACGCAAATGCCGACTGGGATAAGGCTAGGCGCTCCTGGTGAACCAGAAGAAAAAGATGAACTCCTTGATGACGCCGTGAGGGTTGTTCGACAATATGACCGGGCTTCAGCTTCGTTGCTTCAGCGCCGGTTGAAGGTTGGTTATGCCCGGGCAGCCAGAATTATTGATCAGCTGGAAAGATTGGGAATTGTTGGTCCAGCCGAAGGGGCAAAGCCGCGAGAGGTTAACCTTAAAGCCACTGAGGAATATTTAACCAAACAGTGAAATGAAAAGTGTTGGGGAAATTTTAAGAAATGAAAGATTGGAAAAAAAACTTGCCCTGAGCGAAGTCGAAGGGGCGACGAAAATAAAAAAAGAATTTCTGGAGGCGATTGAGGGCAACAATTTTCAACGAATTTCTTCGGAAGTAGCCACGCGGGGATTTATTAAAAATTATGCCGAATTTTTAGGACTTTCTTCAAAACCAATTTTAGCTGTCTTTAAAAGGGATTTTGTTGGGGGTATAAAAAAAACAATTCCAGCCTATTACTCCAGTTTTTACTGGACGCCAAAATTGACGCTAATTTTGGTAATTAGTATCTTTGCTTTACTTTTAATAATCTATCTTAGCTGGCAGTATTTTTCTTTAGTTAATACTCCGTACCGCTAGGGCGATACAAAGTGATAGAAAAAGTTATAATTGACAAGTTGAATTAGATATTAGATATTAGGTATTAGATATAAGCAGAGCTTGTTGCTTTGCAATTAGATATTTTGGCAATTACTCATATGGATGCCACTCAAATTTTACTTATCGGTGTTGTTACTGTCCTAACCATTCTTCTGGTAGTCATTGGTATTCAGGTCTTCCTTATTCTTAAAGAAATCCAGCAATCGATTAAAAAGACGAATAAAATGTTAGATGATGCTGGAACAATTTCCGGGTCAATAGCTTCTTTTTCAGGAAAAATTAGCGGATTTTCGGGGGTAGCTGGGCTTTTAAGTTGGTTGGTGAATCGAAAAAAAAGTAGCAAGGAAAGAAATGAATGACCATGAACATCACGACAATAACTTTTTTTCAGGGTTGGTTTTAGGAGCTTTGCTTGGCGCCGGCTTTTTTTGGTTTTTAACCTCAACCGAAGAAGGGAAAAAGGTCAAAAAACAATTAAAGGAAAAATCTCAAGATACTTTGGATAATTTGGGTGATATTGTGGCTGAGTTAGAAGAAAAAGGGGAAGAATTTAAACAAAGAGCGAAAGAAATTCAAGTTGAACTTGAAGAAAAGGTTGGTGATGTTAAAGAAGAGGTGGTAGAAGAGGCAAAAGTCGGCCTTTCTCAGATAGAGAAACTTCGAGAACGAGGGAGGAAGGCAGTCAAATTTTTCACCCGCAACGGCAAACCTCTAGTCTAAATTCTTGCTTCAAAGTCAACTTTCGATTATTATTGTATTTAATGACGGCTAAAGACTTAAAGAAAAAATATCTTGATTTTTTTATTAAAAAAGGACACAAGATTATCCCCAATGTTTCTTTGATTCCTGAAAACGATCCAACAGCGCTTTTTATTAGTGCTGGCATGCATCCTTTGGGGCCATATCTACTTGGCGAGCCCCATCCTTTAGGGAAAAAATTATGTTCAGTTCAAAGATGTTTGCGGACTGATGATATTGATTCAGTGGGAGACTCATTTCACCATACCTTTTTTGAAATGTTAGGAAATTGGTCGTTAGGAGATTCTGCCTCGCCTGACGGCATCGGACAAGGCGGGTATTGGAAGAAAGAAGCTATTGAATGGAGTTTTGAATTTTTAACTAAAGAGCTGGGACTTAACCCAAGTCGGCTTTATATTTCCTGTTTTGGTGGTGACCAAGATGCTCCAAAAGATGAGGAATCTGCCAAAATTTGGCAGGAAGTTGGGATTTCTGAAGAGAAGATTTACTTCTACGGAAAAAAAGAAAATTGGTGGGGACCAACGGGAAAAACTGGTCCCTGCGGACCAGATACTGAGATATTTTATGATGCAACCGGCAAACCCTGCGGTCCAAAATGCCATCCAAACGATAATTGCGGCCGGTTTTTTGAAATTTGGAATGATGTGTTTATGGAGTACAACAAAACTGGAGAAGGAAAATTTGAGCCCTTGAAACAGAAAAATGTCGATACGGGGATGGGGGTTGAAAGAACAGTGGCAGTTCTATCTGGTCTTGACGATGATTACCAAACTAAACTTTTTGCCCCAATTATTCGAAAGATAGAAGAAATATCTGGGAAAAAATATCAAGAGAATCCAAACGAGTTTCGAATTATTGCCGACCATCTTCGGGCGGCCACATTCCTGGTTTCCGATGGTGTAACTCCTTCAAACGTTGAGCGGGGATATATTTTGAGAAGATTAATAAGGCGCGCGATGGATCAATCAACAAAAATAAGGCATATCGATAGCCTTAAGTCGTTATTAGAAAAAATAATAAATATTTATAAGAGAGACTATCCAGAGCTAGAAAAAAATAAAGATATTATCTATCAAGTTATTGAAGGCGAAAAAGAAAAATATAGTAGGGTTATTACTAAGTCGCTTAGATATGAAGTAAAGACAACGGGGAAGAAAATATCTGGAAAAGAGGCTTTTAATCTTTACGCCACTCATGGTTTATCACCTCAACAACTTAGGGGGCAGGGATATAAGTTTGACCAGGCCGAGTTTGATAGGGCATTTAAGAAACATCAGGAAATCTCAAGGGTGGGGGCGGAGAAAAAATTTGCCGGAGGATTGGCGAACCATTCGGAAATTGTTACCAAATATCATACCGCCACTCATCTTTTGAATGCGGCTCTGCGCCAGATTTTGGGTTCTCATGTTTTTCAGAAAGGTTCAAATATTACGGCTGAAAGGCTTCGTTTTGATTTCCCCAATCCAGAAAAATTAACCCCAGAGCAAATAAAAAAGGTCGAAAACTTAGTTAACCAAAAAATTAAAGAAAATCTGCCAGTCAAAATGGAAATGATGACCCTTGAAAAGGCTAAGAAAATGGGAGCAGTAGCGGTTTTTGCGGAAAGATATGGAGAAAAAGTGAAAGTCTATTCGATAGGTGATTATTCCAAAGAAGTTTGTGGCGGTCCCCATGTTGACTTTACAGGCAAACTGGGAAAGTTTAAGATTATAAAAGAAGAGTCAGCTGGTGCGGGCATCCGACGAATTTATGCCAAATTAGAGTAAAATTGTATGGAAGTTAAAGAAATTCTTAAAAAAATTCGACAACAAGAGCAAGAAAAAAAGGAATATTTTTTTGCCCTTGAGCTGGATGAAGATTTGGTTAAAAGTGCCGTTTGGACAGTAGAAGAGGGGGTGGTTAAAGTTCTGGCAATTGGAGAAACTCAATCCTGGGGGGATGAAAAAGAGATTTTGGAAGCAGTTGATACTTCACTATCCTCAGCAGCAGAAAATTTACCTTCCCCAGAGGGAAAAGTCGAACCTAATAAAGTTATTTTTGGACTGGCCTCTGATTGGGTTGAAGAAAATAAAATAGTTACTAGTAAATTAGAAATTCTTAAAAAGATTAGTAAGGAATTAGAAATATCTCCAGTAGGATTCGTGGTTATTCCTGAAGCTATTGTCCATTGCCTGAAAATTACCGAAGGAATTCCCCCAACCGCAATTTTAGCCGGTTTAGGGAGGAAAAGATTAACAGTTACTTTAGTTAAATTGGGAAAAATCGTCGGAATTGAATTAGTTGAAAGAAGCGACAATTTAGGTGGAGACCTGACTGAAGGACTTTCTCGATTTGGAGAAGAAGAGATCTTTCCTGCCAGAATTTTACTTTACAACTCAAATGAAGACCCAGAAGAAGAAAAACAGCAGTTAATCAACTATTCATGGTCCCAGGGTAGGGTTAATTTTCTTCATTTGCCCAAAGTGGAAATTTTGCCTGCTGATTTTGACATTCGTTCGATTGCTTTAGCTGGTGGTCGGGAGGTAGCTAAAGCCGAAGGAATTCAAGTTGTTCCGTTGGAGGAAGAACCTGTCGTAGAAAAGGAAGAAAAAAAAGAAGTCCCAGAAATGCCGGAAGCAGAAATGATGGGGTTTTTAAAAGGCAAAGATATTACTAAAGAAAAGCCGCCAGAAGAAAAAATTCCCGAATCAGAAATAATCGAGGAAACACCAAAGATTGAGGAAAAACCGCCTGCGAGATTAGATTTTTCTTGGTTGAGGCAAATCAATTTTGGGCTAATTAAAAATTTCTTGACAATGATTCCTAGAATTGAATTTGCCGGTAAAACTCCATTAATTGGAGGCTTGCTGGCGGTTATTCTTTTTGTCTTCGGAGGAATTTTTATTGCTTGTTGGTGGTATCTCCCTAAAGCAGAAATCACCCTTTTAGTTAAACCGCAAATATTGGAAAAGGATTTTACTATCAGGCTAGACCCAAAGCTGGAAATAGTCGATAAATCGAATCTCACTTTACCAGCAAAGGAAGTTAAAACTGCTCTCGAGGGAGAGAAAAGTCGCCCGACCACCGGAACAAAAACAGTTGGTGATTCGGCGAAAGGCGAAGCGACGATTTATAATGGGACTTCCAATGAAAAGACTTTCAAGGTGGAAACAAAGATTACTAGCCCAACCGGCTTAGAATTTACTCTTGATGATGACGTTACCGTTGCTTCTCAGAGCAGTGCTGCTGACCCACCCGGCAAGGCAATAGTCAAAGTGACGGCAGCCAAGATTGGCACTGAAGGAAATTTGGTCGCAGGCACAGAGTTTGCTATCGCTAATTATGCTAAATCTGATTATGTTGCTAAGAATGAATCTGCCTTCGGTGGTGGGACAAGTCGGGAAGTTCAAGTTGTGGCTAAGGAAGACCAAGAGAAACTGCTAGCAGAATTAACCGAGGAGTTGAAAACCAGGGCGATCGATGAATTGTCAAAAACTACCGACTCAGACCAAAAAATTATTACCGAATCATTAACGAGTGAAATTATAGAGAAGAACTTTAGTTCTGATGTTGGCCAGGAGACATCAGAACTAAAGTTAAATCTTAAAGTTGAATTTGTAGTTTTAAGTTTTAGTGAAGACGAGCTTAAAAATATTATTGAAGATGAGGTTGAAAAGACTGTTCCAGCTGGATTTGAGTATAAACATGAAGAAAGCGAAACAAGTTTTAGTTTGGAAAAGCTTACTAAAGAAGGGGTGGCAATTTTTTCCGTTCACCTTAAAGCCAATCTTGTCCCCAAATTCGATTTAGAAAAAATGAAAAAAGACCTTGCTGGTAAATATCCAGACTTAGCTAAGCAATATTTTGACAATTTACCTAATATCGAAGGTTCGGAAATAAAAATTAGACCAAGTTTACCCCGTCGGTTAGCCACTCTTCCGAAATTGGCTAAAAATATCAAAATTGAAATAAAAGTACAATAATGGCACTTTATTGTTATATTAAAGCTCAACCAAAAAAAGAGAGGAAAATCGGCAAATATTTGTCGTTTACCCTTTCGTTGGCGGGGGTAGTTTTCTTGGCAAATGCCTTGTTACCTATTTTGATTTATGAGATAAAAAGTCAAAATTTTTCTCAACAGTTGATTTCTCCGGTAGAGGTTTTAGGAGAACAGACGGCGGTAGTTGATTATAGTCAGCCGGCTTCCTGGTTTCCGACGGCGCCTAAATTACCCCCCAAACCTAGTAAAATTACCCATTACACCATTTCCATACCAAAATTAAAGATTAAAGACGCGGTTGTCCAAATCGGGGGCGAAGATTTAATGAAGAGCCTGATTCATTATTCCGGCACCTCTTTGCCTGGACAATACGGCAATATGGTTATTTTTGGACATTCGGTTTTACCTCAATTTTTTAACCCCAGGGATTACAAAACTATCTTTTCTACTTTACCAACCCTTAAAGAAAAAGATGAAATCTTGGTTAATTTTGATGGAGTTGAATATCGTTATCAAGTGATTAAAATTGTGGAAACTCTTCCTGAAGATGTTTCGATTTTAGAACAATATTATGATGGAGAATATTTGAGTTTAATAACCTGTGTTCCTCCGGGAACCTATCTTAGGCGATTGGTAATTAGAGCAATATTAGTTAAATATCTTGCCCCGCCGGCAGGCGGGTAAAACATGAGGATATTGGGAATAGATTATGGTTTGAAAAAAATTGGATTGGCTATAAGCGAGGGGGAATTAGCCGAGCCGTTGGGGGTAATAAGAATTACGAATTACGAATTACGAATTGCGAATATTTGTGAGAAGGAGAAGATTGATAAGATAGTTATTGGCGTTTCTGAAGGGAATATGGTAACAAAACAGAGAAGATTTGGAGCCAAGCTGGTTAAAATTACTTCTCTTCCAGTTGAATTTCAAGATGAAACCTTGACGAGTCAAGACGCAATTGCTAAAATGATTCAAGCAGGCAAAAGAAGAAAATTTCGTCGCCAATTTCAAGATGCGGTAGCAGCGGCAATTATTTTACAAAGTTGGCTTGATAAAAATTAATGTTTAAAAATATTATTGCTCCAGTTCAAGCTTGGCTTTTATCTCGGGGACAATGTGTTGGTTGCGGAAAACCACTGGCTGAAGGAAAGCGAGAGAAAAGAAAGGATGGAACGGAAAAGATGACCTGCAAATGCGGGCGAATTTTTATTTATGATGGGAAAACCAAAAAGTATCATCGAGCGCTTTTTGAAGAAGTTTAGCATTGCCTTACTGGTAATTTTAGCCGCTGTCATCGGCGGCTTTTTTTGGTGGAAGGCAAATATCTCACCGCTTACTACTCAACAATCAGCAGTTAGCAAGATTTTTGTCGTCAAAAAAGGAGAGAGTTTGTCTTTGGTGGCTAATCGCTTAGAAAAAGAGGGATTAATCCGTAGCGCCTTAGTCTTTAAAATTTTAGTTTCCACCCAAGGATTGGCTAACAAAATTCAAGCAGGAGATTTTCGTTTGAATTCTTCGCTGATAACCAAAGAAATTGCCCAAATTTTAACCCATGGAACTTTGGATGTTTGGTTGACTTTTCCTGAAGGTTGGCGGCGAGAGGAATATGGACAAAGATTAGCCGCTAATCTTGAAGATTTTGATTATCAGGAATTTTTTAACCTCACGGAAAATTTAGAAGGAAAATTATTTCCGGATACTTATTTGGTTCCCAAAGACGCCAGTCCTTCGGCGGTAGTTAAAATTTTAACTAATAATTTTGAGAAAAAAACTAAA
>CAYIUX010000031.1:0-8995 GCA_964366795.1 uncultured Gammaproteobacteria bacterium | reverse complement strand
ATTAGGGATGAAAACCGTTTTAGCTAAAAGTCCAAAATGGGTTGTTAAAGAAGTTTCCAAGATTTTAGGCCTCTAGATTGTCTAATTGAGCTCGTCTTGGAGAAGTGATAAAATCACTTTAATGGCACAGAATAATAATTGGAAACAGCCATTTCATAATTTCCGGCGATTCATAGCTAAACTCTGGCTTAAGTTTAATCCTCAATTGACAATTGTTGGCATTACCGGCAGTTATGGGAAGACAAATACCACTCGGGCAATTGCCGCCGTATTGAGTCAAAAGCATAAAGTTATTCAGACAGATTTAGACCTTGACACCATTTATAATCTTCCCATTACCATCCTTAAACTTCGTCCCTGGCATCAAAAATTGGTTTTAGAAATGGGAGTTGACCATAAAAATGAAATGGATTTTCATTTGAGTTTAGTCAAGCCTTCAATCGCAGTGGTCACTGGCATAAATCCCACTCATTCCGAACCGGAACTTTTAGGTTCACTTGAGGGCGTGATTAAAGAAAAAAGGAAGTTACTTCAAATATTGCCCAAAGATGGATTGGCGATTTTAAATTGGGATGATGAAAATGTTCGGAAAATGGTGAGGCTTACTAAAGCTAAAGTATTAAAATATGGAACCTCGCCGAAATACGACTTTTGGGCAGATAAGATTAAAGTTGACTTTTCGGGAACTAGTTTTATTCTTCACTATGAAAACAAAAAGTTTGCGATAAAAACAGGGCTTGTTGGTCGGCATTTTATTCATGAGTGCTTGGCAGCAGCGGCGGTGGGAATAAATCAAGGATTAACTTGGGGACAAATTAAAAATGGCTTAAGCAAATTAAAACCTCTTGCCGGAAGATTGAGCATTGAAAAAGGACCAAAAGGGACGATTTTAATTAATGATGCCCTTCGAGCCAATCCAGCCTCCACTATGGCTGGATTGCAGACTTTAGTTGACTTGCCACGCCAGCTGGCGGGTCGGCGAATTGCGGTTTTAGGGGAAATGGGAGAGTTAGGGGAATTGGCCCAGGAGGAGCATTGGCGAGTAGGCAAAGAAGTAGCCGGGTTGAAGATTGATTATCTTGTTTCGGTTGGTCCTTTACAAAAATTAACGGCCGTTGAGGCAATGAAATCAGGAATGAAAAAAAATCAGGTTTTCTGGGTTGAGAATGTAGCTCAAGCGGCACGGATTTTAGAAAGACTACTTGGCGTCGGAGATTTGTTTTATCTTAAAGGGTCGTTGTTAAGACACATGGAAAGGATTCTTTTGATATTAAATGGAAAGGATGTTGGTTGTAGGGTAACCTTATGTCATTTTTATCATCAATGTCCTAGTTGCCCATATCTAAAAATGGGATTATAATAATTACTAATTACTAATTTCTAATTACTAATTCATGGCTTTATATTTTGGACTACTTATTTTTTCTTTTATCGTCACCGGCGTCTTAATTATTCCTTTTATTAATTTCCTTTACAGACTTAAATTTTTGCGTCAAAGACAGGTTACTCGAGATTTT
Organism: uncultured Gammaproteobacteria bacterium; assembly: GCA_964366795.1. Lineage (GTDB taxonomy): Bacteria > Patescibacteriota > Microgenomatia > PFEM01 > CAYIUX01 > CAYIUX01. The sequence continues at coordinate 7,478 of CAYIUX010000031.1, read as the reverse complement.
CTTGGCTGGCGAACAAAAATTTTTGATCGTTTTCATCAACATAAGGTTGGTACGCCAGTTGGGGGTGGACTTTTAGTCATTGGCATTGTCAGTCTACTTTATGCTTTGTTGTTTCCCCTAATCTCTTTCCTGGGAGTTTATATTACTGCCGTTTTTCCTATTAAAGACGAACTTAACATTCTATTTTTTTCTTTTATATCCTTTGGCATGCTTGGGCTTTATGATGATTTAATGAAATTTTTTGGTTTTAGGAAAAATGGTTTTTTTGGTTTGCGATTACGCCATAAATTTATAATCCAATGGATTTTGGCGTTCACAATCGCTATTTTGCTGTACCGAAATTTGGGCATAAATTTTATCCACATCCCCTTTTTTGGCATTATTAATTTGGGAGCCTGGTATATTCCTTTTGCTGCTTTTGTTGTTGTTTCCTTTGTTAATGCCTTTAATATCACTGATGGCTTGGATGGACTTTCTTGCGGTTTGTTGATGATTTGTCTTTTTGCTTTTTGGATTCTTTCTAACAGAATTTTAGATACCGCCTTATCGGTTTTTATTTCTTTATGGATAGGAGCTTTGATTGCCTTTTTATATTTTAATATTTATCCTGCCAGAATTTGGTTGGGGGATGTTGGGGCATTATCTTTTGGGGCGACGATGGCAGTTGTAGGTCTGCTTTTAGGGAAAATAATGGCGTTGGTAGTTATCGGGGGGTTTTTTGTTATCGAAGCTGGTTCGAGCTTAATTCAAATTCTTTCCAAGCAATTTTTGAAAAGAAAAGTATTTACTGTTGCCCCTCTCCATCTTTGGCTTCAAAATATAGGCTGGGAAGAGCCAAAAATCGTTATGCGCGTTTGGCTAGCAGGTTTAATGTTAGCCATCTTCGGTCTCTGGCTAGCGGTGATATAGTGATATAATAACTTCAAAGATGAATTTTACCAACAAAAAAATTGCTGTTTTGGGCTTGGGGATTGAAGGGCGAGATGTGTGTGAATATCTTTTGAAACAAGGAGCAAGAAATATTACTGTTTTTGATCGGAAAACTGCGGTGGAACTGGAACAAATTTATAAGCAGTTTAAGGGTTTAAAAAGTTTAGAGTTTAAGCTAGGACAAAATTATTTGAAGGACGGATTGGTGGATTTCGATATTATTTTTCGCTCGCCGGCGTTTAAGCTCTCGATGCCAGAAATCGTTGAAGCGAAAAAAGCCGGAGCCACGATTTCTAGCGCCACAAAATTGTTTTTTGACTTTTGTCCTGCCAAAATAATTGGGGTTACTGGGACTAAAGGAAAAGGGACAACCGCTACTTTAATTTATCAAATCCTTAAAAAAGCGAAAAAACAAGCCTTTTTAGCTGGGAATATTGGTCAGCCAATGTTGAGTATTTTGCCAAAACTTAGCAAAGAAAGCTGGGTTATTTTGGAGCTTTCTAGTTTTCAGTTGATTGACATGACTAAAAGTCCCCATCTGGCCGTCGTTTTATTTATTTCTTCAGAACATTTGGATTATCATAAAGATACCCATGAATATATTCAATCAAAAGCTAACATTGTTATATATCAAACTAAAAATGATATGGCGATTTTAAATGCTGATAATCCTACTTCCTCTTCCTTTGCTTCTTTGACTCCAGCTAAAATTTATTGTTTTAGTCGGTCCAGAAAGGTTAATGGAGGATATGTTGAGGCTGATAAAATCTTTCTTTTTGACAAGGAAATAGGTGGAGTTAGTAAACTTAAACTTCGTGGCGCCCACAATTGGGACAATGTTTGCGCGGCAATCACTGCCAGCCGGCTTGGTGGGGCGGATATTAATTCAATCGAAAAAACAGTCTTTTCCTTTTCCGGACTTGAGCATCGGTTGGAACTAGTCAGAAAATATAAAGGAGTATTCTTTTACAATGATTCTTTTTCGACTACCCCAGAAACAGCCATCGCCGCCATAAGAGCTTTTAAAGAGCCAATAATTTTAATTGCCGGCGGTTCGGAAAAAGGCTCGAATTATACCGAGCTAGGCAAGGAAATTGCTCATTCCTCGGTAAAATGTTTAATTTTAATTGGTCAAATGGCGGAACAAATTAAACAGACAGCCTTGAGGGGAGGATATAAAAGTAAGATAATCTACCAACCAGGGAAGATGAAAGAAATTGTCAGGAAAGCTTTTGCAGAGGCCAAAACTGGTGAGGTAGTTTTACTTTCTCCTGCCTGTGCCTCATTCGATATGTTTAAAAACTACAAAGATCGTGGTAGCCAATTTAAAAAATATGTCCGCTCGCTTTAAACGAAAAGTAACCCTTAAAATCACTCCAGCCAAAACTGACTGGATTTTAGTGGGTTTGGTTTTAGGTTTAACCATTTTTGGCTTAATCATGGTTGGCAACGCCTCGGTAGTTGAGGCATACCGGGATTTTGGGGATAAATTTTACTACCTTCGTTTGCAGACTCAATGGGTTGCGTTTGGGCTTTTTGCCTTTTTAATTGCTTGTTTTTTTAACTATCGTCGATTGAAGATGCTAGCTATTCCTTTGCTTATTTTTACCCTGATTTCTTTAGTTTTGGTTTTAATTCCGGGGATTGGAGCTAAAGCCTTAGGGGCAAGAAGGTGGCTTGGTATAGGAGCTTTTCGTTTTCAACCAGCAGAATTGGCTAAATTAACGATGGTTTTGTATTTGGCTTCTTTTTTTTCAAACAAAAGAAGTTTTTTACCATTTCTAGCTCTTTTAGGAATACTGGTGGTTTTAATTATGCTTGAGCCTGATTTGGGGACAACCGTGGTCGTGGCAGCCACGAGCTTAGTCGTTTATTTTGCCTCTGGAGCCTCTGTTTGGCAAATCGGACTTGTTGGGCTTGTGGGATTAATTGGCGGTGGAGGATTAATTTTTTTCTCTCCTTACCGCCGAGAGAGATTGCTGACTTTTTTAAATCCCACCCGCGATCCTTTGGGAGCCTCTTATCATATTCGGCAAATTTTAATTGCTTTAGGTTCCGGGGGAGTTTTTGGGGTAGGCTTAGGTCAGTCTCGGCAAAAATATGAATATTTACCAGCAGCAACCACTGATTCAATTTTTGCCGTGGTGGCCGAGGAATTAGGATTTGTGGGGGCGGTGGCGATTTTGTTGGCTTTTTTATTTTTGATTTGGCGAGGATTTAAAATTGCTAGTCAAGCCCCGGATGATTTTGGGCGCTTGCTGGCGGTCGGGATTACTTCCTGGATTGGTTTTCAGGCTCTGGTTAATTTAGGAGCAATGGTTGCCTTAATTCCTTTAACCGGGGTTCCTTTACCTTTTATTTCATATGGCGGCTCGTCATTAATTTTAGCCTTGACAGGAATGGGAATTCTGATTAATATTTCCAAACAAAGGGTGGCGAGAAAATGAAAAAGAGAATCGTGATTACCGGAGGACACCTAACGCCTGCGTTGGCGGTAATTGAAGAACTGCAAAAACGGGGTGGTTGGGAGATTTATTTTTTTGGCCGAAAATATGCTGCCGAAGGTGAGAAAGTTCCTTCCCTAGAATCTCTGATTATTCCTGAAAAAGGAATTTGGTTTATTCCCATTTCCGCTGGTCGATTGCAAAAGAAATTTACTCGTTACACTATCCCGGCGGCCTTGAAAATTCCCCTTGGTTTTTTCCAGGCTTTTTTTCATCTTCTTCGTCTTCGACCAAAAGTTATCCTCTCTTTTGGTGGTTATGTCAGTGTTCCGGTAGTGGTCGCCGGCTGGCCTTTGGGTATTCCGGCAGTTACTCATGAACAAACCACAGTTGCCGGTCGGGCGACAAAAATTAATTCGTTTTTTGCTAAAAAAATTTGCATTTCTTGGCCGCAAACAACCTGGATGTTCCCTAAAAAGAAATCAGTTTTGACTGGTAATCCAATTCGTCAGGAAATTTTTAAAGTTAATCAAAAACTTTGGCAAGCCCTTAAATTTGAAAAAGGACGGCCGTTGATTTTAGTTACCGGCGGTAATCAAGGCTCCCATGCTGTTAATTTGGCAGTAGAGGGTTGCCTTAAAAAAATTCTTGCCAAATATAATCTTTTTCAGCAAACCGGTCATCTTCAGGCCCTGGGAGATTTCGAGAGACTGGAAAAGGCGAGAAGCAAGCTGTCGCCCAATCTTCAACGACGCTATCATTTGAAAAAATATATCTTCGGTGAGGAATGGGGAACTCTGCTTAGCAGAGCTGATTTAGTTGTCTCTCGGGCAGGAATGAATACCTTAACCGAACTTGCTGCTTTAGGCAAACCCTTACTTTTAATTCCCCACCCCTGGGTTCCTAAAGATGAACAAACAAAAAATGCCCAGATGTTAAAAGAGGCTGGTCTTGCCGAAATCCTTCCCCAAGAGAAACTTACCCCAAGATTGCTTTTTAAGATGATTGAAAAGATGATAAAGAATCTTGGTTTCTATCAAAGCAATTCAATCAAAGCTAAAAAATTAGTCAAGCTCAATGCTGCTTCTAAAATCGCCGATGAGGTGGAAAAAATTAGTTAAAATTGGAGTTTTGATTCTGGGGGTTATTGTTGTCGTTTTGGTTTTTCGACTTGACTTGTTGAAGGTTCAGCAAATTAGTTGTCAAATAAACGACACTAACTGTCCAGGGGAAATCTGGACCGATCTAATGGCTTTATCTTTAGGTAAAAACATTTTTTCCTTTCCTATCGAAAGCATAAGTCTGCAAATAAAAAATAGTTATCCGCAAATAGATAAGATAAAAATTAAAAAAAACTTACCTTCACGGGTGGATTTCAATTTAACTAGCCGCCAACCTCAAGTAGCCATCAGCGGCGAAAAATTCCATCTAGTTGATTTCCAGGGGGTGGTGATTGAAAAAAGCGAAACTTCAGGTGAATATCCCTTAATTTTTCTTGAACCAGAGATGAACCTAAAAGTAGGGGAAAAGTTTAACCAAAAAGAAGTTTTAGAAACAATTGAGGCGATTGTGGGTCTTAGATTGAGGTTGATTGAACCAAAATTAGCAAAAATAATCTCTTTCTCCTCTGTCGATATCTGGCTAAAGGACGATACCCAGCTGATAATTTCTCTTAAAAAAGAGATTAATTCCCAACTTGACTCTTTACAATTGATTTATCAGCGGGCTAAAATAGAGGGGAAGAAATTAAAACAAATTGATGTCCGTTTTGACAAACCAATAATTATTAATGGCTAGACAAAAAATTTTGGCCGGAATTGATATTGGGTCCTCTAAAATAGCAACGGTGATTGCTTCTTCATCTAATGAGGAAGAAAACGTCAAAATAATTGGTGTCTCCTCAACGCCCTCCAAAGGAATTCGCAAAGGACAGATTGTCAATATTGAGGAAGCGGCTGAAGGGGTGGTGGCCTCGGTTGAGGCGGCGGAAAGAATGGCTGGTTATAATCTCACCCGAGCCTTGGTTTCTGTTGGTGGTTCTCATATCGCCTCGCAAAATTCCAAGGGAGTGGTGGCGGTGGCTGAGCCAGAAAGCGAAATTGCCCAAACTGATGTTGAGCGGGTAATTGAGGCGGCCAGAGCAGTTTCTTTACCTTCTTCAAGAGAAGTAATCCACGTGATTCCCCGAAGTTTTACGGTGGATGGACAAGAGGGAATCAAGGATCCACTGGGCATGTCAGGAGTAAGACTTGAGGTGGAAACTCATATCATTACTGGTTCTTCAACGGCGATGAGAAATTTAGCGAAGTGTGTTTCTGAGGTTGGAGCGGATGTCCAAAGTTTAGTTGCTTCAGGATTGGCTTCGTCCGAGGCAGTTTTAACCGAGACGGAAAAAGAATTAGGAGTAGTTTTGTTGGATATTGGTGGTGGAACAACCAATATTGTCATTTTTGTTGAGGGATCTCCATTTTACACTGCTGTTTTTCCGATTGGGGCAAAAAATGTTACCAATGATTTAGCCATTGGCTTGCGTTTATCCCTAGAATCAGCGGAAAAAATTAAACTAGCGCTGGGAGCTAAATCAACAAAAAAAGCGGAAGAAAAAGAGGAGGAAGTCATGACTAAAGAAGAGGAGGACGAGATTAATTTGGCCGATTTGGAAATTTTTGAGGAAACTAAAACTATTTCCCGAAAAACCTTGGTCGAAGGGATAATTAAACCAAGATTGAATGAGATTTTTACCATGGTTGGTTTAGAGATTAAAAAAAGTGGTGCCGGGGGATTAACTCCGGCAGGGGTAGTTATCTGCGGAGGAGGGGCTCAAACAATTGGGGCAACCGATGCCGCCAAAAAAATGCTCTCAATGCCGGTTCGAATAGGTTCCCCCCAAAAAATATCAGGCCTAATCGATGACGTCCAAACACCAGAATTTGCCGCCGCTGTTGGTTTAATACTTTGGGGTGGGAAAGGGGAAGCGGCACCAACAGTTGGTTTCTCTTGGGAGCAGATTGGAAGAAGATTTCAGAATATTCCTATAAGGGGAGTTGCAGGTAAGGTGGTTAATTTGGTAAAATCATTTCTACCATAATAGTTAAACTAAACTTCTTTAAACTCCTGCCCAAGAAGTAAAAAATATGGCTCTAGTTAAACCTGATGAGGCAAGCTTTGCCAGAATAAAAGTTCTGGGGATTGGTGGTGGGGGTGGAAACGTCATAAACACCATGATTGATAACAATCAGATAAAAGGGGTGGAATTTATTGCCATTAACACCGATACCCAGGCTCTTTTAGTTAATAAAGCCCCAACTAAAATTCAAATTGGAGAAAATCTCACTCGTGGTTTAGGTTCTGGGGGGGATCCAGAAATTGGTCTTAAGGCAACTAAAGAATCGGCGGAAAAGATAAAAGAATATTTGCTGGATACCGATATGGTTTTTTTGGCTGGCGGAGAGGGTGGAGGAAGTTTTACTGGAGGGGCGCCGGTTATCGCCGAAATTGCTAAAGAAGCCGGAGCGTTAACCATTGCCGTTACCACCAAACCCTTTGCTTTTGAGGGAGCAAGAAGAATGGTTATCGCCGATGAAGGGATAGAAAAACTTAAAGAGAAGGTTGATACTCTAATTGTTATCCCTAATCAGCGAATAATGGAAATAGTTGACAAAAAAGTAACTCTTTTGGAGGCATTCAAGATTGTCGATAGCGTTTTATCTTCTGGGGTTCAAGGGATTTCAGAAATCATTACCGTTCCTGGATTAATTAATCGAGATTTTGCCGATGTTAAGGCAATAATGAAAGATGCCGGTTCGGCTCTTTTGGGAATCGGGACTGGAGTGGGCGAGAATCGGGCGCAAATTGCCGCCAAAACGGCAATCTCCTCACCCTTGCTGGATATTTCTATCGAAGGAGCCAAAGGAATTTTATTAAATATCACTGGCGGTCCGGATTTAACTATGGCTGAAGTTGATGAGGCGGCAAGGTTGATTACTCAAGCGGCTGACGCTGATGCCAATATCATTTTTGGGGCGGCTATCAATGAAAATATGATTGACCAAGTAAAAATAACGGTAATTGCTACTGGGTTTGATGAGGCAAAGGCAAGATTGG
>CAYIUX010000030.1:0-9621 GCA_964366795.1 uncultured Gammaproteobacteria bacterium | reverse complement strand
CATGAAGAGTGCTGAAAAAATTTATACTTTCTAAAAATTCACTAATTGTTTGATGGGGGTAATGAGGAATCGGATTTTTTAACTCTCCCAATTTTCCTTTAATTTCCCAAGTCTCGTGAACTTTTCTTTTCCACTCCCCTGCTCTCCTCTTCCCCAAACGAAGTAATTTGACTTTAGCCGTTTCTCCGTGCTTAAGCCATTTACCTCCAAAAAAATCATGTCTCTTCAAATAAAATCCCTTATACTTACTACTTAATACTTTATACTTAATCTCGGACGCCAAGGCGGACGAAATTCTCTCATCAGCATCGATAAACAACACCCATTCACCCTGAGCCCTCGGGCCGAAGGCCTCTCGGGCCGAGGCCTGTTGAAGGGCAAAATTCCGCTGTTGACCAAAATCATTATTTAGATGATGAAGAAAAACTTTAGCGCCCAGAGTTTTGGCAGTTTCCCTTGTACCATCTTCTGAATAATCGTCAATCACAATTATTTCATCACACCACTTAAGAGACTCAAGACACTCTTTTATATTCTCCTCTTCATTTTTGGTTAAAACAACTGCCGAAATCATGGATTAATCAACAAAAAATGTATTATTGAACAAAAATTTAAAACTGCTAATAATAAAAGTAATGGATAAACAACTTGTAGTTTAGCTTGCAATCTGTTAATAAGAGCAGCTAAACCAATTATAAAAAATGGCATCAAACTGATAAACGCTCTCCCACCGTAAGCCGCTCCTCCCCACCAAAGATACCAACTAGATATCACATAAAGATAAACCAAAAACGATAAAACTCCGGTTATTGCTAGCAAATTGCTCTTTTTATAAAAATACACCAATCCAATTAAAGACAAAACCAAGATTGGCGAATAATAAAAAAGACCATTGTTTAAGCTAAATAAAACAGATAAAATCTGGGGATTAAACCAATTAAATTGTCCGCCGAAAATAAAATATGGGCTTTTTATTTCTCCATAAACAATTTTCCAGACAATCAATTGAGGCAAAAATCCCAACATCAAAGACGCCATAAAAATGCCTATTCGCGAAAACAACTCTTTAATATTTCCTTTTGAAATCCAGAGCAATGAGATAACGATTGGCAAAGAAATAATTATATCTTGATTGCGAACTGCCCCTAGAAATCCAACCAATAACCCAAGTATAACCAACAAACCAAGCTTTTTATTTTTAAGAAATTTATGCCAGTAATAAATCAAAATTGAGGCAACCAAAAAAGAAACTGGGTGGGAATTTATCGGGTCAACCGCAGTATAAAAGAATAAATTTGATCCAAGCCAAATCCCTAAAATGGCAACTAGTGCTATCTTTTTTGAGAAATATTCTTTTGTCAACAAAAAGCTATAATATAGCCCTAAAGTTCCATAAAAAACCGCTCCTAAACCAGTGAATATCTGATAAATATGGGAATAACCATCGCCTCTGGCTATCAGGTGAGCTAATAAGAAAAATGGCAACCAGAATATTGCCGGTCCCATATTAACTCTCATTCCGGTTTTGGTTTCCCTGGCGGAAATAGAAAAATGTTGAAGCTCATTAACAAAATTAAAATCGCCATCAATTACCAATGAGCGAACATATGAATAATAATACCGTCCGTCTCCCCAAACTCCATTTCCCACTATCTTATAGTGCACCAGAAAAATAAAACTGGCAAATAAAAATGCCAATATAAATATTAAGCTAGTAAGCAAAAATTTCATCTTAACAAAATCTTAAACACCAATATCCACCAATAAAGATAAGCAATCGGTTTTCTCCAAAAAGGAATATAACGATTAATAAAAATCAAATTGCTTTTTAAAAGATGGAGTCTTTGCTTTAGGGGTTTTTTCCGACCTTCAGTCAATTTGTGAAAGATTAGTGATTTTGGCTCAACCGCAACTTTGAATCCGGCTTTTTTTGCTCGTAAACAAAAGTCCGCATCTTCAAAATACAAAAAATATCTTTCGTCCAATAAGCCAATTTTCTCCAGGACTGGTCTTTTTATCATCATCGCACATCCACTCACATAATCTACACTTGGTACTTGATACTTGATACCTAATACTTCCAAATGCTTCGTTCGTCCGAGCCACCAATTAATCTTTCCTCCAAAGTCATAAATCCACCTTCCGTGGCGCTTAAATTTAATCACCGGTCCAACAATATCCGCTGAATTTTCCAGAAGGGGAACAAGAAAGTTTTTCTCCACCACCGCATCTTGATTAAGAAGCAAAACCGCCTCCGCCCCATTTTTTATTGCCCGTCTTATTCCCACATTCATCCCCTTAGCAAAACCAAGATTTTTAAAATTTCTCAAAATTTTAACCCCGCGAAGCTTTAGCGAAGTAGGGTTAACATTATTATCCACTACCAATACCCCCAATTTCCACTTTGATGGCAGTTTAATTAACTGGAGTGACTTTAGACAAGCCAAAATATCTTCCCCACCATTAAAATTAAGAATGATTATAAACAAAGTTTGTTGCTTCGCAATAAAAACTTTTTTCATTTAAAAATGAGAATTGAATCGCCAACAATTTCTGAAACCTTATCCTTGCTAAACTCGGAGTGTTGGTAATATCCACAATAATAATAGTTCGTTAGGCTAATTGCGATTATCTTTTTCCCTTCTTCTTTTAATTTAATTTGATAAAGCGGGCAGCGGTCTTCAAATCTTTCGGCAAAAGGGCGATCTGCCGCTAGCCCATATTCAGCCGGGTTATCGGTTCCGCAATAAGACAACCCGACACTAGCAATGTTATTTTCTTCCACATACTTTTTCAAATCAAAAAGACCTTGCCCCCAATCGTAATTTGAATCGGAAAAAAGAAATATTCGTGTTTGTCGTGGACCAGCTATTTCATTGGCATAAGAGATAAAATGGGGAAAGGAAAAAATTGTTCCTATAAAATACCAAACCAAAAGTATCCCTAAAATAACCTTCCCAAAATGTTTTTTGGAAAGCCAGTCAGCTCCTAAAGCAGCCATTATAATTAAAAAAGGATATACAGGCAAAAGATAACGAACTCGGGGCGGCAAATGGCCAAAAGAAAAAATTAAAAGCATTACCAACACAGGAATCAAAAGAAGAAAAATTTCTTTCTTTTTTTCTTTTACCCCCCTCAAAAGCCCACAAAAAAATAATAACAATAAGCTTACGGGTAGTTTCAGAGCAAGTAAAGTAGGCAAAAAATAAAAACGATTATCCGGATAAAACCGACCAAGAAAATCAATCCGATGAGAAGAAAGATTAAACACCAAACCATTTTTAAGCGTCGCCAAATAGTACCCCAAAGGAACAGGTGTTTCTTTAGCCCAAAGAATAAGCTCCTTGACAAATGGATAATTTCTTTCCTCGGCTAAAACCATAATTCTTTCTGACAATCGGGTAGGGTCTTTTCTTTCGGCAATAATCGGAGCAAAAGTGAAAAAATAAACTGCCCAGATAACCAAAATAGTAAATCCTATTCCGACAAAAGCTCTTTTTAGAAAAGCACGATTTAATTTTTTTCTCTTAATCAAGGTAGCCAATATAAAAGACAAAAATAAAGCGGGAATCATCGTCACTTTCGAAGTTAAAGCCAAGCCTAAAAATAAACCCCAAATTAAAGTATTTTTTACGCTCGTCTTATCCAAAAACTTTAAAAAGGAGAGGTAGGCCAGAACAAAAAATAAAGTTACTCCTATATCAAGGGTCAAATAATGACTATTAGCTAAAATGTTAGGCTCAAAAACGAAAAGCACTAAAGAAAATAAACCAACTTTTAAGCCAAACTTATTTTTGGCGTATTTAAAAACCAAAAAAACCAAAACTAATCCCAAGAAGGTAATCACCATTCGCGAAGGTAAATACTGCCTGCCTGGTTTGATTCCTAAAACTACCGGAATTGCCGCCAGCTCTCGGATCAACGGAGGATTATTGGCATCCATAGAAAAATCTCTTTTCTGCCATTCTTCCAGACCAGCTTTAAGATGAACCGGCTCGTCATAAGTTAAAGATTCCCGCTGGGCACTTAGAAAATTAAGAGTAAAAAAAGATAAAAGAAGAACCAAAATGAGAACTTTTTTCATAATACCTTTTGATAAACCTCCAAAAGTTTTTTAGCCCCTAAAGAAATATCAAAGTATTTAACCACTCTTTCTCTTGCTTTCTGGGCTAGTTTCATTCGTAATTCTGGGTCAAGAATCAATTTTTTGATTCCTAATGCTAGAGAATAAAAGTCAGCTGGTTGAACCAGCAAAGCCGCCTCCCCAACATTTTCCTCAATCGCTCCTGATCTGGTAGTAACAATTGCCAAACCAGAGGCTTGAGCTTCAAGTAAAACGGTGGAAAACTGTTCCTGCCAGTGGCGAGTGGCCCGGCTTGGAGCGGTAAAAATATCTGCTTTTTGGTATTCCTCAGGCATCTTATTATAAGAAACAGTTTTATGAACCACCCTTTTGGTTATTTCCATCCGCTCCTCCAATTCCAGAAGTTTTGCCTTTTCCGTCCCATCTCCAACTAAGGTAAATGTTAAATCATAATCTTTCAGTTCAGGATCAGCCAAAAGCTTTTTAGCAGCAAAAATTACCTCATAAACTCCCTTATAAAGCTCTAATCTACCGACAAATAAAATATTAATTTTCCTTAATACTTGATACTTAATACTTGATACTTTTTTTGGTCGGAAGACCGAAGTATCAACATGCTGATTAATCACCGTAATCTTTTTGGGCTCGTACCCCTCCAAAACCAACACCTCTTTTGACCGCTCGGAAATCGCAATAATATGGTCCAATTCCTTAATCGCTCTTTGTTTAAATCTTTTTCGGCCCCAAATTCCCTCATTGGCAAAAGGAATGTTTTCAAAAACCGTGGCGACGACTTTTTTAACATATCCTTTCTTCTTAGCATTTAGACATTGCCGGGTAAAATGCATATAAGTCTCGGCTGAATGGGCTATATCAAAGCCTTTTAATTTTTCCTCAAGACCAAATAAATATTGGGCATCGATAAAAAGCCGATTTAAAATTGGCATTTTAAAAGGAAATTCAGGAAGGTCCATGGGCGAAGGAAGTTTGACTACTGGAAAGGCAAATTTATCATGAAAACACCTAAGGCTGCCAAAACCTACCAACTGGTGTTTCTTCGCCAGCGGCTCATAAAACTGCATCTCGTACTTATTCAAATGTTTTCCCCGAACAACCGCAATCTTCATACTCTTCAATTTATTTCAGGAACGTAGGTAATTTTATCTGTTTCCCAAATTGCTACCTGATTATTTCTCATAAAAGGAACGTAAGAATATGGCAATAAATCCTGACTTGCTTTAGTAATAGCATATTTTGGTCGAACAGTTCCCAGTAAAGGATAATTATAACTTTCCCCATCCTCGCTTAAGAAATTTGGGGCGTTTTTTGGTCTCCAACCATAATAATAATTCAAAATGGGAATTTTTTCCTCTATTAAAAATCTTTGCAGGCCTGGATAAAAAACAACGACATAAAAATTACTCTTATCTTTTTCCCTTAAAGTCGTAATCAACAGCTGATTTTCTTTATTAATCGGCATAAAAGTTCTAATAAGGGTTTTGCTGCTTAAATAGAAACTCCAAAGAATACTTAAGATTAAAGTCCCTAAAACAAGAGCTTTTGTCCATTTTTTCCTGGTGGTCTTTAACCAATGGTCTCCACATATCAATAAAATAGCAATCACTACCGCCGTTAAGGGCATAAAAATTCTTTGAGGAACTCGAAAGTTTCCAACAAAAGGGACCAGATGAAAAAGCCAATAAAAAGGAGAATAAGGATATTTTAAAGCCGCGTAAAGCAAGCCAACAACAAAAATAATAAATAAAATTCTCGCCTTTTCATTCTTAAAAATCTGTTTAAATTTAATCAGAAAAATAAATGGCAAAGGGCTTATAAAAGTATAATATTCATGCCAATTAAAATGAAATCCCAAAACTCTTTGGAAAAATGGTCTGTCGTAAAATTCTGCCTGAAAAGGGGTAATAAATGGCAGTATCCCAAAAACAATATGAATTGAGCCGGTAAAAGGGTCAATGGGAAAAAATCTTTCCGCATTAGGATAGACATTTATTAAAAAGGGTACAAGCTTTACCGAAGAAAAAATGAAAGAAAATAAGAAAGTAAGAATGGTTTCGCGCAAAACAGAGATTTTTCTTAACGTAAAAAAATAGTAAGTCTTAATAACCGCAAAAATTATGCTCAAAAGCCACAAAGTATAAAAATCACCGGAAAAAATTTGCAGGGTAAAAATAAGAGCAACTGCGATTATGTTCAGAAATTTCATTTTTTTGCTTAAACTAAACATCAAAAACAGCGGCACCAGAGGATAGGAAAGAAAGGCTGCGTGTCCAGAAGCGAGTTGAGCTACTAAAGCACCAGAAACTTGATAAAGCAAGGCGCCTAAAAGACGGACACTGCCCTTTATCCCCAAAGAAGATAAAAATAACCACATCGTCAAACCAGAAACCCAAAAAACCAAAAGAAAAACAATTTTTAATCCTAAATCAATCCCGAAAATCGCCAAAGGGAGAATGAAAAATGGGTTTAAAACTAAAGATAAGGGATCGGAGATAACCGGAATTCCGATGCTAACATACGGATTCCAACTGGGAATTTGATGATGAGTCTTAAAATAATCAATAATAAAATAACAGACCGGTAAGTCTGAATCGTAATCGGAAATCGGATAGGGCCTTAAATTAGGCACAAGAATTATAGGCAAGACAAAAATTATGCCGACTAGAAAAATCAGAAAAAAATCAAAAAAATGGCGGTTAATTTTCATTAATTACCCCTAATATTCCTTGGGTAAACTGCTCCCAAGTAAATTGACGGCCTTGCTTTAATCCTTTATCTCTCATGGTTATTCTTAGACTCTTATCTTCACTAATCTTCTTCATTGCCCTCACTAAGTCATCAATATTATAGGGGTCGACTAAAATTCCGGCTTTACCCACGACTTCAGGCATAGCGCCTTTATCGGTAGTTATCACCGGACAACCACAGGCCATTGCCTCAAGCAGGGTCATCCCAAATCCCTCATATAAAGAGGGAGAAATAAATGCCATCGTACCTCGATAAAGTGCTGGCAGATTTTTTTCGGGAACATAACCAAGAAGTTTAACTTTCGGATTGGTTTTGTTAATTTTCGGGTCAAACCACAAATCTCCACCGGCAATCACAAGGTAAAAATCTTGTTTTGATTGGGCAAGAAATTTGGTAAATCCTTTGATAATAAAAGGAATGTTTTTGAGTCGTTTTAAAGCGCCAACAAACAAAAAATAAGGGGCGTTAAGAGAATGCTTCTTGCCGTGGGGAGTAAAAATTGAGCTCACTCCAGGATAAAAAACTTTAATTTTTTGTTCAGGAACATTATAAAGCTGAATAATATCTTTTTTTGAAGATTTTGAGATTGTCACCAAGTAATCAGCTTTCTTGGCTAAGTATTTAGTATTTTTCCTTAACTTTGCCAGCGAATCTGGATAACAATCAGGATAAAACTCAAAAGCCAAATCATAAACAAAACCAATTGTTTTAAAAGGATGAAATCGGGGCATTGCTTGTCCTAAAGCCAAAAAAACATCCGGCTTTCTTAATAAAAATTCCACCGGCAATCTTGCCTGCATCCATCCCCTGGCGGGGTGGAGAACTAAATTTTCCATCCGATTGCCAAATTGTTTCATAACCTTAGGCTCAATCGGATTAAAACTGTAAAGGCGATAGTTGTTCTTTTTATCAATTTTTCCAAGTTGAAACAAAAGATTCAAAACAACTTGATAAACGCCGACTTTAAGTCGTTCATCTTTTATTCCTAAACAGCCGGCATCAACTCCGATTTTCATTTTTCCTTCTCCTGTAAGTTTGCCAACCATGATAAATCCCCTGCCAGGGGATAATCATTGACCGCAAACTGACTTCTCGACCAAAACCAAACATACAGCGAACAAAAAATTGCCAGCGAACAAGCCAAAAAAGTTTCCACCAATACCATTTTATATGTTTTAGGAAAAAATAGGTTTCATTATGAAAGAAATCGTGATACCAACCAAGCCGATTTTCGTCTTTGCGACAGCCACCGGTTTGAACCCAAATATGAGTCAATTCAGCCTTGGGGTCAAAAACAATTCTCCAACCAAATTTTTTAATTCGTAAGGCCAGGTCTGTTTCTTCCCTTAAGGCATTACCGATAAAATTCTCATCAAACCCGCCTGCTTTTTCCAAAATCTCCTTCCGCCAGGAAAAATTGCAACCAACTACATTTTCCACCTCTTGACGAATTGTTGAAGAAAAACCGCCATTCACCGTTCCCCAGGGAGAAATTTTACCCACTTTTCTATGGTTTGGCTCAATTTTTTGGCCTAAAGTGACCACTCGCCCAGTTACACCACCAATTTTCGGATCCAAATAATTATTAGCATGAGCGGCAATCCACCTTTCTTTTACCCTGACATCATCATCACAAAAAAGAACAATCTCTCCCCTCGCCTTAGAAATTCCAAAATTTCTTGCTCCCGGAAGGCTTGGAGTCGAGAGAGCAAGATAGCTAAACCGGTTTTGATATTTTTTCAAAAATCTTTCTTTTTCCGGAAATTTTTTCGTTGACTGGTCTACAACAATAATTTCAAAATTGGGATAATCCTGCTTAAATAAGCTTTTTATGGCATCACATAATGGCTTTCCTCGATTGTAAGTGGGGACGATAACCGAAACTAAAGGAAATTCTTTTTTAGTTTTTACTTTCATTTTTTAAGCAATCCTCGAAAACTGAAAAGATAAAAGACTAAAAGGAATTCTTCGGCAATTAGGGTATTAAAAGCCGCTGCAATATAGCCCCATTTTGGGATAAAAATTAAATTTAAAATCAAGTTAAAAATCAAAGAAGAGCTAATCGCAAGTAAAGGCCGTCTTGTTTCATTTTTAGCCAAAAAGGTATGGTAAAAAAGGTTATTGACAAAAAACAGCGGAATACTAAATAATAGAATCCGTAGGGCTATTACACTTCCTCCAAACTCTCTTCCACCTAAAATCTGAATTACTAATGGAGCAAAAATATAGCCAATAACAATAATTGTCGCTGAAAATCCCAATGATATCAGCAAGGACTTCCGCCAAAGCTCCCCAGCTTCTATGGTTTTTCTTTTGCTTAAAAGATTTGATAAAAGTGGATAAAGTGTCGCCATATAAAAGCCCCAAAGAACCAGTAAATTTTCTATAATTTTATAGGCAAGACCATAAATTCCTACTTCGGTGGCTCCTCTGAAAATCGAAAGAATTAGAGTATCAATCTTAAAATAAAAAAGTGCCAAAACAGAAATGAGACCCACTGGAAAACTCTGTATAATTAGTTTTTTTGCCAGATTTAAATCAAAAGCTAAATTGAAAGTTATAAGCTTTTTAATAAGAAAGATTATTAATACTGTTCCGGCTAAATTGCCAATTAAAATCGTTACCAAAATACTATAAAATCCAAATTTTAAGAAAACGAAAAGGACGACAAATATTGTGGTTACAATTTTTGTTAAAACGTCCATTGCGGTAACCAAATCTAATCTTAAATTGGCTTGGAAAATTACAGCTCCATAAGTGTTTAAAACCCC
>CAYIUX010000029.1:2171-9657 GCA_964366795.1 uncultured Gammaproteobacteria bacterium | reverse complement strand
CCACCCAAAGATATGATTTTCAATCGATTGTCTTCTCTATTTTTAAATTTCATTTTTCAGTTTTTGGAAATCCTCCTTTAATTCTTTCATAATTTTAGCATTTCTTAAAGCGGCGGCAGGATGATACATGGGGATAACGATATACTTTCTACCACCAAAGTCAATGTTTCTTTTCTGTCCATGAATTTGGGAGATATATTCTCCTGGCAAGAATTTTGCCATTGAAAATCGACCAAGAGTCGCGATAATTTTTGGGTTAATAATTTTTATCTGTTCGTCAAGATATGGTTCACAGGCTTTAATTTCTTCAGGTAATGGATCGCGATTACCCGACGGTCGGTGTTTGACGACATTTCCGATAAAAACTTTTTGGCGAGGTAGTTTAATTAATTGGAGTAAGTTATCTAAAAGCTTGCCCGCTTGACCAACAAACGGTCGGCCTTGTTGGTCTTCATAATATCCTGGTCCTTCACCAATAAACATAACTTCAGCCTCCGGATTTCCCTCTCCCGGAACAGAGTTAATGGCGTTTTTATAAAGAGCGCATTTTTGACAAGTCGCTACTTTTTTTGCTACCTCTTCTAATTTTTTCTGTTTTTCTTCCACTTTAATTAATTAAACCCCGCTTAGCGGGGGTAAACTACCAGGTGGGTAAAAATTCTTTTATATTTTCGCTGCTAATTACAAACTTTTTCCCTTTTCCTTGAACAATCATTTTAGCTACTTTACGACAAATCCCATTAATTGTTCGTTCCAATGTTCTAATTCCAGCATCATAGCCTAAGGGTCGGACAATTTGGGGCCAAACTTCAGAACTTATCGTTAGGGCTTCTTTTTCCAAACCAGCTTCTTCCATAGTTCTTGGTAAAACATAATCCCGACCAATAGTAATCTTCTCCTCATCAGTATAAGAAGGCATCTGCATTGGTTCGAGTCTGTCCATCACTGCCACCGAAATGTTAGTAGTATTATTACAAGTGGCAATAAATAAAACTTCAGAAAGATCAAAGGGATAATCGATGAAATGATCGCGAAAAGCCGTGTTTTGTTCTGGATCCAAAAGTTCAACTAATACCCCCATGATGCTACTTAATCCTTCGGTGGTTACCCGATCTATTTCATCAAACAAAATAACTGGGTTTTTTGTGCCAGTCCGGCGAAGAGCTTTAATAACCAACCCGGGCTCAGCATCGGGTCTTAAACGTGATTGTCCTCGAAGATCCAAAGGATCACCAATCCCGCCGAACGGGATGCGGGCAAATTTTCTTCCCATTGCCTCGGCAATTGAATAAGCAATAGTTGTTTTTCCTGTTCCCACTAAACCAACAAAACATAAAATTGGCGCCCGCATTCCTCCTTTTAATCTCAAAACCGCCAGGTATTCTAGAATTCTTTCTTTAATATCTCCCAAACCATAATGGTTTTTATCAAGAATCTTTTTAGCGTTGTCCAAATCTAAAACATCTTCACTCCGCTTATCCCAAGGCAAGCTAGTAATCCAATCAATGAAATGAGCAGTTTTCTCATATTCAGTGGAGTATTCTCCAAATTTTACCATCCGGGAAAGTCGACTAACCATCTCCAAGGCTTTTTCTTTAAGTTCTGGGGGAAGAACAGTTGTGTTTACTTTTTTTTCTAAATTGACAACTTCTTTAAGAAGTTCGGCAGGTTTTTTGGGCATATTTAATTTTAACGAAAAAATTTCTTTCTTGGCCTAAATCTCGGTGCTTATTCATCTAAAATCATTGACAAATTTATTCTTCCTCGCTCATCAACCTCTAAAATTTTAACCTTAACTTTTTGACCAATTTTAACAATATCGGCAGGATTTGCTACATATCTTGGAGCCATTTTCGAAACGTGAACTAATCCCTCTTTCCCTGGAGAAATTTCCACAAAAGCCCCAAATGGCTGGATTCTTTTAACTACTCCTTCAATAATTTCTCCTGGTTTAACCTCTTTGGTTAATCCCTTAATCCAGGCGACTGCTCGGTCAACTGAATCTTTCTGAAGGGCAGAAACATTAATCGTTCCGTCATCTTCAACATCAATCATCGCTCCTGTTTCTTGGATAATTGTCCGAATTATTTTTCCTCCCGGACCAATAACTTCACCAATTTTTTCAATTGGAACGTGAAGAACCTCAATTTTTGGAGCAAATTTGGAAATCTGTGCCCGCGAAGCAGGTAAAACTTGAAGCATCTTATCTAAAATAAATAATCTTCCCTTATGAGCTTGATTTAAGGCTTTTTCAAGAATTTCTTTAGTGAGATCAAGGGTCTTGACGTCCAATTGAATAGCAGTGATTCCCTTTTTACTGCCGGCAATTTTGAAGTCCATATCGCCATTAAAATCTTCCAAACCAGTAATGTCAGAAAGAATCACCCCGCCAACTTTTCCCATGGCAATACCAGCAACCGGAGTCTTAATTGGTACTCCGGCGTCCATCAAAGATAAAGTTGAGCCGCAAACCGCTGCCATTGAGGTTGAGCCATTAGAGGACATTATTTCGGAAACCACCCTAATGGTGTAAGGAAATTTATCATCAGAGGGAATAACTGGCTCTAGAGCTCTTTCGGCTAAAGCCCCATGACCAATTTCTCGCCGCGAGGGCCAACCTAAACGACCAACTTCACCTAAAGAAAATGGCGGCATATAGTAGTGATGAATATAGCGTTTGGTTTCTTCACCTTCCATGCTCTCGATTAGTTGTTCCAAAGAAGGAGAACCGAGGGTAGTAACAGTTAACGTTTGAGTATTACCTCGCTTAAACATGGCTGAACCATGAGTTCTGGGTAAAATTCCAACCTCCATTGTCAAAGGACGAATATCTTGAGGTTTTCGACCGTCAGGTCGACAAGATTTTTTAATTATCTTTTCTCGAACTATTTTCTTGACTAAATTGTCAACAATTTTTGAAATTACTGATTTTTTTTCTTGATTATATTTTTCGGCTAAAGCTTCTTTTAATTCGAAGAACTCTTCTCTAGCTTCTTTTTTAACGGCAATATTCTCTATAAGCTCCGCAGTCTTATCTTTAGCATCTTTTTCGACTGCGTCGATAAGCTTGGTATCTACCGCTTCCTTTTGAATCGTTCGCTTTTTTAAACCAACTTCTTTGACTAAATCTTCCATTAACCCAATAATTTTGACGAGCTCTTGTTGACCAAAATCGACACCCTTAAGCATTATTTCTTCAGGAACCTCTTTTAAGTTCCCTTCAATCATGATAATTGTTTTTCTCGTCGCTGCCACCACTAAATCCATTTCTGAATACTCTAAGTCTTGATGGGTGGGATTAACGATAAAAGATCCCTCGCCATTTTTGGGAACAAAACCAATTCTTAATGCCCCAACTGGGCCATCCCAAGGAATATCAGAAATAGCCAGCGCCGCGCTGGTGGCTAAAACCGCGGGAATATCTGGATTATTTTCCGCATCAACTGAGAGAACAGTGATAATTACCTGGACTTCATTTCTGTAATCTTCAGGGAAAAGTGGTCTGACTGAGCGGTCAATTAGACGGGCAATTAAAATAGCTTCATCAGAAGGTCTTCCTTCCCGTTTTACCCAACGAGAACCTTTTATCCTCCCTCCAGCATAAAGCCGCTCAAGATATTCAACGCTTAAAGGAACATAATCAAGGTCCTCAATGGGTCGGGCGGAAACAACAGTTGAAAGAACCATCGTGTCGCCCAACCGAGCCAAGACGGCGCTATTCGCCTGGGCGGCGAACCGACCGGTTTCTAACGTTAAAGTCTTATTCCCAATTTCAACCGATTTTGAGACTATCGATAATTTTCTTGTATCTTTTTTCATCTCTTTTCAACAAATAATTTAAAAGCCTTCTCCTTTTGGAAATCATTGAAAGCAATCCTCTTCGGGAATGAACATCTTTTTTGTGTTCTTTGAGGTGCTTGGTTAATTTTTTAATTTTTGAAGTTAAAAGAGCAATTTGCACCTCAGGGGAACCGGTATCACTTTTTGCCTGGGCAAACTGTTTTATAATTTTCTTTTTTTCTTCAATGGTTAATGCCATCCAAAAAATTTTACCAAAGATAAGGAAAGATAACAAGAGGCTAAACTCGAGTATCTCCCTTGTAAATTTTGGGTCCTAGCCAATCAGAAGAAGGGGGCTCTTCTGGCGATTTAGTGGCGGAAACCCCAGCTGGCATTGGTTCAAGGGGAACCTTAGGTTTTGGTCTTTGGGGTCCAGGGAGCTTCCTTGTTATTCTTCTTGCCCCAAGCCTTAAACAAAAAGCAGCCGCTTCAAAAGTCCCCGCATTTGTTTTGGGGGAAGAAAAATTTCCGGTGGCTCTCTCAATTCCCCCAAGCAAATTACTAGCAATATCTACATCCGTGGGTAAGCGCAAATCAGCAATCAGATGGGTAATTTTTTCCGATAAAGAGGCTTCTTCCTCGATATTAATATCAATAACTTTTGCCCTATCAAAAAGTCCCCGATTGTCTTTATAAAGAAACCCTAAATCTTCAATTGAGCGAACTCCAATAGTCAAAACTAAATCCGCCTGACCCTCACCATAAGAGTATTCAATTTTATCCGAAGACAAAGGAGGAAATCCGTCTTTTGGCTGAATAACTAAATTAAATTTACCGCCCTCAATGTTATAGCTCACTTTTTCGATTGAATCTTCCAGATAGTCAAAGGAAATCTTTAAGTTTCTCCCTTCTGATTTTGTCTTAATTTTATCCACCCCTACCAATGAAGAAAATTCAACCGTCATCTCCTGGGGACTGGCGATAGAAACTTTTCTGCCTGCCTTTTTTAAAGACAAGAATAGGGCTAAACTGGCAGCCACCCGATCATAATTGGGACTCTTTGGTAAGGCAATAAAGATAGATTGGGCGGTAGCTAGAGATTCTCTGATTGAAGAAAATTGGTTGAACTCTTCCATTAAACTTCTTCGATTTTACGAAGTGATGCTAACATGTCTCCAATAGCAAAGTCAAGTTTGGGAGAAAAGACTACCCCAAATTCCTCGCCAGTTTTCGCCTCATCAACATCATTTTTCCCTATTTTCATCGATTTAATTCGAGAAGTGCCTAAAACTTCTTCTCCTCGCTTTAATTGAATTAAATTCTGCTTAGCAATCTTTCCTTCTTTCACCCGACAACCGGCAATTCTTTCATTTTTGATTTTAAATTCAGCAATAATTTCTGCCCTACCCAAAATTTCTTCCTCTCTGGTCAATTTTAAAAATTTTGTAATTTTTTTGGAAACTGCCTCTAAAAGTTCATAAATTATCTTAAATTGAGTAATTTTGACCAATTCTTCCTCAGCTAATTTTTTAACTAGTGAAGAAATTTTGACATCAAAAGCAATTACTTCTGCCTTGGTGGTATTAGCCAATAAAACATCAGATTCATTAACATCGCTGACCCCGCTTAAGATTACTTGACATTTTTCCGGTAAACTGGATTCAATCGCCTCTAAAGTTCCTAAACTGTCGGCCTTAAGAATAATCCTTAGCTTTTTTTCCTCCTTTTGAGGTTCCTCCACTTTTTTTGCTTTTGGCTTCTCTTCTGGTATCTCACCTTCTGCCCGTTTTACTTTCCCTCCTACTGGCGGTACTGTTTTGAATCCTAACACCCCAATTGGTTGACTTGGTACGGCAACTTTAATCATTTTGCCTTTATCATCAATCATGGCTTTAATTTTAGCTCTTAAACCTTCAACCCAAACTT
The DNA here is from genome assembly GCA_964366795.1 of uncultured Gammaproteobacteria bacterium. Taxonomy (GTDB): domain Bacteria; phylum Patescibacteriota; class Microgenomatia; order PFEM01; family CAYIUX01; genus CAYIUX01. The sequence continues at coordinate 3,951 of CAYIUX010000029.1, read as the reverse complement.
CATCCCCAATTTTCAAACTACCATTACGAACTAAAACTGTCGCCAACGTACCTCGACGGGGATCAAGCCTTGATTCGAGTATCACTCCTTCTAATTTATCTTTGGAATTTCCTTTAAGTTGGGCCATTTGAGCTAAAAGTGAAATCATTTCCAAAAGCTCATCAATCCCCTTGCCAGTTTTGGCAGAAATTGGAACGGCAACAATATCGCCACCATAACCCTCAACCATAATTCCATTTTGGCTGAGTAGCTTTTTTACTCGTTCAATATTTGTGTCCGAAATATCAATTTTATTTAGAGCTACCAAGTAATTTATTCCAGCTTTTTTAATATATTTTAAACTCTCAAGTGTTTGGGGCTTAATTCCTTCATCTACAGCGACGACTAAAACTGCTAAATCAGCGACCTTAGCTCCGCGGGAGCGCATTTGAGAAAAAGCCTTATGACCTGGAGTATCGATGAAAGTAATAGGTTGACCTTTATAATTTATTTGGCAGGCACCCACATGCTGGGTTATGCCTCCTGGCTCACTTGAAGCAATATTTGTTTGGCGGATTTTGTCCAATAAAGTTGTTTTTCCATGATCTACGTGCCCCAAAACCACCACTACCGGAGGTCGGGGCCCAAAACCAATTTGTTTGCCAGTCTTGATCATTTAGCTTGAATGTTTCCATTCTCTCTGCTTATTACTTTTTCGTCTTTTTCCGTCGTTTGCTAACTTTTACCTTTTTCTCTTCTTTTTTCTCTTCTCTCCCTTTAATATCAATTTTAAATCCAGTCAGTTTAGCCGCTAATCTAACATTTTGTCCTTCTCTACCAATGGCTAAGGAGAGTTGATCATCGGGAAGAGAAACTTTAGCCATTTTTTTTGTTTCATCAAGGTCAACTTCAATTTTTTCTGCGGGTGAAAGGGCAGCGGCAATAAATTTAGCAGGATCATCGCTGTATTGAATAATATCAATTTTTTCCCCATCTAGTTCATTAATCACTGCTTGAACCCGAACGCCCTTTTGACCAACACAAGAACCAACTGGATCAACCCCAGTTTGCCGGGAGGAAACAGCCACTTTTGAGCGATTCCCTGGTTCGCGAGCAATTTGGCGTATCTCTACCGCCCTAGAAGCAACCTCTGGTACTTCCCGGCGAAAAAGAGCTTTAACTAAATCATTGTCTGCCCGGGAAACAATAATTTGTTGACCTCTCGGTCCTTCTTGAATACATTTTATCAAAAAGGTTAATCTTTGATTAATCTGGTATCTTTCCGCCCGAGTTTGTTCTTGAGGCAGCATCACTCCCTCGGCTTTGCCGATATCCACAATTACATTCGGTCCATCAAAACGAAGAACCATTCCGTTAACCAAACTTCCCACTCTCTTTGAATATTCAGCTAAGACAGCTGATTTCTCGGCTTCTCTAATTTTTTGGAGTAAAACTTGTTTAGCTACTTGGGCGGCAATTCGCCCAAATCCAGGGGGAGTGATATCTTTTTTGGCTTTCTTTTTTCCTGTTGACCAAGAAAAAATTCGGCTTTCACCAGTTTGGGAATTAACCTCGGCTTCATACTTTATTTTCTCATCTATACCAAAATCACGGCGATAAGCCGCTAATAAAGCTTCTTTAATTGAGTCGATAACTACCTCCAGCTCAATGCCGTGTTCGGCACAAATTTGATTTAAAGCTGAGGCAAATTCAGTTCTTGCTTTTAACATTGCCGTATTCTAAATGAGGTGGGTTCTTCCCACCTCAAAACTCCTTAATCTAACTGTATTTTAACAAGAGA
>CAYIUX010000029.1:0-2071 GCA_964366795.1 uncultured Gammaproteobacteria bacterium | reverse complement strand
GCCTCGGCAGCGAGAATTTCTGCCTGGTATTTTATGTCTGGCGGATAAGTATAAGAGAAGGCAAAGCCTTGTTTGACTAATTCAAGATTAATAAAAAGATTGTCTATATAAACATAACGCAAAAGCCTGCCATATTTGTCTTTGTCGGTAATATCTTTTTCCAAACGAACATTTTTTCCCTCAACCAATTCTTTATTTTTCTTTGAAGCCTCAATCCCAAAACATTGAACCGGTTTTCGAGGATCAACTGTTTCTGGAGTATCAATGCCAATATAACGAACTCGTTCCCCACCCTCGATTTCAATCGTATCGCCATCAATTACCCGGGTCACCTTAACTAGTGAAGAAGTCGGAGTAGCTGTGGGTGATGGCAAAGAAATAGACGTTCGTCCCAAAACAAAACCTATTAAAAAAAGCAAAATACCACCAATTCCAGAAATAAGCAGAGCTTGTTGCTTCGCAATGAGACTCTTTTTCTTAATTTTCACTAAATTTATTTTAACATACCTCAAATTTACACAAGGAAAACTCAAGAAGATTACAAACCGCTCAAACCGCCTCCTCTTTTCCCTATAAGTTTATAAACCCTTGGGCGGACTCGCTTGAGAAAACCTTCTTCAACCCCTCTTTGAATAACTCCATTAATAGTAGTTTCGGGGAGTCTATTTGCTATCTCCAATGCCCTTCTGGCAAATGTTTGGCCTGCCTCGGGGTTAACTCGAAACAAAGCTCTCAAGCTCGGAAAGTTTTCTTTTCCCATACACCCTTATTTTACCAAATTCTGAGGGAAATTTTCCGTCCGCGCTTGCAAAATAAGTCTGTTTTTTATAAAATCCAGCCCATCATAATGAAAAATATTGAAATAATTGCTCACATTCCTTTTCTCCCTGAAAAGCTCATGGGGCCAATCCGAGAGGGTGATTATAAACTTACCAGACGTCGTGGCGAAGAATATGTTAGTAAAGGTCTCATGGGAAAAGAAGTATTAAATCTTCTTATCGGTTCTGCTTGCCTAGCTAAGGCGAAGGAGATCTCTCAAGACATTAAGCATTTATCAAGAAAAGGTGAAGTCCCCGAAGAACTTAATCTAGCAAAGGAAAATCTTTCTCAATGGGGCGCTTCTATTATTCTGGAAAGCCTTCATCGGCTAGGCACATCTTAAAGGAAATTTTTCGCGGGTCGAACTAGAATTTTAAGTTCTCAAAAATCATTAGGTTTTGCAATCTTTAACCCCATCCTTTTTCTAGTTTACAACTTCGGCAGACAAATAACCTAAAAGGGAATTTCGTCTTGACCTTTTTGCGACTTTTGGGTACATATACGGTAATAACACCATTTACAGTTATCCGGATTTTCTGGAGGAGGAGGACCATTGAGAAGCTTAGAGACCTCGGAAATAAAAGCATAAAATCGGTCCATGTCTTCTTCTATCTCAAACCATTGGGGCTTGGCTTTAAAAATCACATCTTCTTTTGGAAACGAAATTTCTTCCGGATTGATGGCGATGATCCCCATTTTACTGACCTTTTTCGATTCACCGATTTCGGGGTTTTCTAAGGCAAATTTATAGGCATGCAGTTGAGGAAAAAATTTCTGAATTTTATCCTCGGTCGGATCGGTGATTTTAAAATCGACAACCGCGTAGGTGCCGTCGTCTAAATGAGAAGTAAAATCGAACCGTCCGCTGATATAGCAATCATTTGTTGGCGGGATTGGTTTTGATTTCAAATATCCTTCTTTTACCTCGACTTTGCCGGCCGGAAGACTGGAATTAATTTCTTTCAAATCCATGCCGAGAATCGCGTTTTGAAGAAGGGAATTCATTTTGGTAAAAACACCCGGCATGCCAATCGACGGCAGCTCTTTGATAAACCCTTTTGCTTTTTGGTAATAACAATGTTTACAGTCCTCGTAGAGGTATTTGAAATCTGAAGGAGATAATTTGTACATCTAAAACAATTATACAACTTATTATAAAAATCTGATGTTTATAACCCTGAGTGTAATCGAAGGGGTGAAAGTTTATACATTAAAGATTAAGTTTTAATGCCGCATTTTGAAAAAGGATGCT
>CAYIUX010000028.1:0-9689 GCA_964366795.1 uncultured Gammaproteobacteria bacterium | reverse complement strand
AAAAATTCCCATTAAAACCTCCTTTTTAGTTTTTTGGCGTCTGGCGTATAGTTTATGGCAAATGGAGAAAAACCATCAGAAGATGATGGTTTAGTCAAATGTAGTTTCTAATCCACATTTAGTTTTTGCATCCATAACTAATAAAGCCAAATTCACCAATGAGTTTATTTTACCGCTTTTGAAGAAATTCGTCAATAACCTCTTTCACCGTCCCCCAGGAAAAACCGCGGCGGGCAAGGAAGCCAGTAATTTTTTGGCGAAATTCCAGTGGGGGAAAATTTTTATAAATTTTTAATTTCCTTTCAACCGCCCTTCTAGCTAATGGCAATTCATCCACTTTTTCAGCGATTATTTTTTCGCCAATTTCTCTTTCCACCCCTTTTTGTCTTAATTCCATCAATAAAGCTATTTTCCCTTTGGGCCGAAAGGTCACTCGTTGTTCCACCCACCAAACCGCGAAAGCGTAATCATCAAGCTGACCTAGGGATTTTAATTTATCGACAACCTCATCAATTAATTTTGGGTCTGTTTTTTTTCTTTTAAGATAATCAATAATTTCTTTTTCCGAGCGCGGACGAGCAGAAATTAAACGAAGGGTTTTATTTAAAAGTTTTTGAAATTCATTTTTGAAGATTAAATCCTCAACTTGTGTTTCGGACAACTGTTGACCAATCTTCAGTCCTGCTTTCAAAAAATTATCAGCATCTAACCCAAAAGCAAACTTTTCGTTAAGATAAATATTGACCCTCCTTTTGTTTTTTTGAGCTTTGATTCGAGTAATTTTAGCCACGGAGGTTACGAAGCTTTAGTTTTTTTCCAAATTTCTTCTTCAATCTGTTTGGCAACTTTGGGGTGTTCATCCAAAAAGACTTTGGCTGCTTCTCGTCCTTGACCAAGCATTATTTTGCCATATTTTAAGAAAGCGCCGCTTTTTTCTATAATTCCCAAACCCGTTGCCACATCCAAAATATCCCCTGTTCTGGAAATTCCCCCAACGTTCATAATATCAAATTCGGCATCTCTGAAGGGTGGAGCAACTTTATTTTTAACCACCCGAGCCCGATGGCGTGAGCCAATAACTACTTCTCCTTCTTTAATCGTCCCAATTTTCCGTAAATCAATCCTAACCGAAGAATAAAATTTCAAGGCTAATCCCCCCGGGGTAGTCTCCGGATTACCAAACATTACTCCAATTTTATGGCGGATTTGATTGGTAAAGATAACAACTGCCCTTGATTTAGAAATGGCAGCTGTTAATTTTCGCAATGCTTGAGACATTAAACGGGCCTGAACCCCAATCATAGCATCGCCCATCTCCCCTTCAATCTCTGCTCGAGGCACCAAAGCTGCCACCGAATCAATAGCAATAACATCAACTGCCCCAGAACGAACTAAAGTTTCGACAATTTCCAGGGCTTGCTCGCCAGTGTCTGGTTGGGAAATCAAAAGTTCATCAAGATTTACTCCAATCAACTCTGCCCGGGTGGGATCCATAGCGTGTTCGGCATCAATAAAGGCGGCCGTTCCTCCCATTTTTTGGGCTTCAGCAATAATATGTAAGGCTAGGGTTGTTTTTCCTGAAGCTTCTGGTCCAAAAATCTCTACCACCCGTCCCCGTGGTAAACCTCCAACGCCTAAAGCAATATCCAAGCCGATTGAACCAGTAGGAATACAATCAACTTTTTTAACCGCCGCCCCTTTTTCTCCCAACCTCATAATCGCCCCTTTACCGTACTGTTTTTCGATTTGCTCCATCGCCATTTTAACTGCCTGAAGTTTTTTATCCTGCGCCATAGTAGTTTAATTCAAGCAGATTTTATGATAAAATTCAAGTAGGAATCGCAGATTCACGGAGAGTGGCGCAGTTGGCTAGCGCACCAGTATGGGGTACTGGGGGTCGGGGGTTCGAGTCCCCCCTCTCCGACTAAGTTTATCGTTTAGGACTTTGTTTCTTTTTCCTCGCTTTGCCGGCCAGACCAACTTTTCTTCGTTCTTTTGCCCGGGGATCACGGGTTAAAAGTTTGTATTTTTTTAAAGCAGAATGATAAAGCTTGCTATTTTCCTTGTCCAAAGCCCGGGCTAATCCGTGGATAACTGCCTCTAATTGTCCTTCCTTTCCTGATCCTTCGGTCTTAATGGTGGCATAATATTTCCCTAAAGTGTCAGTTGCTTGAAATGGCTTAAGATAGGCAATTTTCGCTACCTCACCAGAAAAATAATCTCCAATTGGTTTGCCATTAACCAAAATTTCTCCTTTACCAGAAAAAAGTCTTACTTTGGCCGTAGCTGTCTTTCTCCGACCAATAGCAAAAACATAAGTCTTCTTTTTAAGTTTTGAGTTTGCTTTCATATGAGTGTTTTTCATCAATAAATATTTTTAATCTCGCTAGTCTTTTATCTTTTAATTTATTTTTGGGCAACATTCCTGCCACCGCATGTTCAATAATCTTTCTTGGGTCTTTTGCCATTTGTTCCTTAAGAGTTACTTGGCGAAATCCTCCGGGATATCCTGAATGGCGATAATATTGCTTTTGCGTTTCCTTTTTCCCCGTGACTTTTATTTCTTTCGCGTTAATAACCACCACATAATCACCACAATCAAGATGAGAAACAAAATAAGGTTTGTGTTTGCCTATCAAAAGCGTGGCAATTTCACTCGCTAGTCTGCCTAAAATCTGGCCATTGGCGTCAATCAAATGCCAGAAGTGTTTGATTTCTGAGACTTTAGGTGAATAAGTAGTCATATACTCTGTGCCTTCTGTGATTGCTTTTTTCTATCCGGTCTCTCCTCCTTCCCCTTCGATTTCTCTACAAATTCTAATCTCACTATCATCGCATTATCTCCACGGCGAGGACCCAAGCGAATCATTCGGGTAAATCCTCCGCTTCTTGTTTTAAAAAGTGGGCCTAACTCATCGATAATCTCTCGAACGGCAATTTTATTTTGAAGAAAAGCACCAATCATCCGCCTTGCCTGAAGAGTGCCAGTCTTTCCCCGAGTTATTAATTTATCAACCAGCCCTCTTATTGCCTTAGCCTTGCTTTCGGTGGTTTTAATTTCTCCATGAATTACCAAAGCATTAATTAAATTTTTAAAGAGGGCTTTTCTTTGATTTTGTGAACGAGAAAGCTTTTTGCCAGCTACCCGATGCCTCATTTCACTCTCCTTTTAGGTTAATCTTCCTTTTCGCCAAGGCTACCTGAACAATTTTAATCGACTTTTCCCCTAAATTTTTAATCTTTACCAAATCTAAATATGTTGTCTTGGCTAAATCCTCAACCGTTCCGTAGCCTCCTTTGCGAAGAGTGTTGGCAATTCTAGTAGGTAAATCTATCTCTTCGACTGTTAGTTTTAAGACTTCAGCTGGAAATTCTTCAATTTTTTTCTTTTCTCTGGGCGCCCTTTTCGGCTCAACAACTTGTTGAAAATAATCAACCAAAATCCCGGCTGCCTCTTTTAAAGCCTGGCCTGGCTTAATTGTTCCATCGGTAAAGATTTCTAAAATTAACCTGTCAAGATCAGTCCGCCGACCAACTCTGGTTGCCTCAATCCTAAAGTTTACTCTTTGAACTGGAGAAAACGAGGCATCAAGAGGAATAACTCCCAATTTCTCCACCTCTCGCTCCTCGGCTGGAACGAAGCCATACCCGGATTCGGCAAGCATCTCTAATTTAAGACGATGATTTTTACTTGCTAGGCTGCCTAAGATTAAATCGGGGTTAACAATTTTTACCTTGGCTGGAACTTTTATATCCCCAGCCTTAACCTCTCCCGGCCCAGTCTTTTCAAGTTTAAGTTCTGCTGGTTTTTCCCCATCATAACAAAGTCGAATTTGTTTGATATTTAAGATTAACTCAATAATATCTTCTTTTAATCCTTCAAGGGTGGAAAATCTATGTTTGATGCCATTTATTTTTACCTGAACAATCGCCGCTCCCTTAAGACTAGTTAACAAGACCCGCCGCAGGGCATTGCCCAAGGTGTTTCCATAACCCTGAGCGAGCGGTTCGATAATAAACGAACCATATTGGTCTGTTTCTTTTTCTTTTTTAATTTGGAAAAGTGGATCAACCATAATTATCTCGAGTAATATTCTACTATTAATTGTTCGGCAATGTCAGCCCCAATCTCTTCTCTTGTTGGCAGTCGAATAATCTTACCAACTGCCGCCTTTTTTTGCAACCAAGAAGGAATCTCCTTCTTTTTTTCCGCCAGTGATTTTTTTACCACTTCTATTTTCATCGCTTTGGGATTTAAGTTAATCACCTGTCCTGGTTTAACTTGATATGAGGGAATGTCAACTTTTTTGCCATCAACCAAAATATGACCATGATGCACTAGTTGTCTGGCAACTGAGCGAGAGGGAACAAGTCCTAGCCGGTAAACAACATTATCAAGCCTTAATTCCAAAAGCTGAAGCAGAGCCTCACCAGTAACCCCTCTTTTTTTAAAAGCTTTTTTAAAATAGCGCCTAAATTGTCTTTCTAAAACACCATAAGTTCGCTTAGCTTTTTGCTTTTCCCGCAGCTGGACGCCATACTCACTTAATCTCCGCCTCATTTTCAGTCCATGTTGCCCTGGAGCAACTGCCCCTTTTTTCTCTAATGGACATTTAGGCGTTAAACAGCGTTCACCTTTTAGAAAAAGTTTTGTTCCTTCTCGTCGACATAAACGACATTTTGAGTCAAGATATCTTGCCATTTAAACTCTCCTTCTTTTTTTAGCCCTTGGTCCGTTATGGGGAATTGGGGTAACATCGGCAATTAAACTCATTCTTAATCCTACGGCTCTTAAAGCCCTTAAGGCTGCATCCCTTCCCGGACCTGGACCTTTAATATAAACCTCTACTTCCCTAACACCTAACCCCATTGCTTTTTTTGCCGCTGCCTCAACGGTTGTTGTCGCCGCAAAGGGAGTCGCTTTTCTTGCCCCTTTGAAACCTGTTGAGCCAGTTGAACCCCAACAAATAACATCTCCCTTTAAATCAGTGAAGGTAACAATAGTATTATTAAAAGTAGCGGTCACATAAACCTTAGCTTTAGTGATATCTTTGTTCTGACTAGTTTTGGTGGTCATATTTCAAGTTTTACTTCCCCTCTTCCTCTTTAGGTATTTCTTTACCTTTAAATCTTGCCAGCTCCTTTTTCTTTAGCGCTCCGATGGTTTTTCTTTTACCCCTTTTGGTTCTGGCATTAGTCCGGGTCCGCTGACCACGAACTGGCAAATTTTGAATGTGTCTTACCCCCCGATAGGTGCCAATCTGCTTTAAACGCTCGATATCATCGGTAATCTTTTTTCTTAAATCCCCTTCAACCGGAAATTTGTCAACCACTTTTTGCAATTTGGTAATCTCTTCGGCGGTCAAATCTTTTACCCTTTTTGCCGGATCTACCCCTGCTTCGGCCAAAATTGCCACCACATTCCGCCGCCCGATACCAAAAAGGACGGTTAAGCCGATATCTATTCTTTTTTCTTCTGGTAATTCAATCCCAGCAATTCTCGCCATAGTTATCCCTGCCTTTGTTTGTGTTTTGGATTTTGGCAAATAACATAAAGCCGCCGGTGGCGACGAACTAATTTACACTTTGGACAAATTTTTTTAATACTCGCTCTTACTTTCATTTGTATCGATAGACTATTCTTCCCCTTGTCTCATCATAGGGTGTCAGTTCTACCGTCACTCTGTCTCCAGGCATTACCTTAATATAGTTTATTCTCATTTTACCTGCCAAATGACATAAAACAATTTTTTGGTTGTCAATTTTTACCCGAAACATGGTATTGGGCAATGACTCAATTACAACTCCCTCAACCTCTTCTTTTTCTTTTTTGTTCATTGATATGATTTTACCAATTTTTTAGCTTCAATTCAATCCCGTCGAATCGGCGGGACAAAAACTGTCTTTTCAAACAATGCTGCTAGGCTACCATCAGCCGTTTCAAGCGTCCAATCATCATTTTTCAAAATTAATTCTGGCCTGCCCTTTGAATAAATTACTTCAATTGCTAGGGTCATTCCCGGTTTAAGCAGGGGAGTTACCACTATCTTCTCTTGCAAATAACAAGGAATCTTTGGTTCTTCGTGCAGTTTCCTCCCCACCCCGTGTCCAGTTAAAGCTTGAATTGGGCTAAAGCCAGATTTTTTAATCTCTTTTTCAATTGCCAAAGAAATATGACCAACTCGATTACCAGCTTTGGCTACCTTGATCGCCTCTTTCAATGCTTTTACTCCTGCGGCGAGAAATTCTTTGATCTTTTGACTATTCACCGTTGACTGTTCACTGTTAACCAATACTGTCCATGCCTCATCGACATTTAATCCCCCAAATTTCATCCCCATATCTATACTAATAACATCATTTTCTTTCAACCGATAATTATCAGGAATTCCGTGAACTACCCCTTGGTTGATGTTAATACAGGTTGCCCATTTGTAGCCGGGAACCATCTTAAATGAGGGCAAGCCTTTTTGTTTTTCAATTAAAGATTCTGCTAATTTATCCAGTTGAGAAAGACGAATTCCGGGTTTAGCTTTATTTAAAACCCTCCTCAATGTTCGTCTTAACCGTTTCACTCCCTCTTTCATCACCTTAATCTCTTCTTTGGTCTTTATTGGTATCATCCTATTGCGTCAGCAACAAGCTTGCTTATTGCGCCCCAGCAACAAGCTTGCTTATTTTCAATTTACTTAAAATATCCTGATGAATTACCTCAATCGGTCGCCCCCCATCAACTTCCATTAAAATACCCTGTTGACGAAAATATTCAATAATCGGACCTACCGTTCGGTGATAAGAAGCAAGACGGGCTTTAATCACCTCTTTCGTCTCATCAATCCGAGCTTTGCCTTTCGTCTCGGCATCTTTTTTGGCTCTCAAAAGTAGTCTTTTTACTGCCTCCTTATCAGAAATCCAAAGAAGAATTGTCCAGTCAACCTTCTGGTTTCTTTTTTTAAGATACCTTTCTAGAGGTGGAATTTGGTCTTTTCTCCTGGGGTAACCATCTAGAATAAAGCCTTTTAAGCAGCGATCTACAGTAGGCTTCAAGACTTTAAATGTCAAATCCCCTGGAACCCAATTGCCTTTTCCCCAATAATGATAAGCTTCAATCCCTTCTGGTGTTCCCTTATCATACGCCTGACGAAAGAGCTTTCCCATAGAGACGGTGGAAATCTTAAGTTTTTTACTTAAAAGCTTTGCTTGAGTCCCTTTACCAGATCCCGATGGCCCAAAAATAATAATATTCATTTTACTTCAAAAATCCCTCATAACTTCTCATCACCAACATCGCTTCAAGTTGTTTGGTGGTCTCCAAAATTACAGAAACCACAATCAAAATTCCTGTTCCTCCTAGGGTCATTGTCGCCACCCCAGTTAAGCCTTGAGCCAATGAAGGCAAAATTGCCACTAAACCTAGAAAAATTGCTCCGGCTAAGGTAATCCGCGTTAAAATTTTATTTAAATAATCAGCCGTTGGCGCCCCCGGACGAATTCCGGGAATAAATCCACCATATTTTTTGATTTCCTCAGAAATCTTTTCGGGGTTAAAGATAACGGCGGTGTAAAAATAGGTGAAGCCAACAACCAAGAAAAAGTAGGTTAGGTTATAAATAACCCCGCCAGGACTAAAAACAGTTGCCATCTCCCTGGCAATTTTGCTTAAAACTGGATTAGGGACTCCTTGTAAAAAATTACCAATCATTGAGGGTAAAAGAATTAAAGAAATGGCAAAAATAATGGGAATCACCCCTGCCTGATTAATTTTCAAAGGTAAATAAGTTGACTGTCCTCCATAAACTTTCCGACCAGTAATTCTTCTGGCATATTGGATGCGAATTTTTCGCGTCGCCTCATTAACAACCACAATAGCAGCAATAACTAAAATTGCCATCACTAAAAAAACAGTGGTATTGAAAAAGCTTCCTGGTTCAAAAACCGCCAGGGTTTGACCAAAAGCCACAGGAAATCGACCAACAATCCCGGCAAAAATAAGCATAGAAATACCGTTGCCTATTCCATTCTCGGAAATCAACTCTCCCAACCACATCAAAAAGATTGTTCCGGCAGTCATCGTCACCACCAAACCAACCAGGTTTAATGGATTCAAACTCCCAATGATTTGTTGATTCCGAAGCAGTGCATACATTCCAAAAGCCTGAAGAGCAGCTAAAGGAACAGTCACAATTCGAGTGTATTGATTAATTTTTTCTCGCCCAAATTCACCCTCTTTTGATAAAGCTTCAAGTTGGGGAATAACCATGGTCAAAAGTTGAAAGATAATCGAGGCATTAATATAAGGGTTTAATCCTAAAGCCATAATCGAAAAATTAGCCAAGGTTCCTCCAGAAAATATATCCAAAAGTCCTAAAAGTTGACTGCGGGAAAAAAGCTGCTTTAAAGCCGTGGTATCCACCCCCGGCACCGGCACATGGGCGGCTAAACGAAAAACTATAAAAATTCCGGCGGTAAATAAAATTCGCCTTTTTAATTCTGGAACCTTCCAAGCGTTAAGAATAGTATTCAATATCTTATTCATTTCTTAGTTCCCTTTATTATCTTTCCTCCTGCCTTTTCGATCTTTTTAATCGCTCCCCCAGAGCAAAGCAACTCAACCTTTAATGGTGTTTTCAATTCCCCATCTCCTAAAATTTTCACTCCAAATTCTTTAGCTTCTTTTTCCTTAACAATTCCGTGTTTAATTAAAGTTTCAATATTGACCGAAGAATTTTTAGGTAAGACATTAAGATATTTAACATTAACAATCACTGGAGAAGATTTTGATGGTTTAAATTTTCCCTTTCCTCGTTGGAGTGGTAATTTTTTTAGCAACGATTTTTTAATTTTTGTCCCTTCAAAGGTCAAGGCAATCTTCCCTCTTGCCTTAGCTCCCTTGGCACCACGACCAACAGTATGTCCTCCTTTACCTGAGCCATAACCTCGACCAAGACGTTTCATCTTTCTGCTGGTTATCTTTGGCAATTGATTTAATTTCATAATTTTTAGTTTTTGACCCTTCGACTTCGCTCAGGCCTTCGGCTCTGAGGCTCAGGCTCGAAGAGGTCATCCCGAGCTTGTCGAGGGATGAGTTTTGAGCTTTGAGTTTTGAGTTTTTTTAATGCTTCCATTGTCGCATAGACATTACTTGCTTTATTATTGCTCCCTAAAATCTTAGAAACAATATCTTTAATTCCCGCTGCTTCAACCACATCTCTAACCGCTCCGCCAGCAATTACCCCAGTCCCCGGAGGAGCAGGCTTTAGTAAAACTTCAGCCGCTCCGTGTTTTAAACGAATTTGATAGGGAATAGTTGTTCCCCTCATTGGCACTTCAATTAGATTTTTTTTCGCCCGATTCAATCCCTTTCTTATCGCTGAGGTCACATCCGGCGCCTTTCCCAAACCAATTCCAACTTTACCCTTTTTATCTCCAACAACCATTAAAACTGAAAAGGCGATTTTGTTCCCACCTTTTGTTTTTTTGGAAACCCGATTTACTTGGACTACTTTTTCTTCAAATTCTTCATATTCCATATTATTATCTTTACTTAAAATTCTAACCCTCCTTTTCTTGCTCCTTCAGCTAAACTCTTAACTCGACCGTGATATTTGTAAGAACGACGGTCAAATTTGACTTTTTTTATTCCCTTTTTTTGTGCTTTTTGAGCTAAAATTTCCCCAACCATCCTTGCT
>CAYIUX010000027.1:0-10214 GCA_964366795.1 uncultured Gammaproteobacteria bacterium | reverse complement strand
CAGAAGTTTCAGGACAGACCTACTCTTGGTTTTTAGGAACACTCGGGGTGGGAGAAGGAGGAACTTTTACTATTCAAGTTCAAATTGATTCTGACTTTTCTTTTGAAGAGCCTCTAACTTTTTGGTCAAAAATCATTCCCCAAGCTCACGCGGCCGAGAATGAAAAAGAGGGAGAAGTGGTAGCGATGGCTTCGATTGGAACTGCTGATCCGGAATCTGACTTTGGCAATAACACTTCTTCGGTAAAAACCCTAGTCTATCTTCCTCTCTCATCCCAATCAGAATCAGAAGAGAAGGAGGTTGATCAAAGACAGCCGATTTTGGAGATTTCGGCTTGGAATAATGTTGGCGAGTTTGTTTATCCCGGTGATACGGTTACTTTCAAGATAACAATTCGAAACACGGGAGAAGTTCCTTCTCATGATACTTATCTTCTTCAAGCACTTTACAATGGTGTTCCAGAAGATTTTGGGGTGGCCAAATTTGAGATTGAAACCATCGAGCCTGGGAAAGGGGGAACACTCTCTTTTGGTTTAACCCTGGCAGATGACGGACTTCTTCCCGCCGGTCCTTATTATACGGTGGCTCAAGCTTTTGGAAAGGCGCCAAATGGCAATGAAGTCTCTTCAAATGAGGCCAGAACTGACTTTGAAATAAGGTTTAAAGAGATAGGTTCTCTATTTGAAGCGAAAGCGACCGGAAAAGAAGAAGAAATTTTGGGTGCCGCCACGGAATGTGCCGAATGTCCAAGCAATGAAGATATTTTGCCTTATGCTCTGCTTTTGCTTTTATCCTCACTATGGTTAGTTGACAAAAGCAAAAAATGTTTAAAATAAAGGGACTATCGTGAAAAAAATAAAACTTTTCCAAAAATATTTAAAACGATCTTCTGAGATTCTTCTCTTTTTATTTGTTTTAGCTGTTTTTATCTTCTCGCTTTATAAAATTTTAACCATTGCCAAACTCATGAACCCTCTGGCTTATGGGGTTACTGCTGACACTAAACTTATCGAAGCGAAAGCGTTAGATGATCATGATTGCGATGAGACTGAATGGCACTTTGTTATCAACCAGATAGAGTCGGAAGCATTAGCACCAGCCAGTATCCATGTCGTATGGGCTAACAGTGACGAGCAAGATATTAGTCAGTCAGCTTTTACAGGAAAGGTAGCTCACTACAATTCCACTGCCAATTTGAATTCAACGGTTGTCGGAGCTTACACATATATATATGTAGACTGGGATGGACAATTTAACCTAAGTCATGGACCGTGTCCGCCGACACCAACCCCAACTCCATGGCCAACTCTCCCGCCTTGTCCATCTCCGTGTCCCCCTCCTCCATGCCCAACACCTCCATGTCCATCACCATCGCCTAGCCCATCTCCAAGGCCTACACCTACCCCGACTCCACCTTCGGAGGTAACCCCGACTCCGACTCCGACCGTAACACCAACCCCAACACCGCCTCCTGAGGAAACTCCGACACCTACACCAACTCCAACACCCGTTACTGAACCTACTTCCACCCCAACCCCTTCTCCCGGAGCTTCTCCAACGCCCACACCGGGAGTTGGAGGTCCACCACCTGAACCAACAGGGGAAGTTCTAGGTGTCGCTGAAGGAGAAGTTTTAGGGGTGAGCACTTTAGCTGGCACCGGAAGCTTTGCCGATGAATTATTTCAGATTTTGTTTATAATAGGTTGTGTATGCGCATCAGCTGGATTAAAACTTCTTATTCCCGCCAAAAGGCTGGCTTAATTTTAATTTTAGTTGGTTTAGTTTGCTTCGGAGTAATTGTTTCCTTAAGAACTTATCGAGAATACACAAGGAAGATCCTTTCATTCTCAAAAATCCCAGAGTTGAAAGAGGAGATATCAGAAGACCTTTTTCCAACTCAAATTTTAATTTCCAAAGTAAGAATTGATTTTCCGGTTTTCCCGGCGAGAGCTAGTGGTGATACCTGGGAGATTTCCGAAAAGGGTGTTTCCTATCTTCTTGGCACAGGTGTTCCGGGGAGAAAAGGAAATGTCGTTATTTTCGGTCATAATAAAAATAATCTTTTTGGGCCAATTCGCTGGCTTGAAAAAGATGAAGGAATAGAACTGACAAATAAGCGGGATGAAAAATTTATCTACAAGATTATAACAACCAAGATAGTTTCTCCGGATGAGGTCTGGGTTTTATCTCCCACCGAAGACGCCACTTTGACTTTATATACCTGCACGGGATTTTTAGATAGTAAAAGATTTATCGTGGTGGCAAAATTGAAAGTTGAATAAAATAAGTGCTATTATAAGACTATATGATGAACCTGCTCTGGTGGGTAAGACACTTATTTGTTCCCCGTTATTCAAATAATCATCGGGCAAAAATTCTTCATCCTTCAACTCTTTCGGTTGTTGTCGCTTTCTTTTTGATATATCAATTTGCCATTAATTTTTATCTTTTAGTCTCGCCTGCGGTTTTGGGTTTTGCTTCAAATATTACCCCAGAGCAGGTGATTGCCCTCACTAATCAAAAACGAGCCGAACAGGGATTATCGCCATTGACGGTTAATGGCAAACTTAATGAGGCCGCCCAAAGAAAAGCTGGAGATATGTTTGCCTTTAATTATTGGGCTCATAGCTCGCCTTCAGGTCGAAACCCCTGGGCATTTTTTCTGGAAGTTGGTTATAAATATATTTACGCTGGGGAAAATTTAGCCCGAGATTTTATGAATTCCGAAGGAGTAGTTGAAGCCTGGATGAATTCACCAACTCACCGGGATAATATTTTAAATTCAAATTATAAAGAAACTGGTTTGGCGGTGGTTAATGGAACATTAAATGGGGTGGAGACAACTTTAGTAATTCAACTTTTTGGCACGCCTACCCCAGCGCCCATAGCCCAAAGACCCCAGATAACCGCTCAGGCTTCAGTTGTTGAGGAAAAACCATCCTTAGCCCTTCCAGTGGCTCTAGCTCAAGCAAGAGGGGAGACAACTGCTCCACCATTGCTTTCGCCCTTTTGGCTAACAAAGACCATTGCTATCTTTTTACTGGGAATTATTTTGGGGGCTCTAACTCTGGATATAATTTTGGTTTATCAAAAAAGAATCATTAGGCTTTCAGGGAGAAATGTTGCCCATTTGATTTTCATTGGTGCTTTATTACTATCAGTTATTTTGACTACCCCAGGAGCAATATTATAGATGTTAGATACTAGATACTAGATATTAGATATTAGATATGAAGGATCTGAAACACTACCTATCATTAATGGCGATTTTGTCGGTTGGGTTTGGTCTATTTTGGATATTTAATTTTAATCGGGTGGCGCAGATTTGGATAACCATTGGTTTAGGAATTACTTATGTAATTTGGGGAATTATTCACCATGCTATCAGAAAAGAACTTCACTGGCGGATTATTTGGGAATATATGGTGGTAGCGGTGATAGCCAGCGTGATAGTAATATTTCTTTTAATGCGAAGTTAATCTCCTTTAATTACTGCCAAAGGGCGAAGTTTGGCGACTTTTTTGGTTAACCCGGCTTCAACTAAGGTTTCGACCACCAAATCAATGTCTTTATAAGCTTGGGGAGCTTCATCGGCAATAACCCCAAAAGGTTTGTTGTAAATAATTTCCCCCATTTTTTGTTCAAAATCTTCCTTTTTAATCGTTCTTTTGGCTTCTCCTCGGCTCATAGTCCTACCTGCCCCGTGATTAATTGAATAATAAGTTTCTGCAGCTTGGGGTAAACCAACCATGACATAAGAGGAAGTCCCCATGCTTCCAGGAACAATGGCCGGATGACCGGTTTCTAAGTAATGTTTAGGATTTTGAGAATGACCAGCAGGCAAAGCTCGGGTGGCTCCCTTGCGATGGATTAAAACTTTTTTACCATGGTGAGTTTCCCATTTGGCAATATTATGAGCAACATCGTATAAAAGAGTGAGAGGTGACCGGTGATTGGTAAGAGTTTCGGAAAATACTTTGCGGACAAAATAAGTAATTAGCTGACGGTTGGCAAAAGCGAAATTGACGCAACCAACCATGGCCGAAAGATAAGCGGCCCCGGTTGGAGAGTCAGCCGGGAGTGAAGCTAGATTATAAACCGGGGCTTTGATGCCATATTTTGACTCTTCTTGGGAAAATTTATGGGTATAATCTAAACAAGTTTGATGTCCTAACGCCCGTGAGCCAGTGTGAATCATGACGCAAATTTGATTTTCAAATAGACCCCATTTTTTGGCTAAATCTTGGGCAAAAATTTCCGACAAAACTTGGATTTCAATAAAATGATTACCCGAACCGAGGGTGCCTACTTCTTTTTCTGCCCGGTTGATTGCCCGAGGCGAAAGAGTGTTGAGTTTAGCTCCAGCGAGCTTTCCGTTCTCTTCGATCGATTCGGTGTCTTCAGGATTACCGTAGCCTTTTTCTACTAAAGCCTGAGCCCCATTAGTGATAATTTCTTTAAAGGGGATATTGGTTATTTGTTGGCGGTGTTTTCCCCCTAAACCAATAGGAATGACGCGCTCGATTTTGTGTATCAAAAGACGAAGAACTTCTTGGGAAAAGGTTTTAGGATCGTATTTCATTTGACTAAAAAGCAGCCGGACGCCGCAATTGATATCCATCCCCACCGCTCCTGAAGAAACCAGACCGTCAGTGGCCATTACTCCGCCGATTGGCAAACCAAAACCCTCATGGACATCAGGCATGGCAACCACCGGTGAAATGACTTTAGGTAAAGAGGCTGATTGAATAAGTTGAATTAAGGACTGGTCGTTGTAAACTTGAGAGAGAAGTTCTTTTTTGGCATAAATAATTGTTTCAGCCTGCATTCCAGGTAGCCGTTCAACCTGCCAGCGATTAATTCCGATATTTTTCAATTTAATTTCCATACATTTTAATTATACCAATTTAACCGAAGATATGGTAAAATACTCTTAATTTATGGATAGTAATGAAGTATTTATTAGTCCTACCAAGGGGCGGCTAGCCATCAAAAGAATGGTTGGTGAGCTGGTGGGATTTATGAACGAAGAACCAGATTATTTTTATAGTTTAGTGATTGGCACCGATTCGAAGACGGGAAAACCAAATGGAAAACAAAAAATAGACTTCGTTACCGCTGTTGTTATTCACCGAAAAGGCAAGGGTGGTCGATATTTTTGGCAAAAAAATAAAATTGATAAAATTGGAAGTTTGCGGGATAAAATTTATACCGAGACTCTTTTATCAATTCAATTGGCAGAAAAATTGGTTCCCCGACTGACTAAAAATCTTAATGGCGAAAGATATAAATTAGAGATTCATATTGATGTTGGCGACGTCGGTCCTACCAGAGAGATGATTAAAGAGGTGGTGGGGATGGTTAACGGTAATGGTTTTACCGCTAAAACTAAACCAGAATCCTACGGGGCTTTTGTTGTTGCCGACAAACACACTTGAAAATTTAAAATTTAAAATTTAAAATTAATGATGAAGGGAGTAGTACTAGCGGGAGGTTTAGGTACCAGACTAACGCCCCTCACTTTAATAACCAACAAACATCTTCTTCCAATCTATAATCAACCGATGGTTTTTTATCCCATCCAAACCCTTGTTCGGGCAGGAATTAGAGAAGTGATGGTAGTAACCAGTGGTCCTCATTCTGGGCATTTTATTCAAGTTTTAAAAAATGGTAAAGAATTCGGGTTAGACCACCTAGAATACGGATACCAAAATAATCCAGTTGGGGGAATAGCCGATGCGCTAAGTATTTGCGAGGATTTTGCTGATAGAGGTTCCTTGATGGTCATTTTAGGAGACAATACGACTGATGCAAATATTGGACCAGCAGTACACCGTTTCAAAGAGGGGGCGATGATTTTTCTTAAGAAAGTTCCAAATCTAAGGGGCTTGGGAGTGCCGGTTTTTGATAAAAAGAATCAAAAGAAAATTATTATGATTGAAGAAAAGCCTAAAAAACCAAAGTCACCATATGCGGTTACTGGACTCTATATTTATGACAATAAAGTTTTTGATTATATTAGACGCTGTAAGCCCTCAAAGCGGGGTCAGTTAGAGATAACTGAAGTCAATAATTTCTATATTAAAGCCGGCATGATGCGCTGGGAAGAATTAAAAGGATTTTGGTCCGATGCCGGGACATTCGAATCACTTTTAAAAGCTAGCCAATATTGGGCAAAAAAGAAAGGGATTAAATGAGAATTTTGGTCACTGGTGGTGTTGGTTTTATTGGTAGTAATTTCATCCGCTACTGGCTGGCTAAATATAAAAAGGACAAAATAGTCAACCTCGATAAGCTCACTTACGCTGGCAATCTCGAAAATCTTCGGGAAATTGAGAAGAATTCTCGTTACCAATTTATCAAAGGTGATATTTGTAATCCGAAGATAGTTCGAGAGGCAATAAAAGGAATCGACGTTGTCGTCCATTTCGCCGCCGAGAGTCATGTGGACCGGTCGATTTTAGGGCCCGCTGTTTTTGTCAAAACTAACGTTGTCGGTACCCAAGTACTTCTAGATGCAGCCCTTGAGCAGAAAATTAAGAGATTCCATCATGTTTCCACCGATGAAGTTTTTGGTGCTTTATCCTTAAACTCAAGGAAAAAATTTAATGAAAAAACTCCTTTTGCTCCAAACAGTCCTTATGCCGCTTCAAAAGCAGCCTCCGATTATTTAGTCAGAGCTTACTTGAAAACTTATGGTTTGCCAATAACAATTACCAATACCTCAAATAATTATGGTCCCTACCAGTTTCCGGAAAAATTGATTCCTTTGGTGATAACCAATCTTTTAGAAGGAAAAAGAGTGCCGATTTATGGCGATGGACTTTATGTGCGCGACTGGCTTTATGTTGAAGACCATTGTCAAGCGATCGATTTGGTTTTGAAGAAAGGAAAGGCAGGGGAGACTTACTGTGTTGGGGGAATGACCAAAGACATTGCCAATCTACAAGTAATCAAAAAGATTTGTCGGTTCATGGGGAAAAATCCCGACGAATGGATTGAGTTTGTCAAAGATCGCCCGGGGCATGACCGGCGCTACGCTATTGATTGGCGAAAGATTAAGGACGAGCTTGGTTGGAAGCCAAAATATGATTTTGAAATTTATCTTGAAACAACAATTGACTGGTATATTAACAATCAGTCTTGGTGGAAAAGAATCAAATCAGGTGAATATCAAAAGTATTATCAAAGACAATATGGAAAAAGATAGTGAAATTTGTTAAAATAGGCTAGAGTGAAAGCCTGCCCCAACTCGGGGCATTTTTAATTAAGAAGAAAATGACAAAAGAAGAAGAGCCAGGAAAAGAGCGGTTAAAAAACAACCCAAGAATTTTGGTTACTGGGGCTAACGGCTTAGTTGGCTCTCGTTTCATTGAACTTTCTTCTTCTCGCTATGAATTTCTTTTTTCCACTGACATTGAGGAGCTTGATATTACTGATAAAGAAGCAATTAAGCGTTGGATTGAAGAGAAAAAGCCGGAAGTTTTGATTAATTTTGCCGCTTTAACTGATGTTAATAAAATCGAAGAAGAAAGAGCAGAAGGAGAAAAGAGCAAGGCTTTTATAGTAAATGCTGTTGGTCCAAGGAATTTAGCCGAAGTTTGTCGGGAAAATAAGATTCCTTTGATTCAAATTTCCACTGATTTTGTTTTTCCTGGTTTTCTACCAAATATCGGCCCCTATACTGAAAAGGCCAAAACAGCCCAAGCCCCAGAAGAAATAAGCTGGTATGGTTGGACAAAATTAATGGGGGAAAAAGCAATCCAGGAAGTTGGTGGAGATTTCGCCATTGTCAGAATTTCATATCCTTTTCGCGCTTCATTTAAAGAACTTGATTTTGCCCGTAATATCTTGAAGCTTTATGATGAAAAAAAGCTTTATTCAATGTTTATTGACCAATATATTACCCCTACCTTCATAGATGAGCTAGTTGAAGCTCTCAAAAGGATATCAGAAAGAAAAATTACAGGCACTTATCACGTCGCCAGTAGGGAAGTAGCTACGCCTTTTAGTTTTGCCTCATATTTGATTCATGAATTCAAAGGCGTAAAGCGCGTGGTTGAGACGGGATGGATGAGTAAATATTACAAGGATCATTCGGGGGTGGCTCTAAGACCTGAACGCGGTGGTCTTAAGACCCTGGAGACTCAAGACCAACTTGGGATGAAATTTATGTCTTGGAATGAAGCTATAGATGAACTTCATCGCCAAAATCCAGATTTATGAATTAGCCTTTTAATAAGTCAGGTCTTCGTTTTTTAGTTCGCTCTAAAGATTTTTTTTCTCGCCATTTGGCAATTTTTTTATGGTTTCCTGATAGAAGAATTTGTGGCACCTTCCAGTTTTTAAAATTAGCCGGTCTGGTGTACTGGGGATATTCTAAAAGAGGCGAAAAAGATTCGGATTTGATGGCGTCTGGTTTTTTCAGAACACCAGGAATTAGTCTAACGATAGTATCAATTACAACCATTGCCGGTAGTTCGCCACCGGTTAAAATATAGTCGCCAATAGAAATTTCTTCATCAACCAAATATTCCCTGACGCGTTCATCCACTCCTTCATAATGTCCACAAATCAGGATTAGACGATTAAGTTTTGAGAGTTCCAAAGCCTTTTTCTGATTAAACGGTTTTCCAGCCGGGTCGAGAAGAATGACTTTTGACTTACTGATGACTGATGACTGGTGACTGATGACTGAAAGAGCGCGGTCAATGGCATCAACGCGCATTATCATTCCCGTCCCGCCGCCAAATGGTCGATCATCAATCGTTCCTCTTTTATCAATTGCCCAATTTCTAAGATTGTGGATTTTTATTTCTACTAAACCTTTTTCTTGGGCGCGCTTAACAATTGATTCTTCAAACGGTCCCTTAAACATTTCCGGAAATAAAGTTAAAATATCAATTTTCATTCTGGCTTCATTTTACCATAAAATTATGCTATATTTAAACCATGAATTTAGCCGTTATTGGTGCAGGATTTGTTGGTTTAGTAACGGCCGCAGTTTTTGCTGATTTTGGCCATAAAGTTTGGGTGGTGGAGATAGACGAAGATAAAATTAAGAAACTTACTGCCGGTAAAACTCCATTTTATGAACCAGGATTAGATAAACTGATTATTAAAAATTTTAAGGCCGGTCAACTTCGATTTACCAAAAAATATCAAGAAGCCATTGGTGATGCGGAAATAATTTTTGTTTGTGTTGGTACCCCAAATAAAGATGGGAAAATTGATTTAAGCTATCTTAGGTCAGCAACTGAATCAGTTGCCAAAAATCTTAAAAAACCAGCGATTATTATTATTAAAAGCACTGCTCCTCCAGGAATAAATAAGGAAATCAAAAAATGGATGAAAAAATATACCAAAATTAAGTTTGAGTTGGCCTCGATACCAGAGTTTCTGCGAGAGGGCAAAGCCCTGGAGGACACTCTTCATCCTTATCGGGTGGTGATTGGTGCCGAAAAAAAATTAGTGGTTAATAAATTACTAAAACTTCATCGGAAAATTTCCGGAAAACGATTAATTTGTGACTCGGCTAGTGCCCAAATGATTAAATATGCCTCAAATGCTTTTTTGCCAACCAAAATTTCTTTTGCCAACGCCATTTCCGTTCTTTGTGATAAATTTGGGGCTGATGTTAATAAGGTAATGACGGGAATGGGAATGGATAGTCGTATTGGTCCGGATTTTCTTGGCGCTGGACTCGGCTATGGTGGTTCTTGTTTTCCAAAAGATGTGGCAACGCTGATAAACTTAGCCGGGCAGATAGACTATAATTTTGAAATCTTAAAAGCGGTTCAAGGTGCCAACCAAGCTCAAATCGATTATTTTATTAAAAAGGTCGTAAGACTGAATGGCGGATCGATTAAAAATAAACAAAGTTTGTTGCTTCGCAATAAAATTATTGTTGTTTTGGGTTTAGCTTTTAAACCGGAAACCTCGGATATGCGTGAGGCGAGATCGATTTATGTGATTGAGGAATTAAAAAAACAAGGAGCAGAAATTCGCGCCTGTGACCCGGTGGCAATTCCCGAGGCGAAAAAAATTATTACTGGAGTGAAATTTGTTGATAATCCATATAAAGCCCTAAGGGGCGCTGATACTCTTCTTTTAATTACCGAATGGAGTGAATATAAAAATTTAGATTTCAAAAAAGTCAAAAGATTAATGAAATCACTAATTGTTGTTGATGGCAGAAATATCTATAATCGAAG
>CAYIUX010000026.1:0-10556 GCA_964366795.1 uncultured Gammaproteobacteria bacterium | reverse complement strand
ACCCCTTTTGATTTACCAGTTGCCCTTTTTGCTTTAGTCACCATTTTAGCTTTGGCAGTTAGTCAAACTCCTAAACCCGGGGTCTTTTTCAATTTTGGGATTGGTCAACAAATTATCGCTTTAACTGTTTTATACTTTCTGATAACAGGGAATATCAGGGAAAATCAGGGAATATCACGGATAATTACGGCAATTATCACCTCTGGAACAATCCTCGCGCTCATTGCTATTTATCAATTCATCGGTATTGGTGAAACTTTTGCCCCGGTGGACTGGCTTAAAGATAAAGCTTTCTCTCCTGCCGGCGGACTATTGGTTTTGGCAACATTTTTGGGGGTGGCGCTGGTGCTTACCATAAGCACACTAATCGAACAAATTAAACACAGATTGAACAAATCTGTTATATTTGTACCTGCATCTGTTGTATCTGTGTTCTTAATCGGAGTCGCTTTAGCGATCTCCGTCTATCAACTTTTTACCACCGCCCGCCCCCTTTTACTCCCCTATTGGGCAGGTTGGCAAATTGCCATTGAAACAATTAAAAGATTTCCTTTGTTGGGTTTTGGACCGGGAAATTTCCTTAATGCCTTTACCTTAACCAAGCCCTTAAATTTTAACCTTACCAACCTTTGGGCCGCCAGATTTGGCTCTTCCTCAAATTGGTATTTTGAACTTCTAACCACTTTCGGCATTTTAGGTCTAGGAGCATTTCTGTTTTTAGTCTGGCGGGTGCTGCGTACCGGAATAACACAGATCAAACAGATATCTACGAATCAAACAGATGGCCCATTTGTTAAATCTGTGTTTCTATCCGTTATATTGGTGTTCTTAATGGCAGCTTTGCTGCCTGCTAATTTTCTTTTATTGTTTGTTTTTTACATCTTGTTGGCAACTTTAGCCTTGGAGCTTCAAACCGGAGAATTCAAAGAGGAATCAAAAATCTTACCCCAAATAATCTTTGGACTGATAATATTGGTTGTTTTGGGGGTTGGGTATTTTGGGGCCAAAATTTATGCGGCTGAATATTTTTTCAAACAATCTTTAGATGCTTTAGCCCAAAATAAAGGCACAGAAACTTACAATTTACAAATTAGGACCATAAGTTTTAATCCTTATAATGATGTCTATCGCCGGGCTTATTCCCAAACAAATTTGGCTTTAGCCAATTCCTTAGCCAGTAATCCGCCAGCTGGCGGATTATCTGACCAAGACCAACAAAATATCTCAATTTTAATTCAGCAGACAATTAGAGAGGGAAAAGCGGCCGTGGCTTTAAACCCCGGCAATGTCATTAACTGGGAAAATTTAGTGAGTATTTACCGCAATTTAATTAATTTTGCCCAAGGAGCGGACCAGTGGGCAATTGCCAGCTTACAACAAGCAATTGTCTTGGACCCAATCAATCCTCAACTGCGAATTTCTTTAGGGGGAATTTATTATGCCTTGGCAAATTATGATGAGGCGATTCGCTTTTTCCAGCAAGCAGTTGATTTAAAACCAAACTTTGCTAATGGTCATTACAATCTGGCGACTGCCTATCGAGAGAAAAAGGAATACGCCAAGGCAGTTGGGGAAATGGAGACAACCTTAAGTTTGGTTGACCCAAATTCTCTTGATTATCAAAAAGCCAAAGGTGAGCTTGAAGATTTGCGGGCAAAACTGCCGGCTGAAGAGGTTAGTCCACCAACTGGCGAATTATCCGCTCCTCAACCCTTGTCCTCGCCGGCTATCAAACCTCCACTTCAGTTACCTACCCAGGCGGCTCCAGAAATCAGTCCAGCGCCAGAAGCAACCCCTTGACAAGGTTACACCTTGTCATGTAATATTTTGATCAATGCCTGCAAAAAATGTCGTTAAAACTTATGTTGAAAATGGCTACTATCATATTTATAACCGTGGGGTAGAGAAAAGAGATATTTTTCTCGATGAACAAGATTACTCTGTTTTTCTTCACTTTCTTAAACAATACCTCTCTCCTCCCCAACCAAAAGGCACCTTTTTAACTATGACAGGGTTACACCTTGTCAGGCCACGACCTGTTCATCCGCTTCACAATGAAATTGATCTTCTTGCTCATTGTCTTATGCCAAATCATTTTCATCTCCTTTTAAAACAAAAAACTCCTGATGGAATGATCAAACTCCTCCGTCGCCTTTGCACTTCCTATGTGATGTATTTCAATAAAAAATATAATCGAGTTGGAAGTTTATTTCAAGGAACCTATAAGGCTGTTTTAATAGACCGTGATGAATATCTTCTCCATCTCTCACGGTATGTTCATCTTAATCCGGTTCTTGACAAGGTCCTTGACAAGGTTACACCTTGTCAAGAATATCCCTTCTCAAGTTATCAATATTATCTTGGTAAAAAGAAAGCAAAATGGTTAAAACCAAAAGAAATCTTAGAATTTTTCAAAACCGCCCAAAGATTAAACTTTAAAGACATTCTCTCCTATCAGAGTTTTGTTGAAGATTATTCTCAACCACCCGAAGAGACTCTTGGAAATTTCACTTTAGAGTGATTAGTCTGTGTCCCTTTGTCCCTATTGTCCCCTTTGTTTAATAAAGCACTCCTTGCAAAGGACGGGTCGATCCCCTCTTGGTTCAAAAGGAACCTGATCTTCTTTTCCGCACTGGCTACAGGTAATAGTAAACATTTTTCTGTCCCCCATTCTTTGCTGTTTTCTTAATTTTCGGCAATCAGAACACCTTGTCGGAGCATTGGTAAAACCTTTTTGCTGGTAAAATTCTTGTTCTGAGGCAGTCCAAACAAAATCCTTGCTACAATCTTGGCATTTTAAAGTTTGATCTGTAAAAGGCATTAAAAAATCACCTCCTTTCGGGTAAAATTCCAGTGGACCTGCCGAGAATCGAACTCGGGACTCGGTCATGCGAAGACCGCGGTATGCCGTTTACCTACAGGCCCTTCACGAATTTCATTCGTTCAGGGTAAACCCCCTGTTTCCAAAGAGCTTGCCCTTGAGGAGTCCCGCTCAACGGGACGACGAAGGGTGGACCCGGGGGGAATCGAACCCCCTACTCCTCCATGCCATGGAGGCGTGTTACCGGTATACTACGGGCCCAAACAATAATTTTCAAATATAAATTATAACTAATTATTGAAAATTAAACAACTGAAGATTCATTGAAAATTGAGAATTAAAAATTAGAAATTTTATTTTAAGTAGTTTAGGGGATTTTCGGCCACGCCGTTTTGCCTGATTTCAAAATGAAGATGAATTCCCGTTGCCCGACCGGTCGCTCCCATTTGGCCAATTGCCTGTCCCCTTTCTACTCGCTGACCGGGAGAAACATAAACAGAAGATAAATGGCCATACAAAGTGGAAAAGCCATTACCATGGTCAATAATCACCCGATTGCCATAAGCCCAGGGAGAGGGCCAACCAGCCACTATCACCGTTCCGGAATCAGCCGCGACTATTCCCGGTGCGCCTTTATTAGAAATATCAATTGCCTTGTGATACCAGGCATATCCTTGAGAAATATTGCCGCCGAC
This sequence comes from uncultured Gammaproteobacteria bacterium, assembly GCA_964366795.1. GTDB lineage: Bacteria > Patescibacteriota > Microgenomatia > PFEM01 > CAYIUX01 > CAYIUX01. Next base: position 7,040 of record CAYIUX010000026.1, on the reverse strand, counting down.
CGGCCAAACATATAAACCAGTGCCGGCAATTGTTCCGGCTGCCGGAATTTCCGCATAATAAGGTCGAGGAGCGGTTGGGACTTCTTTAGGCATAATTCCATCCGGGATAATTAAGGTTTGACCAACCGCCAAAGCAAAAGTCTCATCATTAGCAAAAGAATTATAAGGCCAGTCAACAATTGCCTGAGCGTCAATTTGATATTTCTTGGCAATTGTATAAATCGTCTCCCCATGAGTAACTTTATGAAGAACTCCAGTTGTAGGTAAAATTCGCAAAATCTGACCAGGCTGGATATCCTTAATAGTTTTTAGCTTATTTTCCCAGCGAATAGTGTCAACTGAAACACCAAATTTATCAGCAATTATGGAAATGGTATCTCCAGGTTGAACCGTATATTCAACCGCCTCGGAGCGAGGTTTAATTGATTCTAAAGTTGAGGTTTCCATTTGAGAAAGGCCAGTAGCCGAAACAGTTGAAGGAGGAGCTTGCTGCCAAGGATTTTGGATTAATCCGGGAAAACTTTGGGCAATCAAAGTTGGTCCTAAGGTTATTCCCCCAATAATCAAAAGAGCCATTCCCGAATGAATAAAAGGTCTAGTCCAACGTCCCCGCTGCCAATATAATCTGGCGGCAAACCAAGATTTGAATTTTTCAAATATGGCAAAAGTAGCAACAATTTTTTTTCGGATGTAGCGGATAAGAAAGCGACAAAATTCCCAAAAATCCTGACCCAAAGAAGTTTCCATTTCCAAATCAGATTAACACATCTTCAGCCTTTATTCAATGTTTTTAAGAACTCTTCATTGTTTTTAGTTCTGGCCAGTCTTTCTAAAATCAACTCGGTTCGCTCATCGGCCCCCAACATATCAATCATTTTCCGCATGGTTATAATCTTTGGCATAATTTCTTTACCGTAAAGGAGTTCCTCCTGGCGAGTCCCTGAACGTTGAATATCCATGGCTGGAAAAACTCTTCTTTCGGCCAACACTCGGACTAAATGAAGTTCCATATTGCCGGTGCCCTTAAATTCTTCATAAATTAAATCGTCCATTCTTGAACCGGTTTCAATCAAACAAGTGCCGAGAATTGTTAACGACCCGCCTTTTTCGATATTCCGAGCCGCCCCTAAAAATCTTTTTGCCGGATATAAAGCCGCCGGATCAAAACCACCGGTTAAGGTTCGACCCGAAGTGGGAATTGATAAATTATAAGCCCGAGCCAAACGGGTAATTGAATCTAATAAAATGACCACGTCTTTACCTAATTCCACTAAACGTTTGGCTCGTTCCAAGGCAATTTCCGCCACGCGGGTTTGATGTTCGGGTGGTTCATCAAAATTTGAGGCGATAACTTCGCCTTTAACCGAACGGGAAATATCAGTTACTTCCTCTGGTCTTTCTCCAACCAAAACCGCCATTAAATGGACACCTTTGTGATTGGTGGTAATGCCATTGGCAATATCTTTCAAAAGCCAAGTCTTTCCCGCCTTGGGCGGAGAAACAATCAATCCTCTTTGTCCTTTACCTACCGGAGAAATTAAGTCAATCATCCGGGTTGACAAAGGAGTCTTGCCGGTTTCTAGATTAATTTGTTCGTTTGGATAAATTGGAGTTAAATCCTCAAAATCTGGTCGGTGACCAAGTTTGTCAATATCAATTCCGTTAACTTTTTCAACTCGTAAAAGACCAAAATAACGCTCTTTTTCTTTTGGCGCCCTAACTTGACCGCCAACCATATCTCCCGCCCGCAAATTAAACCGCCGGATTTGGGAGGCGGAGATATAAACATCTTTATCAGAGGGAGAAAATTTTGGCCGAAGATAACCATAACCTTCAGGGGCGGTATCAAGCACCCCTTCCATATATTCAGTTGGCACGCCAGCATCAGGTATTAAACGATCATCAACTACACCATCGAAATTATTAGCTTGCTCCGCACCGGACGATGCAGGGGCTTGGGCACCAACAATTTCATCGACAGTAGGAACTTTTTTTCCTTGTTTCATTTAGGGGAAAACAAAAAATTAGAATTAAGAATATTTAAACAATCTTGAAAATCTTTGTCAAGCCCCAATTATGTAAACTGATTGTGGTAAGCCCCACAAAAGGCAGGTGGAACGCCTGCCCTACATTCCACCCGCCATGTCTGGGGTCTACCCCTTACAACCCTGAACCGAACTTCGTTCTGGTTTAAGGGCTTGACAACTTCCAACACCTATGTTATTTTCAAATCGGTTTGTTAAGTCACCTGTCCTGACTTGACAACCATTCGCGAAGAGCATTGCTACTCGTGGTCTATCCCGAGCTTGTCGAGGGACAAACCAGCGATAGTAATGCTCTTTGTTTTTTACCACAATTGTCAATGTTTGTCAATCCTATAGCGAAAATCTATTGGAAAACTGCTAGCCCTATAGAAATCAGTAGGGTTTAAATTAGCTTCAATTTTAACACTTTTTAAACGTTTGTCAACTATTGTGGAAAACTGCGGATAACTTGGTTAATTGAGGAAAACTTCTCTGGAGAAATAATTGTCGTAAAACCCAATCGCCTAGCTTCCTTATTTCTTGTTCCTGATTGAGAAACTTCTCTTATCTCCCCTAACAATCCAAGCTCCCCAAAAACAATTGTTTTGGAGGCAACGGCAATATTTTTGAATGAGCAATATATTGCCAAGGCGACACCTAAATCAGCGGCCGGCTCTTCAATTCGTAAACCGCCAACAACGTTAACATAAACATCAAAAGAGGCTAACGGCAAATTAAGTCTTTTGGTTAAAACAGCGGTAATTAATTGCAACCGATTATAATCAATCCCTTGGCCAATCCGTCGAGGTATCGCCAATTGAGTTGGCACAACCAAAGCTTGAATTTCCACCAAAACTGGTCTGGTTCCCTCCATTGTCGCCACCACCACCGAGCCAGGAACCTTAACGACACGGTTGGCTAAAAACAATTTTGAGGGGTTGTCAACCGCAACCATTCCTTTATCACCCATTTCAAAAACCCCAACCTCATCAGTCGCTCCAAAGCGATTTTTGGTGGCGCGTAATAATCTGGCGGCGCCAAATCTTTCCCCTTCAATATCTAAAACGGTGTCAACCATGTGTTCTAAAACTTTTGGTCCGGCAATCACTCCCGCCTTGGTTACATGACCAATTAAAAAAACAGGAATGCCCCGATTTTTAGCAATTCTTAAAATTCGCCCAGAACATTCTTTAACCTGACCGACCGAGCCAGTGGTCCCAGTAAGTTCTGAAGTATAAAGAGTTTGGATAGAGTCAACAATTACCGCTGGCCAATTTTGACTTTCTAACTGGCTAACAATGGCATCGACATTGGTTTCCGCCAAAAATAGCAAGTCTTTGTTTTTGACCCCTAATCTTTCGGCTCTTATTTTAATCTGTTGAAGTGATTCTTCACCGGTTACATAAAGACCGCCAATTTTTGCCGCCAATTGAAGCAGCAAGGTGCTTTTGCCAATTCCCGGTTCGCCGGCAACCAACACCACCGACCCTGGAACAATCCCTCCACCTAAAACCCGGTCAAACTCCCCAATACCGCTTTTGATTCTTGCTTGCCTGGTAGATTTGATTTCTCCCAACCGCTGAGGAACACCCTGCTCTTCCTTTTCAATTCCCGTACCCTTGCCAGTAGTTGAAACCACGGTCTCAACTAAACTGTTCCATTCTCCACATTCAGGACATCTTCCCAACCAACCAGAAGACTCATAACCGCACTGTTGACAAATAAATTTAGTAATCGTCTTAGCCATTTTTTAGGTAGTATATTAATAGTATATTAATTGTATATTAAGTAGTGTATTAATGGTAATAGTATAAGTAGGTTTTCCCATTAATCAACTATCAATTAACGCGAGTAAAACGAGCTAATCAACCACCTAATCATCTATTTATATCCAACTGGTTTTTCTTTCAATACCAACCCCAAACTCATCCTTCTTGCTTCCCTATCAACTGACTCAACAAAGCAGTCAACTTTATCACCAACTTTTAAAACTTTTTCCGCTGGGATTTTGGAAATATGAATTAAACCTTCAATTCCTGGTTTAAGGTTAACAAAAGCGCCAAATGGGGCTAAACGGACTATTTCTCCTTTAACCCTGGTATCAGACGGATATTTCTTTTCGATTTCCTCCCAAGGATCAAGTTGAAGTTGTTTAATTGACAAATTAAGTTTACCGGTCTTTTGGTCAGCCGCCAAAACTTTGACTTTAATTCTATCTCCTTGTTTAAAAAATTTACTCGGATCGTCCACTTTTTCCCAAGAAATCTCGGAAATATGAACTAATCCTTCTAGAGTGGCTGGGGTATTTACTCTAACAAATAAACCAAATGGCATAATTCCTGTTACTTCGCCCTCTAAAACATCACCAACCTTAATTTTTTTCAAAGCCAGGCTTTGTTCTTTAATCAATCCTGCCTGGGAAACTTCTTTTTCGGAAAAAATCAGCCGGTTTTGTTGACGATCAACCTCAATTGTTTTAACTTCAATCTCTTGATTGATAAGTTGATTAATTTTCCCCAACCATTTTGAATTAAATTGAGAAGTGGGAATAAAACCAGCCAGACCTTTTGCTAAAACTATTAAACCGCCCCTATTGACTTCTTGACCAAAAACCTTAATCGACTCGCCAGTTTTTAATTTTTCCGTAAATTCCTGCCAAACCGCGTCTTGGGCGGCTTTTTTTAAGGAAAGTAAAGTTTGACCACTCTCATTTTCTGGCTGGGTAACAATGGCGGTAACCTTGTCGCCAACTTTAAGTTCTTTAATGAAATCTGCCGCTGCCTTCATTTCCCGATCAATAACCATCCCCTCGGTCTTACCGCCAATATCCAAATATAAAACTTGTTTGGTTTTTTCCACCAAAACCCCCTCAATCTCATCTCCCCTTCTCCAACCACGCAATTTATAGCCAGTCTGGGTTAAAAGTTCATCCATTGTTTGAATCGAAGCTTTTACTGAAGACTTTTTACTCTCTCGCTCTTTTACTCTCTCGCTCTGTTTCCTCACTCATTAATACCGCCTTTCTTTAAAAAAGTCTAGGGAAAATTATAACTTGTTTAAAGATTTTTTTCAACCACCAAAAACTCTCTTCACACCTCTAAGGTGTGCACCTATTGACACCTTTGGTATTTTCTGTTATCTTAGATTTTAAGATGCCAGGAAGAACCGTTCCTTTAATTACTGATCAAATTTACCATGTTCTTAATCGCGGTGTTGCTTCCCAACCAATGTTCCTAACTCAATGGGATTATTCAAGAGCGATAGAAATCATCTTTTATTATCAAAACCAAAATCTTCCCTTAAGATATTCCTTCTTTCGAAGATTACCTGTCAAACAAAGAACAGAAATCCTTGACCAACTTAAAAAACGTGCAGATTTTTTAGTGGAAATCATTGCTTATTGCCTAATGCCAAACCATTTTCATTTGCTTTTAAAACAAATTAAAGATGACGGCATCTCCACATTTATGAGCAATCTGTCAAATAGTTATACTCGTTATTTCAATACTAAAAATAAGAGAATTGGTCCCCTACTTCAGGGAAAATTTAAGGCGGTCAGAGTAGAAACTGATGAACAATTGCTTCACCTTTCGCGATATATTCATCTTAATCCCTATAGCTCTTATGTAATTAAATCCTTAAGAAAACTTGAAAGTTATCCGTATTCCTCCCTGTCTGAATATCTTGGTCTAACCAAAAGTAAAAATTGCCACAAAGAAATCGTTCTTGACAATTTCAAAGATCCGACCTCTTACAAAAAATTTGTTTTTGATCAAGCCGACTACCAAAGAATGCTCCAGGAAATCAAACAACTAACTCTTGAGGAATAAAATTGATGAGGTGTGCTATCTACCACACCTCTAAGGTGTGAATGTGAAACTTTAATGCGCAGTTCTTCCGATAGAATTACCGCCCACTTATATCGTCAAGAAGTTCTTGATACAAAGCTATCTTTTCGTCGGTCAAAACAGGGCGGAGTTCGCCTTCAACATGAATCCATGATTGACCTGGATCGCGCTCAATACATAGATATTCTCCGCTTCCTACAATTTCTACAAAAATTCCTACTTTCTTCTCAAGATTTGTAGCCCAATCCAAGATGTCTCCTACGCGCCCAGTATAAACTTTTACCGCAGCGGTTCTTTCTTCACTCTTGTCGCTGTAAGAAACCTCCAATTTATATTTTTTAAAGATTCTTTTAAAAGGAATAACCTCTCCTTTTTCTTTCAGGCAAGCAACTGCGGTTTGACGAAGTTGATTTAATTTTTGACTGCGTTCTTCTCCTCTTTTAGGAGTCTCCCAATAGTATCTGACTAACTCGGGTATTTCTCCCTCTTGTCGCATTTTCTTTTCACCTCCTTTCTAAATAAAAACTTCCGGGCAGGAAGTTTGGCAAAGTTACTTTAGCAAAATTTTTTCAAAAAGTCAAGCCACCAAAAATCCCGGCCTTGAGGTATTTTCGCCAGCCCTTGCGGGCCAACTATCGTCCCCGCTGCGGCGTTTGACTTCTGAGGTCGGAATGGAATCAAGTCGTTCCACCGCGCTTAAAAGACCGGGATCACAAATATGTAAACTGCTTGTGGCTCCCTGAAAAGTGAACAGAAAACTATTTAATTTTGATCGATTAGTACTGGTTGACTAAAGGCATTACTGCCCTTACATCTCCAGCCTATCTTGCCGCGAAACGCGGCAACGACTACGCGTTAGCGTAATCAACCTCGTAATCTACAAGGGATCTTAATAATACCTAATCTTGGGAAGGGCTTCCCGCTTAGATGCTTTCAGCGGTTATCCTCTAGGAATGTGGCTACCCAGCGCTGCCCTTGATAGGAACAGCTGGCACACCAGGGATTCCCCCAACCAGGTCCTCTCGTACTGTGGTCAGACTCCCTCAGGTATTCAACGCTTACTGCGGATAGAGGCCGAACTGTCTTACGACGTTCTGAACCCAGCTCACGTAACGCTTTAATGGGCGAACAGACCAACCCTTGGGACCTTCTTCAGCCCCAGGATGCG
>CAYIUX010000025.1:9687-11003 GCA_964366795.1 uncultured Gammaproteobacteria bacterium | reverse complement strand
AAAAGGAGGTTTTAATGGGAATTTTTGATAGTTTACTACCTAAAGACGCCAAAAAATTGGCCGCTAAAATTGCCGAATTAGAGAGAAAAGAAGGAGCGTTAGAGGAAAGAGAAAAATTACTTAAGGGTCGCCAAGAGGAATTAGCCAAAACTCGGGTGGAGATTGAAGAGGTTAGGAAGAAAGAAATAAATAAATTGGAAAAAATTGCCAAGTTGACTCGGGAAGAAGCCAAAAAATTACTCCTGGAGGCAACTGAGAAAAAACTTGCCGAAGATCTCGCCCGAAAGATTAAAGAAACCGAAGAGGAAATCAAAACCCATGCTGATGAAAAAGCTAAAGCAATTTTAGTCGATGCTATTCAGCATGGAGTAACTGATTGGGTAGCTGAATATACTGTTTCCACTGTTCATTTGCCTGATGAAGAAATGAAAGGACGAATAATTGGTCGGGAAGGAAGAAATATTCGGACTTTTGAAAGAGCAACCGGAGTTGAGATTGAGCTTGACGAGACGAACGATGTTCATCTGTCTTCATTTGATGCCATCCGTCGGGAGATTGCTAAAAGAGCTTTAGAAAAATTAATTCGTGATCGTCGCATCCAACCAGCCAGGATTGAAGAGATTGTGGAAAAAACCCGCCAAGAAATGGATAAAATTTTATTTGAAGAGGGAGAAAGACTTTGTCATACTTTAGAAGTTTATCGACTTCATCCGGATTTGGTTAAACTTTTGGGTCGCTATAAGTTTCGCTACTCTTACGGTCAAAATATGATTGTTCATACTCTTGAGGAAACAAAAATTGGGGTTCAGCTAGCTTGGGAGTTGGGGGCAAATGTAAATATTGTGAGGTTAAGCTGTTTACTTCACGATATAGGCAAGGTGGTGACAGAAGAGGAAGGAACTCATGTTCAGTTAGGCGTTGAGTTAGCCAAAAAATATCGTCTGCCGGAAGAAGTAGTTGCCTGCATTGCCGAGCATCACGAGGAAAAACCATTTTCTTTGGTAGAATCAAGAATAGTTTGGATTGCTGATGCCGCCTCTGGTTCTCGCCCAGGCGCTCGTTATGAACCCCATGAGGGATATGTTAAACGAATGGAACAGATAGAAAAAATTGTTAAGGGATTCAAAGAGGTTCAAGAAGCCTTTGCTTATCAAGCGGGACGGTATGTGATGGTCATGGTTAAGCCCGAAGAGGTTCCTGATGACCAATTAACGGTCCTGCTAAGCAGGATTACCCAAAAACTTGAAGAAGAAGCTTCTTATGCTGGACAGATAAAGGTCAGTTGTATCCGGGAAACTCAAGCAACCCAGGTTACC
>CAYIUX010000025.1:0-9587 GCA_964366795.1 uncultured Gammaproteobacteria bacterium | reverse complement strand
GATTGACAAACAGGCTGATTTAGGCTAAACTCTACCCATGACTAAAAAACAAATTATTTCTTTGGTTGCTACCAAAGCCCATTTAACCAAAAAAGCTGCCACCGAGGCAGTGGAAAATTTTTTAGGCGAGATTGCTAAGGCCTTGAAAAAAGGTGAGAAAGTAGTTCTTTCTGGTTTTGGGACTTTTAGGGTAACCAGGGTAAAAGATAAACCGGTGATTGTTCCTGGAACTGGTCAAAAACAAATGGTTAAGGCTCATCGAGCCCCTCGATTTTCTCCAGGCAAACCCCTGAAAAAAGAAGTTAGGTAAAAGACTACCAATTCAGCGATCGCGGAAAAAGTAGATTAATCCCCGAGGTGCCGTACCTATAACACCTCTAAGGCGAGAAATTTTAGAAGAAATCATTCTATTGTCTTCTCCAAATCCGAAGCAAGGAAAAAATGAGTCAAATTCACCATTGAACGCATAACCATAAAATCCTTAAGTTTAGGCGTAAGAAATTTTGTCGGTATGACTGCTATATTATCGGTCTTAACTTCAGCAAATTCCTGTACTTGGCCTAGAATCTCACTTTCTGCTGGAATTTGATCCCCTCGGGTTGTTAAAACTTGCCCCGCTACGTATTCAGCCATCTTTGTCGGATTATTGAAAGACTTTGGTGGATCGCCTGCGTGCATGTTTTCCTTAATCCCAAGCTCTTTTAGTCGATGTATGCCATACGAATAGTTAGCAATAACCTCTGCCTCTTTTACGGGGTCATCCTTAACTGTGGGATCATGAAGGAGCTGGTCTATGCTGTCTGCAATTGAAAGACACTTACCTTCCGAATCTCGAGCGCACGCTGATCGTGTTCGCTAAGAGGTTTTCCTTCTTGCTTAGCTCTAAGTAGACCTTCCCAAATTTTTCTATATCGTTCAGATTTTTCTTGTTTTTTCTTTCGAAACTGCTCTACTTTCCCTTTTTCTCTGCTTTCTCTCAGAATTTCTTCAGCCTCTCTCAAGACGTCTTCTTCAGATAACTCTTCGTTCATAGTAGATATTATAACACTCAAGCTCGAATTTTATCTAGCTAGAACGACTGACTAACCTCCTATGCTATACTTAAACCGCAATGCCCGTAGTTCAAGCTTCCTGTTTGAAAAAATTTTATCAGATTCATAAAAAAGAGCCGGGATTAGCTGGGTCGCTAAAATCTCTATTTGTCAGAAAATACGAAGATGTCAAGGCAGTTAACAATATTTCTTTTAATATCGAAGAAGGGGAATTAGTTGGTTTTATCGGACCAAATGGGGCAGGGAAAACGACCACTTTAAAATGTCTTTCTGGACTTTTGTATCCAACTTCAGGAAAAATTTCTGTTTTAGGATTTAATTCTTGGGAGCGAAAAGCGGAATTTTTGAAGCAAATTGCTCTGGTTATGGGTCAGAAAAACCAGCTTTGGTGGGATTTGCCCCCAATGGAAACTTTCATTCTTAACAAAGAGATTTATGGAGTCTCTAATGAGGAATTCAAGAAAACACTGAGCCGACTAGTCGGCCTTTTAGAGGTGGAAGACATTCTAAAAATCCAGGTTCGCAAACTTTCTTTAGGGCAACGGATGAAGTGTGAACTTATTGCTGCTCTTTTGCATTCCCCGAAGGTTTTGTTTTTGGACGAACCAACAATTGGTTTGGACGTGGTCATGCAGAAAAAAATGAGGGATTTTATCAAAGAATACAATCGTCGCTATAAAGCGACCATTATTTTAACCTCCCATTATATGGGTGATGTCCAAGAGCTTTGTCAACGGGTTTTAATTATTGATAAAGGAAAATTGGTTTTTGATGGTCAACTTGCAGAAATTGTCCAAAAATATGCTGATTATAAGTTAATTTCCGTGATTTTAAGCAAAGAAGTCGACCCGAAAATTTTAAATGGGATTGGTAAGGTAAAAGAATTTAATTATCCGAAACTAATCCTAACAGTCAAAAGAAACGAGACGTCAAAACTCGCCGCCAAAGTTTTAGAAAAGCTGCCAGTGGCAGATTTAAATATTGAGGAACCACCGATTGAAGATATCATTAGAGAATTATTTACAGGAAAGAAATATGGGTAAGTATCTTCTGCTTGGCAAACTTACCTTCGAAGAATATTTTGTTTACCGGCTGAATTTTGTATTATGGCGTTTTAGAAGCTTTGTTTTTTTCTTGACCCTTTTTTTCTTCTGGTTGGCAATTTATGGGAATCGGAGCGAATTTTTAGGCTATCAAAAAGCTCAAATGTTAGCTTATGTAGTGGGAATTGCCTTTTTGAGAAGCATCGTTTTGGGATCGCGCTCGGCCGATTTGGCTGGGCAGGTTAGAAGCGGAGAATTAACAAAACTTTTTCTCCAGCCAATTAAAACAATTGGCTTTTGGTTCACCAGAGATATCGTTGATAAATTTTTAAACCTTTTATTTACAATTTTAGAAATTACTGTTGTTTTATTAATTTTTAAATTCCCCCTCTGGTTTCCCCAAAAACCGGAAAGTTATCTTTTCTTTTTTATTTTGGCAATTTTGGCTTTATTTTTATACTTTTTCTTAAGTTTTTCTTTATCAGTGGTAGCTTTTTGGACCGAGGAAATTTGGGCAACTCGCTGGCTTTTTGGGGTAATTTTTTTGGAATTTTTTGCCGGAGCATTTTTCCCGATTGACGTTTTACCTGGATGGTTAACAAAAATCATTTATCTAACACCCTTTCCTTATTTGGTATTTTTCCCACTTAAAATTTGGTTGGAGCAGTTATCAACTGTAATGATACTTAAGGCGATTTTAATTTGCTTTGGCTGGTTGGTTTTCTTTTACTGGCTAGCTCATTTTTTATGGCAAAAAGGAGCCAAAAATTATGGAGCATATGGTGGCTAGATTAATCAAAATTTGGTTGATGTTTGCCTCAAGAGCGGCTCAATCTCAATTTTTAACATTATTAGCTGGCGTTTTATTTCTAATTGGCAAAATTGTGAGGTTTTTGCTGTTTTTTGTTTTTCTTTTTGCCATTTTGTCTTCAAGTAAAACTTTAGCTGATTATTCTCGTGAGCAGGTGATTTTCTTTTTTCTGGTTTTTAATTTGGTAGATATAATGATTCAGTTTTTTTTCCGGGGGGTTTATCAATTCCGACCTTTAGTAGTTTCTGGAAATTATGATTTGGATTTATTAAAACCCTTGCCTTCCTTTTTCCGGCCCTTATTTGGTTGGACTGACATTTTGGACTTTACTACTCTAGTCCCACTTTGGGGATATTTTCTTTGGTTTGTTTTTACTAACCACCTCTTTACTGGTTTTATAGATTTCGCTTTATTTTTCCTTTTACTTTTGAATGCTCTTATTGTCGGTTTTGCTTTTCATCTTTTTGTTTGTGCGGTTTGTATCTTAACCACCGAAATTGACCATTTGATTGAGGTTTATCGGGATTTAGCCAATATGGCTCGGTTTCCGACTGATATTTATCAGAAAGGCATTCAGTATATTTTGACTTTCACCATCCCGGTGATAATTTTGATTACCATTCCAGCGAAAGCACTTTTAGGTTTGCTTTCTTGGCAATGGTTGATTTTTTCATTTGTAATTAGCGGAATTTTCCTCTGGGCTTCTCTTCGGTTTTGGAAATACGCCTTGACTCAATATTCTTCGGCTTCCAGTTAGCTTCAAAAGACAATATGAAAGTGGTAAAATTATTCTATCTTAGCCCTGATGGGGTGTCTGCAAAAAGGGCAATGGGTACGGTTATAAAAGGGACTAAAGATTGAATAATAGAGATTGAAAAGATTGATTAAGAAAATTGTGGTTGCTAGGAGGATTAGAGGAAGGCCAATAACCATTGCCCACCAAACCAGGGCTTCATGATACCAGTAAGTTAATCGGCTGATAAAAAAATGTTTGATTAATGAAAAAAAAGGTAATTGGTCGGAGTAAAAGATTGCTTTTTCAAGCCAGCCGGAAGGGGAATAGGGTTTAATTGTTTCTGCCGAGAGAAAGAAACCGAAGGCAATTGTATAGGTACTGAGAGGAACGATAATTAGAGAATAGATTATTCTAAGTAGAACAACTATTAACCAATGGAAGATATTATGTCGAGAGTCAGTCAAATAGAATTTTAGATGATTACCAGAAATGAGTTTCACAATTTGATTTTAACATGAAGAAATTTTTTATTAAAACATATGGCTGTCAGATGAACCCGCCTAATCTTGCCGTTCGCCTTCAGGTACTATTCGTACACGGCTCACGGTGCGATTTTAGGCGGGCGAGATTACTATTTTAAGGGTTTAATTTATGCCTAACCGTAAAACTTACTTTATTAGGACATTTGGTTGCCAGATGAATGAGGCGGATTCGGAAAAGCTGGCGGCTGTTTTTGAGAAAAAGGGGTATAAATTAGCCAAACAAATCGGCAAAGCTGATGTAATTGTCATCAACACCTGTTCCGTCCGTGAATCAGCCGAAAACAGGGTTTTTGGATTAGTTAATAATCTTCGAAAGAAACTGGAAACTGGAAACTGGAAACTGGAAATTATTCTTACTGGTTGTATGGTTGGTTCGGCGGTTGGTGAACGACGACGCTATTCAATGGCCGAACTGCGCCGAAAACTTTCTCAAGTTGATGAATTTCAGACAATTGAGGAATTAGTTGGTTCAGAAAAGATTACCCCGAAGTATAGGGAAAAAACCCACGCTTTTGTTCCAATAATGGAGGGTTGTGACCATTTCTGTTCTTATTGCGTTGTTCCTTATGCCCGAGGCAAAGAGAAAAGCCATCCTTTTAAAGAAATTATTTGTGAAGTTGAAGAACTAACTCGCCGAGGATATAAAGAAATCACTTTACTTGGTCAAAACGTTAATTCCTATAAACCTTCTTTTGCCAAGCTTTTAACTGCCCTGAATAAAATTCCCGGACTAAAGAAAATTTCTTTTATAACCTCTAATCCTTGGGATTTAGCTGATGACATTATTAAGGCGATGAAACTTCCGAAAATCGATCGTTGTCTTCATTTACCAGTTCAGTCTGGAGACGATGGAATCTTAAAAAAGATGAACCGACCTTATACTTCTAAGCAATATATCAAGTTGGTGGAAAAGATTAGAAAAGAGATTCCCAATATCCAGATTGCTACCGATATTATTGTTGGTTTTCCAGGAGAGTCGAAAAAAGCTTTCGAGAATACGGTCAAGCTTTGTAAAAAAGTTGGTTTTAATAAAGCCTATATTGCCAAATATTCGCCTCGTCCCGGAACTGCCGCTTTCAAATTAAAAGATGATATTTCCCCGGAAGAGAAGAAAAGAAGATGGTGGATTTTGGAAAAGTTGATAAATAAAGAGAGCTCTTAAACCTTAATCTCCAATCCAATCGGACAATGATCTGACCCTTTTACCCCTGAAAGAATAAAAGCATTTTTAAGTTTAGAGGTTAGTGATTTCGAGGTAAAAGCATAATCTATTCGCCAGCCCAAATTTCGTTGTCTAGCATTGGCACGATAAACCCACCAGGTATAATATCCACCCTCCTTATGGAATTTCCTAAAGGTGTCAGTAAAGCCTAATTTTACTAGTTTATCTATTTGCCTTCTTTCTTCTGGAGTAAACATGATGTTGTTTCTATTTTGTTTTGGTCGAGCCAGGTCAATATCTTTATGGGCTACATTGAAGTCCCCGATTAAAACTAGGTTTTGTTTTTTAATTTTTGTCAGATATTTTAATAGAAAGTTGTAAACCTCTAATTTGTAATTCAGGTTTTCTTTTCGTCTTCCTCCGTGCGGCAGATAGAGATTAATCAGAATGAAATTAGGGTATTCTAATTTCAATATTCTGCCTTCTTTATCAAATTTTTCCAGTCCTAGTTTGTATTCTACTGATAATGGCTTTTTCTTGGTGTAGACAGCAACTCCACTGTAACCCTTCTTACCGGCAGAATTAAAATAGGCATGGTAATTTAGAAATTTTAAGGGCTGAAGCGGTAATTGTTGTAGTTGTAGTGATTGGGCTTTGATTTCTTGTAGGCAGAGAATTTCAAAGTTGGTTTTTTCAAACCAATCAAGAGCGCCACTTTTATAAGCACTTCTTAAGCCATTAACATTCCAGGAGATTATTTTCATAACTGGTATAATTATAACAATTACCATGGACAAGCTTTTAGTTATCTGTGGGCCGACGGCGACAGGCCCCAGTAGTACGCTCGCCATTCCCGTGGTCTACGTCCACGCGTCATGGAGTCGCGACTACGGGGTAAAGAAAACTTAACGTATGGTTAATAGTCAGAAAGTACTAGTTGTTTGCGGACCAACTGGCGTTGGGAAAACGTCGTTAGCGCTTCGTTTGGCAAAAAAGTTTGATGGCGAGATTATTTCCGCTGATTCCAGACAAGTTTATAAAGAAATGGATATAGGCACGGGAAAAGACCACCCCGAAGAGATGAAAATCCATTTGATTGATGTAGTTATCCCAAACCAGGAATTTTCCGTGGCTCAGTATGTGGATTTGGCTTGGAAGGCAATTAAAGATATTTGGAAAAGAGAAAAGCTCCCAATTATTGTTGGCGGAACGGGGTTTTACATTAAAGGTTTAATCGATGGGATTGAGACTTTGGGAGTGCCTCCTGATTGGAAATTAAGAAAGAAATTAAGTAATTTAGATATTAAGAAATTAAGGGAAATATTAGAAAAGACTTGCCCCGAGCGTATGCGAGGGATGAACGAATCGGATAGAAACAATCCAAGAAGACTTATTCGAGCAATTGAGGTGGCTAGTAAACAACATACAACATATAACATGCAACCAAGAAGAGAAACAGACACTCTTTTTATTGGTTTAACTGCGCCATATAAAACTTTATACCAGCGGATTGATAAACGTGTAGACGAAAGAGTTAAGATAGGACAAGAGGTGGAGATAAAAAAACTCCTAAAGAAGGATTATTCATGGGGAAAATCAGTTTTAGGTGTAACAATTGGTTATAAAGAATGGAAACCTTTTTTTGAAGGAGAAACTACCAAAGATGAAGTTACTCGGAAATGGAAGTTTGCTGAACATGCTTATGCTCGGCGACAGATGACCTGGTTTAAAAAGGACAAAAGAATTAATTGGTTTGACATTAATAAAAAGGGATGGGAAAATGGGGTAGAAAAGTTAATTAAAAATTGGTATACTAGGACTGATGACAAAGAAAATTGAAATTTCCCACCGAACAATAATTTTTACTACCTTCTTTTTGATTTTCTTGTGGTTTTTATATCAAATCCGTCAGATTTTAATTGCTCTTTTTATTTCGGTAATTTTGATGGCAGCTTTAAATCCGGCAGTTGATCGGATAACCAGACTTAAGATTCCCCGATTTTTAGCAATTTTATTTCTTTATATTTTGATGGTTAGTGTTTTTGTTTTAGCTATTGCCGGAGTTGTTCCACCCCTGGCTGATCAGACCAGCACCCTAATTTCTCGCCTGCCTGAATATACGCAAAGCTTGGGTTTACCAATAATTGATCAAAAAATCATTACTGATCAGATTAGCCAACTTGGTTCAATTCCTGCCAATATTGTTAAATTAAGCGTTTCAATTTTCAGTAATCTTTTCGTGGCCCTAGCGGTTTTGGTAATAACTTTTTATCTTTTGATGGAAAGAAAAAATTTAAATAAATATTTAACCATTCTTTTCGGTGGCGATGGTGAGAAAAAAGCAGAGAAATTCATTAATGAAATGGAAAAAAAACTGGGGGGTTGGGTAAGAGCTCAACTGATTTTGATGGTTATAATTGGTTTGTTTTCCTATATTGGACTGCGACTTTTAGGAATTGAATTTGCTTTGCCGTTAGCAATTTTAGCCGGGGTTTTTGAAATCATTCCTAATATTGGGCCAATCGTTTCCGCTATTCCGGCTTTTTTTGCCGGTTTTGTCATCTCACCATTAATGGGGTTAGCAGTAATAGCTTTATATTTTTTGATTCAACAATTGGAGAATACCATTATTGTTCCTAAGATAATGGAAAAAGAAGTCGGGGTTAATCCGATTGTCACGATTTTGGCTTTAACAATTGGATTTAAACTAGCCGGGATAATGGGAGCAGTTTTAGCCATTCCTGTAGTTTTGTTAATTCGGATTATAGCCTCAGAAATTTACTCCTCAGAAAGATCCCGCCAATTATAGAAATTTGCCTTTTTATATGGTATAATACGTCTGTCCTTAGAAAATCGGACAGTCGCCCGCCAAAATTTGCGCCGAAAGGCAAAAATTAGGCGGGAGGAAAGTCCAGACAGCAGAAGACAGGGTGGTCGCCGCAAGGCGACATCCCGAACCCTTGGTGATTCGGGACTAGATAGGGCCACAGAGACGAGCCACGTTCAGTAAGATGAATGTGGGTGAAACGAGGCAACCCTCCCCGCTGCAACCTCCGAATAAGCGTTATCAGGATGTCTTCCCGAGCTTAAGGTTTGAGGGCAAAGATAGATGACTGTTAAAACAGAATCTGGCTTACGGATTTTCTAAGGACATTAATTTTGAATTTAACTGTGAGCTATCCCCAAGCAATATTTCTAGCTATTATTCAGGGATTAACTGAATTTTTACCAATATCTTCTTCAGGTCATTTAGTAATTTTCCAAAAATTATTTGGTTTAAAACCCCCGGTTTTATTTGATATTCTCGTTCATGTCGGAACTTTAGGAGCAATAATTGCTTACTTTTTAAAGCCACTTTCAAAAATATCTAAACATACTTTGTTACTGGTGATAATTGGCACTATTCCAGCAGTAGTGGTGGGGTTATTTTTACAAAGGTATATTACCCAAATTTTTGATTCCTTGAAGTTAGTAGGAGTAGCTTTGCTGATGACAGCCGGATTGTTGCTAGTCAGCAAGCGCTTTAAATTATTAAACAGGCGATTTAAATATCTAAAGTGGCAAGATGCGCTTTTTGTGGGAATTTTTCAGGCTTTGGCAATTCTTCCCGGGGTTTCCCGGTCAGGTTCAACTATCATTGCTGGGTTGTGGCGTAGAGCTGATCGAGAGACTGCCTTCCGCTTTTCATTTTATCTAGCTATTCCGGCAATCTTAGGGGCTTTAGTTTTACAGATTCCAGATTTAATTGGAGGTCAAGTTAATTATTTAAGTCAAGGAATTTTGGGAATGATTATTGCCGGCGCGGTAGGCTATGAAGCTTTAAAAATTTTAGAAAAAACCCTACTTGGTGCCAAATTTTGGCTTTTCGGAATTTATTGTTTAGTTTTAGGGATAATAATTTTTCTTTTTTCTTTTTCTTAAAAGAAAACCTGCCTAGTTTTTTCAGAAGCGCTCTTTTCCTGGAGTTCCTCTTTCTATCTCGTCTATCGCTTTTATTCTTATTCTAATTTCTTCTTCTGGTAAACCGCCATGAGCAGTTTCTATATAACCTTCCGCCGAATGACATAGTGGACATTCAGGGCTATCCCAAAACCTCTGATGTGTTTTTTCATTACATGCCAGACAGCGGCGTATGCGTTTTGGCATTGTTTGTTTAGGCATTTGACACTTTTTATCATTTAAATAAAAATTAGTCAAGGAAGAAATAGTGAAGTAAATGAATTCTTTTGTTATCATTTAAT
>CAYIUX010000024.1:1691-11862 GCA_964366795.1 uncultured Gammaproteobacteria bacterium | reverse complement strand
TCCTTCTTTAGCCCCAATTTTCGTCACCACCGAAGCCCCATTGGAAACCCCCAATTTTAATGATTTTTCTAAATCCCAACCTTTTATCAAGCCACTGATAAATCCTGACCCAAATCCATCCCCGGCTCCGGTTTGGTCAACCACCTTTACTTTAAATCCATCCATTACTAGCCGCCCCTTTTGGGGAACACAGGCCGAAAGTCCATTTGGACCATCAGTCACCACCACCATTGTTTTTGGTAACAAAAAACGTATTTGTTGAAAAACTTTTTCTTGGACTAAAGACAAGCTAGTTAATCGGGCTGCCTCTTCTTTGTTGACAATAAAAACATCAACGTCTTTGGCGATTTTCAAAAGTTGTTCTCTCTCCTCAATTTCTCTTTTCCCTGGATTAACCGCCACTTTGATATGATTTTCCTGAGCAAAATTTACCAAATCCGCCAGCAGTTCTAAATTTCCCTCTAGCGAGGCAATATAGAACCAAAAACTGTTGAGTTTTTTAAAATTAATTACTGATTTTTCTAACCTTGTTCCTCCTCGCCAAACCAAAATTGTCCGATTGCCATCCGGTCCAATTAAAATCGTTGAATAATCAGTTTTCTCTCCTTCCAATTGAACCAAAAATTCATCGGCGACTTTTTCTTTTTTAATCTCCGCCCGGACTATTTTACCGGCAAAATCCCAACCACAGCGAGCAACCACCGCTGTTTTTAATCCTAACCGAGTAAATCCCACAGCAGTACTTGTTCCCCCACCGCCAGAACAAATCAGCAAATCTGAAACTTCAGACTTGACCCCGTAGGGCAAGATTAGCGCCTCGCCAGTAAAAACTTCTTTGGATTTAATAACTTTTATGTCTGAAGATTTTAGAAAAACATCCAAAGTCGCTGAACCAAAAGATAAAATATCATACTTCATGGTTTATAATTTTCCCTCGCTCCCAAATAATTGAATCTTTTCCTCAACCACTTTTTGGACGGCGGCAATCACCGGCAGCATAATTTTGTAAATCGCCACCTCATCCGAACCGCGTAAAACATTTTCTAGGGTTTGTCTAAAGGCAAGTCTTAATTCGGTATTAATATTAATTTTTACCACCCCAAGTTTGATAACCTCCTTTATATCTTCCGCAAGCAAACCAGAACCTCCATGCAAGGAAAAGAAACAACCAACTTGCTGACGAATCATTTTTAATCTTTCTACATCCAATTTTGATGGAGTTTTATAAGTCCCATGAAGATTGCCAACAAAAACTGCCAAAATATCAACTCCGGCTTGACCAACAAAATCAGCTGCCCTCTGAGGCTCAGTATAATTGCCAGTTGCCTGGACTGACTCCGCTGCCTCCTCATGGTATTTTGACTCTCCAACAATTTTATCAATCTCTCCCTCAACTAAAATCCCCTTTTGATGGGCCTGGTCAACTAAGACTTTGGTAATTTTAATATTTTCTTCATAAGGAAGATTTGAACCGTCAAAATGAACTAAGTTATAACCAGCGTCGATTGCTCCCTGACATTCTTCTAGTCCCGGACCATGGTCAAAATTGGTAAAAATTGGCAAGTTTGTTTCTTGACGAAAATTCTCAACCACTGTTAAAAAATTTTTCATCCCAAAGTGCTCAGCCTCACCAGCTGAGGTTTCGATAATCAACGGGGACTTCTGGTTTTTGGCTGCCTGAATAATCGCCTTTAAAATCTCAATATTCCCGGCATTAAAAGCCCCTAAGGCCCAACCTTCACTTCTCGCTTTGGTTAAAATTTCTTGAGCAGTCATTTTAGGTCTTTAATAATTTCCACCGCGTGGGAGGTTCCAATCCGGTTAACCCCAGCATTAATAAAATCAATTGCTTCTTTGTAGGTATCAACTCCGCCAGCAACTTTAATTTTAATTTTTCCCCCCACGACGCTTTTTACAAGTTCAACATCTTTTAGACTCACTCCTCTTGGCCCCCAACCTGAACAAATTTTAACAAAATCAGCCCCGGATTTAAGCACCAACTCGGCTGCTTTTTTAATCTCCTCGTTGGTCAAAAGGCCGGTTTCGATAATGAATTTTACCACCGCCGATTTTTTAATATTTTTAACTGCCTCAACTATTGCTTTCATTTCTTCCAAAACCTCTGTGTGCCTTCCTGCCTTAAACAAACCAACATTCATCATTACATCCAATTCATTGGCTCCTTTTCTAATAGCGTCAATAGCTGTTAAGACTTTAATATCCCGATTGTCCTGACCCAACGGAAAAGAAATAACCGTTCCGACTATTCCTTCGGAAAGTAAATCTTTGGTTAAAGCTACATAGCAAGGATTGACAAAAGCAGAATGAAAACGGTATTGCCTAACTTTTTGACAAAGAATTTTTATGTCTTCAGGTGTGGCATCTTGATGATGATTAGCAAAATCCAAAAATGAGGCTAATGTTTGTTTATCCATATTGCTTCCTCAATTAACCGACAACAATAACCCCATTCATTGTCATACCAGGCAACAACTTTAACCAAATCGCCATCAATAACCTGGGTTAAGCCCAAATCAACAATGGCCGAAGCAGAATTACCAATAATATCAGTGGAAACCAAGGGCTTATCCGATACCTCAATAATACCTTTATATTTCCCTTGAGCTGCTTTAGTAAAAATTTTATTAACTTCCTCAACCGAAGTTCTTTTAGTGGTGACAAAACTAAAATCTGCCACCGAACCGCAAATAATCGGAACCCTTAAGGCCAAACCGTCAAACAATCCCTTAAGGGAAGGCAGAACTTCAATCAGAGAAACTATCGCCCCAGTAGAAGTAGGAACAATATTAACCGCCGCCGCCCTGGCTCGACGTAAATCTTTATGAGAGCCATCAACCAATTCTTGATCAGCCGTGTAGGCGTGGACGGTTGTCATCAGCGCTTTTTGAATCCCAAAATTTTCCATTATAACCTTAGTTACCGGCGCAACACAATTGGTGGTACAAGAAGCATTGTCTATCACCAACTCGCCCCGATATTTATCTTCATTTACCCCAATAATAAATGTCTTAATTTCTTTAGGCTCTTTGGCTTGAGCCGAGACAACCACTTTTTTTGCTCCAGCCTCTAAATGAGCCGAAGCTGACTTTCGATCATGAAAGACGCCAGTTGATTCAATAACAACATCAACATTATATTTTTTCCAGGGAATTTTTGCCGGTTCTCTTTCCGCCAAAACCGGAATCCGTTGATGATTAATAACCATCACTCCAATTTCCTTCCCCTCGCCTTTTTCGACCTCTATTCTTCCCTTGAACTTTCCATAAACACTATCGTATTCAAATAAATGAGCCCAACCAACAACATCCATCGAGCCGGAAGTGTTAATCGCCACCGGCTTAACCCTATCAAGATATTTTGCCAGGATGACTCTTAAAGCCACTCTGCCAATTCGGCCAAAACCATTAATAGCAACCTTAACCATTTTTAATCGCCTCAATTCCTGGTAGAGTTCCTTTAGCTAAAAATTCCAGCATTGCTCCTCCGCCAGAAGAAATAAAATCTATTTTTTTGTCTAAACCAAATTTTGTTAACGCTGCCTCAGTGTCTCCTCCGCCAACAACACTAAAAGCTCCACTTTCAACAATAGTCCTGGCGACTTCTTTAGTCCCCTTTTCAAATCTTTTGTCCTCAAAAATCCCCATCGGTCCTGCCCAAACAATTGTTTTTGCCTGCAAAATAATTTTTTTAAATTCTTCGATTGATTTCAGTGTAATATCTTTACCATCAGGATTCAATGTCCCAATAATTAATTTTTCACTGGAAATTGGAAATTGGAAATTGGAAATTATTAATGGTAATTTCCCTCCAATCAAAATATAATCAACCCATCTGGTTAACTCATCCATCACCTTAAGCTTATCTTCTTTAACTCCGCCTAAAATCACCACCACCGGTCGACGAGGATTATCTTTAATCTTAGTCAACGCCTTAACTTCTTCCAAAAAATCAAAACCGAAAGCCCGCCGGCTGGCGGGCAAAAACTTCGGAATTCCCACAATTGAAGCGTGCTGGCGGTGAGAGCAGGCAAAAGCATCATTGACGTAAAAATCGCCCAAGGAAGCCAGCTTTTTAGCAAATTCTAAATCATTCGCTTCCTCTTCCGGATAAAACCGCAAATTTTCCAACAAAACTACTTGTTCATCCAGCTTCCACCCCTTAAATTCTCCTGTTTGAAAATTAGAAATTGAAAATTTATTGGAAATTTCCCCCACTACTGGTCTAAGACTCAACTCCAGCACTATTTTCCCTCCCGGTCTGCCTAAATGGGAGATAATAATTATTTTCGCCTTTTGACCCAAAAGATAATTTATTGTCGGCAACGAGTCGGTAATTCTGGTGGCGTCAACAACCATGGGCTTGCCCTGATCCGCCGGCTGGCGGAGAAGGGGGACATCATAATTTGTTCTCAACAAAACTCTCTTTTGGGTAACTGACAACTCTTTAACACTGGGCAATCTCATTTAATTACTTTTTCTTTTTTAATCCTTTCAATTACCTTTTCTACCAATCTTACTGGATCGGAATCAAAAATCACCTTCCGAAGACCTTTTTTGGCGACACTCAAAATATGCCTCACTTCATCGGCTGTTCCCCCTGACCCCTCCAAAACTCCAACAATTTCATCCTCCTCATAGGCAACGGTAAATTCATTTAAGGTCCCCATTCTGCCATCAATCATTATCGTCGCATCGGCACTTCTAACCATCAAAAGATTTCTCCCAGCATAACCTGCTTCGGTAAAAATAATATGGTCAAAAACTTTCGGATCCATTGGAAGGCGGAATTTCTTCCGATGCTCAATTTCGGTCCCGGCTGGAGAAAAACCAATATTCGAACCGCCGACTTTTTTAGCCGCTAAAGCCGCGTGATAGGGCACCCCGCTGGTGGCACCAGTAATTAAAATATGACCTCGTCTGGCAATTTCTTCGCCGACTTTTCGGGCGAGAGGATAAGCTCTTTGGGCATTTTCTCCCTCGGCTCCACCAACAATGCAAATTTTGTATTTTTTCATTTGAATCCCTTTGCCAACTCAAATAATTTTTCTTTTTGATTTTCGGCTAAAACTACTCCTGAAGAAACTAAAATTCCCACTGCTCCTAGTTTGACTGCAGTTTGAACATCTTTGGTCGTCTGAATCCCCGCCCCAACTAAAACCGGGATTTCTTTAATTTCATTAACAAAATCACGAATTATTTCCGGTTTAGCGGTAGAAACAGAAATATCACCGCCAATTAATTCTGGCGGTTCATAGGCAATTAAATCTGGATGAAATTCAATTATCTCTTTTGCCTCCTCAATTGACTCGGTGCAAACCAAAGTTTTTAATCCTAATTTCGAACAGCGAGCGACAATAGAACCGATTACTTGAGTTGGCAGTTTATTTTCCGAATGATTCAAAAGTGTCCCCTTGGCTCCGGCAGCGATTACTGATTGGGGAAGAATTTGGCCGGTATTTGGACCAAAATCAATATCGTCTATATGTTGAGTCCAAACTTCAAATCCTTCCCTCGTTAAACAAAAAATATCAGCAACCTGAACCACCGGAATAATTTTAACCGTTGTCTCTTTTTCAACCTGGCGGCAAATTTTTGCCAAACTCAAGGCTACCTCCCCGGTTCCGTTTTGGTAAGTTTTAAAATTAACAAAAATCATTTCAACCTTCCATTTTGGCGTAAAGACCAAACGCAGCCAAGACAGCAGCGACTAAAAGCCACTGGGTTGAGGCTAACCAAATATCAGAAACTAAAAATCCCCATCCAGCAGCTAAAACCGCAACAACCGAAAGACCTATTAACGCTTGAGAAATGGTCTTTAAATCTTTTTTCTTTAGCTTCATTATTCTCACCCCCTTTCTATATCATATTAACAACCAAACAGACATCAAGACAAGAAGTATCCCTAAACCTAGCTTCATCCAGCGCTTAGCTTTATGTTCCCAATCTTTTAAAGAAATCATTTCTCTCCCTCGCCAAACCAAAAGAAGAATCACAATTAAAGGAAAAACAAATAAAAGGTTATAGTAAAGAAAGTAACCTAAAATCACTGGTATTGAGAGTTTTGAGTAGTTAAGAATCGTCGCCGTCCCTACATAAATCGGCAGAGAACACGGAGTTTCTAAAAGAGTAACTAAAATTGCCAAAATAATGGTGGCTGGCAAAGAAGCTTTTTCAACTAATTTTAAAAGATTTGGGCGAGCTTTTTGGGGAATCTCAAGACTAATACCTTTCCCTGGAGCAAAAAAATCTTTAATGTTAATTGCTCCAGCCGAAAGCAGAACTAGACCCAGAATTCGGTCAAACAAAATTCGGTAAGGCGTTACGTTTAAGGTTTGAACTGAGCGGTAAAACAAAAGACCAATGGCTAAATAGGTTAAATAAACTGTCAAAATATAAATTCCACCAAGTTTTAGGATTTTTTCTGGTTGACGGGCAAAAACAATAATATATCCCAACAAAAGCAAAATCATCCCAATAGCACAAGGATTAATGCCATCAATTAAACCAGCAACGGTGACTAACGGAAATGTAATCTGCTTGCCATTTTGGGCAAGAAAACAGGCAACTGAAGTACAGGCAGAATCCATACTCTTACTTTACTTGTTTGAGCGATAATTTTCAATTGCCTTTTTTAAGGCATCAGCCGCTAAAACCGAACAATGAAGTTTTGTTGAAGGAAGTCCGCCAAGGGCTTCGGCGATTGCTTGTTTGGTAATTTTTTCTGCCTCAGATAGGAGCTTGCCTTTAACCATAGTGGTAATCATCGATGAAGTGGCGATTGCTGCCCCACATCCCAGAGTCTGAAACTTAATATCGGAAATTTTTCCCCCTTTGACTTTAATAAACAATCTCATTATATCTCCACAAACCGGATTGCCAACCGTCGCTACTCCATCAGGATTTTTTATCTCCCCCATATTTTTGGGATGTCTAATATGTTCTAAAACCTTTTTAGAATAAAATTGGTCGAAATTCATATTAATTTCGGGGCCATTTTTCTTAATTTTTTAATTACTTCTGGCAAAACCTTGATAACATAATCAATCTCTTTTAGAGTC
The DNA here is from genome assembly GCA_964366795.1 of uncultured Gammaproteobacteria bacterium. Lineage (GTDB taxonomy): Bacteria > Patescibacteriota > Microgenomatia > PFEM01 > CAYIUX01 > CAYIUX01. The sequence continues at coordinate 4,784 of CAYIUX010000024.1, read as the reverse complement.
GTATCTTTGCCTAAAGAAAATCGCAAAGAGCCATGAGCTTCTTGGGGTTTATAACCCATCGCCGTTAGAACATGAGAGGGTTTCAATAACCCCGAGGTGCAAGCACTCCCTGAAGAAGCAGCAATTCCCTTATCTGACAAGAGCAACAACATTGCCTCTCCCTCTGCTCCCTCAACAATAAAAGTAGCGATATGAGGCACTTGTTTATTCGAATGACCGACTAATTTAACGCCTAAGATCTTTAAAACTCCATCAATTAATCTATCTCTTAATCTTTCTATCCTCTTTGTTGTTTGTTGTTTGTTGTTAGTTGTTAGTTCAATCGCTTTGCCGAGAGCAACTATATACGGCACATTTTCTGTTCCTGCCCGCAAATTATATTCTTGTCCGCCGCCATCCTGTTGTCTGACAACTGGTACTCCACTACGAATATACAAAGCTCCAATTCCTTTTGGGGCATAAAGTTTATGTCCGGAAAAAGAGAGCAAGTCTATTCCTAAACCATCGACATTACAATCCAAATATTGAATTGCCTGAGTAGCGTCGGTATGAAAAAAGATTTTAGATTTGAGATTTGAGATTTTAGATTGATTAATTTCTTTAATTAATCTGCCTATCTTCCTAATCGGCTGGATTGTCCCCACCTCATTGTTGGTATACATAATCGAAACTAAAACCGTTTCCGGTCTAATTGCCTGCCCAATATCTTTAATATCAACTATTCCATATTTATCAACCGGCAAATAAGTCACTTTCGCCCAGCCGATTTTTTCCAAATGTTTACAAGTTTCAAGCACCGCCTTATGTTCCACTGAAGAAGTAATGATGTGAAGGTTTGAGGTTTGTCGAAGCAAAGCTTCGACTAGCCCTTTATGGGCTAAATTAATTGATTCTGTAGCGCAAGAAGTAAAAATAATTTCTTTCGGTTTTGCCCCTAAAAAATTGGCGATTTTCTCCCGAGCCTCATCAATCACCTTTCTTGCTTCTTGTCCCCAAAAATGAGGTTCTGAAGCATTGCCAAATTTGTTGGTAAAATAAGGTTCCATCGCCGCCAAAACCTCTGGGGAAACAGGAGTGGTCGCTGCATTATCAAGATATATCTTCTTCATTTAAAAAATATTACACTCCTTATCTTTACATCTTGGATTAATAAAATAATAAACGTTTCTGCCTTTCTTTTTAGAAGTTAAAACTCCAGAATCTTTTAGATATTGAAGATGATGAGTGATTGTCGGTTGGGTTAACTTAAAGTGTTTGGCAATCTCCATTACCGACATCTCTCTCTTTTTTTGCAAAAGATTAATAATCTCTATTCGGGCTTGACAAGAAAGTCCAGCAAAACAACTAGCACAAGCAGAAGTAAGTTTCATAATACATAAGCTGATTATGGAGCCTTAATCCATAATCAACCCTTTCAGGGTGAGCTTGAATTTAATTGTTCACCCAATTAAATATAGATAATAATCTATATATTAAAATTTGTCAAGTTTTAAAAAATTTTTTCAAAATTTCTCCAAAAAATTTTCATTTTTTTAAAAACTAATATAAATTTTAGCTGGAAATATCAAGCTAAAGAGAATGTATGAAAAAATTGATACTTGACAAATAATTTATTTATTTCAAAAATCCAATTAGCAATTAAAATTTAAATGTTAAAAACTGCTCAAAATATCCAAGACCCGATTGAACTAGCAGTCTCCCTGGCAAAACTGCCTAAAAGGGAGGCTTTTTTAGTTGCTCGGCAAACTTTTAATGGCAGTGCCGTTGATTTAAAATTAAAAGTAGAAACTAATTTTAATAATTGTCATCAACTTTGGCAAAAGTTTTCTCCCCAAAAATCATTATTTGACACTTGGAATTTCCGATATGCCTTTTGGTTGGGATATCATCATCAACCCTATTTTATGACCATTCTTTTTAAAGACGAGCCAGTTGCCTGTCTACCTTTATGGTATGAGGAAGATAGAAAGGCATTTCGTTGGTTTGGCAGTTGGTGGCAAGAAGATAATACCTTTTTAACTCTTCATGAAAGCTTAATCCCGATTATACTTAAAATCCTCCCCAAACCAGCTGTTTTAAACGCTATCCTCTGTTCGCCAGAAATGGCAAATAAATTTAGGTTTACTATTGATGACCCAAAGTATGTTTTACACCTTAAAGGCTTGAATTCGGCTAATGATTTTCTAACCAGATTTCGCAAAAAACGGCGCTATAATTTGAAAAGAGATCGAAAAAAAATCTTAGCTCAAAATCCAAAAACTATTTTCAATCGCTTTTCGGATTTAAAACATTTAATTGATATCTCGATGACTCGATTTCACGATAAAGGCGAAGATTCTGATTGGGAAGATCTTGGTCGAGTGAAAACCTTTGAAGCAGTCATTAGTCACGCCCAAGAATACCAACCACGAATGATTACCACCGAAATTAAAGGAAAAATTGCCGGGGTAGATTTGGTGGCGATTTATAAAAACACTTATTATTTACTCAAATGTGGGTATGATATCGATAATTTCCCTGGGGTTGGTAATTATACCAACTTACTCCAAATTAATGACGCCATCAGTTTGGGGATGGAAAAAATGGATTTTTTAGAAATCGGCTATGGATGGAAAGAGAAACTTCTTGAAGAAGTTCCCCTTTACCAATACCAATTGGTCTAAATTTAGTGACTACCTTCTCGGCGAAAAACTACCCGAAGGTCGTTCTGCTCTTGGACGAGCTTCGTTAACAGTAAGGCTTCGACCCTCGATTTCCTTGCCGTTAAACATTTCGATCGCCTTTTTTGCCTCTTCGTCGGTCGCCATCTCGACAAAACCAAATCCTCGAGATCGACCTGATTGACGATCGGTAATCACGCTGGCTGAGGTGACGGCACCAGCTGGTTTAAATAAATCCTCTAAACCTGCCGAATCAAGCGTGAACGGCAAGTTGCCAATATAAAGATTTTTGGAAGCCATTAAGCTCCTTTTCTCTTCTACCTAGCAAACCCTTCGAAGAGAAAAAGAACTCTCCTGACATTTGCCGGTGAGAAAGATAACTAAATAATAACAAGGTTATTATAACATTAATTTTTAAAATTGCAAGCCCCAA
>CAYIUX010000024.1:0-1591 GCA_964366795.1 uncultured Gammaproteobacteria bacterium | reverse complement strand
AACTAAATAATAACAAGGTTATTATAACATTAATTTTTAAAATTGCAAGCCCCAAAATCTTGTATTAAAAGAATTTCAATATTAAAATAAAATCATTAAATATACTTGCTAATTATAAAAGGAGGTGAGATTAAAAAATGGCAGGTTACGTCGGAAACATTGAAGAAATAACCTTAAGCAATGCTTTTTTCCGCCAGGTTTTATTCACTGCACCTCATTCTCAACTTGTAGTTATGTGCCTTCAGCCAAATGAAGATATTGGGGTTGAGGTTCACCAAAACGTTGACCAATTTTTCAGAATTGAGGAGGGCGAGGGAAAAGTTGTTTTAAACGACGAGGAACATCCGCTCAAAAACGGGGACGCGGTTGTTGTTCCTGCAGGAACGCAACATAATGTTATTAATACTTCTGCGGAAAAACAGCTTAAGCTCTATACAATTTACAGTCCGGCCCAACACAAAGACGGCACTGTTCATAAAACTAAAGCCGAGGCAATGGCGGATGAAGCAGACCATCTATAAAGAATCTATTTTAACGTTTAACTACCTTACCATTTTCATCTAAACACTCGGGGACTATATCTTTGGGAAAGTTATAAGGAGCAATCTGCTCGCATGTTGGCTGACTTTGGCCATCATAAACACAAACCCACCCGCTAGATGTTTTGGCGGCCAACCAATAAGCCCCACCAACTGCCTCAAACTCTTTGATATTGCCGGTAGCGTGTTTGCCAGTGTTTTTGTTAATCGTTACTTCAGCCTGGGTTTCGTCAAGTCCGGTCTTTTTATAAACTGCCTGCTTTATCAAAGAAATTTCATCAACTGTCGGAGTAGGTGTTAGCGCGACTGTTGGTTTAATAGTAACCGTTGGAGTTGGAGAGAAAACCGGTCCGCCACCTGGCGGAGGAGTTGGAGTTTTACTTTTAACCAAAAAATACCAAGCAAAAATACTTCCCCCAACTATAAACAAAATTAAAAGAGTAAAAAATCCTACTTTCCACCAATTTCTCATTTTAATAAGGCAATTATACCACTAATAAGAGAAATAACGAATGCTAAAGCAAAAATAAAGGTTAGGAGAAAAAATATTGGTTCCTCAATTTTAAAAACTCCATAAATTGCGTTGTGGAGAAAACAAGAAAGTATAGAGAGCCCAAGTAATAAAAGAGGAATTTTAATCTGTTTTGTTATACCTTTATTTTACCACAAATTGCTCTTAGTGCCTGAAGAATCAGTTCCGTTGTCTTATCAGAAACTCTTCCACCTACTGCTCTGGAAACTGTGGGCTGGCTAAAACCTGCTTTTTTAGCAATTTCCTGTTGAGTTAGGCCAGATTCCTCTAAGGCCAACCTAATCTCCACCGCCAAAGGAGAGTCTATAAATCTTGTATCCAGTCTCGGTCTTCCTCCCCTTCCTTCTACTTCTTTTCCCATAATTAAATTATACCGTAAACTCCAAAATTCCACTTGGCTCCCCGTCGTGGAGGAAGTTAGAACTAGTTTATTTCCTGCCAACGTATATTCCGTACCCAAAGTATTTGAAAATGCTGAAAATACTTTTAGGGGGAGGCCATAATTCCTTTACATACTTCC
>CAYIUX010000023.1:6315-12332 GCA_964366795.1 uncultured Gammaproteobacteria bacterium | reverse complement strand
CGCGAGCTTTTATTTGCCACTTGTTCAAAAAATGTCTGTCGCTGGCATACCAATATCCGCGATGCTCGATTGGTTGTTACCTCCAAGCTCAAATCTGGTTTAACCGTTCGCAAGCCATATCGAATTAAAGTTTAACCCAATTATTCTTCAATAATTATCAATTTTATGTTAAAATTAGCTTAAGTCGGGATACCGAAGTAGCCAAACGGGGCAGTCTGTAAAACTGCTGGCGTAAGCCTTCGTAGGTGCAAATCCTACTCCCGGCACTGAGGAGTGAACGACGAAGTGCCTGGGTAGCTCAGCTGGTAGAGCACGTCTTTGGTAAAGACGAGGTCTCGGGTTCGATCCCCGACTCAGGCTCCAAGGAGCCCTCCTCCGCTAAAGCTGCGGAAGGGTAAAAAAATATGGCAAAGAAGGGTCCAAGACAACCAGTTATTTTGGTTTGCAGAGTTTGTAAAAGCCAAAATTATATTACGGAAAAAAACAAAACCAATACTCCAGAAAAGCTGGTTTTAAAAAAATATTGTAAAAAGTGCCGCAAAATAACAGAACACCGGGAAACAACTAAACTTAAATAGAATCTTTGGGCAGCAACATTACGGCGGTTTTTCCTTATGTGTCAATAGCATCACACACCGGGTGTGCGGTAGGGTTGCAAAAGCACGATGTTTTTTAAAATTTTTTTTATTCTCCTTACAATTTTAATTTCTGTAAAAATCGGGCTTTGCTCCTGGAGAATTTATATTGGAGAAGATAAATTATCAGTTGAATATTATTTAAGCATCATAGAATGGAAGAAAGAATTTTTAAAAATCGCTGTTTTAGCCCTAATAGCAAGAATCTTTTCTTTTTTCTTAACTTAACCGGCGTCTCTTGACAAAGTTTGACATTAGGCAGTATAATTCTTTCATCTTATGAAGCGAGGCAAGTTTTTCTTTTTCCTCCTGCCCGCGATTTTTCTTTTTGCCCTCCCTAAGTCTGTTTTCGCGGAATCAATTGATTTAACCCCGACTGCCGATTCTTTTGTCAATGATGTCTATCCTGAGCAAAATCAAGGCTCTGCTCACTCTTTAGTTACCTCTCATGATTCTGCTTTTCGTTGGAGTCTAGTTCGCTTTGACCTTGCCTCCGTGCCCGCAAATTCAATTATTGATTCAACCACCCTCAAACTTTATCTTCACGAAACAAGTGGAGATGCTTCGGTGCCAATGATGACCTCCAGAATTTTGGCAGATTGGTCTGAAACCGGAGTTAAGTGGACAAACCGGCCAATGTTTGATGAGTCAACCGGAGTTTCCGTTAATATCGATACTGCCACTGGCTATAAATCTTGGGAAATAACTAATTTTGTTAAGGGCTGGATTAAGGGCGATTTTTCCAATTACGGAGTAGCTATTGGTTATGGCGGAGGAAACTTTGCTCGTTCATTTCGCAGCCGAGAGTATGGTAGTAACAAGCCTATTCTAACAATTAATTACCATCTGCCAGAATCAACTCCCACCCCTTCGCCTACGCCTACCCTGACGCCAACGCCGACACCTAAACCCAAAGCGACGCCAACCCTCACTCCCACCCCTGAAGAAGAAATAACCCCTACTCCTGAAGAAACCCCTATCCCAACCCCTGAAGAGAAAGCCGGCTTGATTTTAGGAATCTTTACCCGAGGCCAGGCAATCATTGCCGGACTTATTCTTTTGGCTTTAATTGGAGCAGGAGTTGCCTTTGTTATCTATTCACGAAAACCGACCAAAAGACCAGAGGAGAAAGAAGAAAAGCCTAAAGAGGAAGAATAGAAAGGCGGTGATAAATTATGGCTGGCGAAGAAACAGAACCGATTATTCGCATTGTTAGTGGACCAACAACCGCAGGATTGGCGGATGGCAAAGACGGAGAAGAAACAATTGAGCATCTTGCCGGAGGAAAATTACTAACCCGAGAAGAGATAACGAAAGCTCTGGCCAATTCCCCCAATGAACCCCCGGTTGAACTTGCTCAAAACGAATAATGGAAAAAGAACCGGGTGAGCCAAAACCAAATTATGAATCCGATGAGGCTTGACCAAATAAGAAAAATCTTCGAGGAGCGTCGATGTTCTTAAAAAATCTTTTAATTTTATTTTCAATTCTAATTTTGCTAAAAATTGGGCTCTGTGCCTGGAGAATTCATATTGGAAAAGATAGGTTATCGCTTGAATATTATCTTGGTATTATCGAATGGAAGAAAGAATTTCTAAAAATTGCCTTTTTGGTTTTGTTGGCAGCTATTTTTACTTTTATTTTTTAATCTTTCTTTCTCTAAGAAAGAACTTCTCCACGCATAGTCTTTTAAAACCAACCTCAAAACTTTATAAGAACGTTTTATCCTAAAGTAAGCTTCAGGAAAACGACCCTCATTTAAAAGCTGAGTTGTTGGCGTCATGGCAAAAAGTTCATCAGCCAATTCCTCGCCCAGAACCTGGCGGTTTATTTCTTTTTTCTCCTCTCGGCAACCAACCAAATTGATAGCCGCCGCCCGAGTAGGAGCAAGGTAGGGAGCCACTCGAACTAAGCTCATCCAGCTATAAGTAATATTTTTTAGAACTTTAATCATTATTTCTCCTTGTGATTGACTAGCCTTTTTTCCGGGATGACGAAAGGCAGCATGTCCTAAAAAAGACTCCAACTGTCTGGAGGCGTTTTCAAGTGCCCAGCGGGTGGTTTCTCGCTCGTAGACCAAAACATTAAGATTTTCTCCGTGTTTTCTTCTAACAAAACTGCCAACGACTAATCTTCTGACTGCCCAAACATAAGCTGATTGGACTCTAACCCTTGAAATTAAATTGTTAATTCGTCCACGAGAATCAGGCTCGCAGGCTTTTTTAAGCCTCTCCATCGCTTTTTGAAACCCAGGAGAGGCAGGGTTAGCCAAACCAAAATTTTCTAAAAATTTGCCGGTCTGTTGAGCTAACTCTTTCAAGTTCTTCTTACTTAAACCTTTTTCAATAAACCTGTTTGCTAGTTTAGCGGTATGGGTAATTACCTCTTGGGCTTGCTCGGGGATGTCGGCTTGTAAAATATCTTGAACTTTTAGAATTGCCTCCTCAATTGTATCAGCATGATGAAAAAGAAGTTCTTGGACTGGGCTTTTAAGGGAAAGATTTTCCAAATATCTTGGTGTTCGCCGCCGCAATCGAGGAAGAAGAACTTCATATTCGGGAAGTTGTCCTTTTTTAGGAGGTTTTAAAAATCTTCGACCATCTTCGGTAATTGTCCTTTTTTCCCGCCAGGTGGTATAGTAGATTTTCCCTGATAAGGGGTCGAAACGAACATCAGCCGGACGCCGACCTCCAGAAAGCGAGGGAAGTTCTCTTAAATAATTATACTCGGGAGTTTTCCGAATAATCGCCACTACTGGTTCTTCTTTGGCCAACATTCTTTCTTTAGCCCTCTCACCCCATTGAATTCCCCTCTCTTCAACTGTTAATCTTTTACCCTCAAATTCCTGTGGACTTGGCATAGCGGAAGATATTATATCACTTCTTTATAGTTTGAGGCTTTTTAAGTAGGTTTGGAATTCGGGGTTTAAATCTTTTCTTCCCAAAGCAAATTCAATTGTCGCTTTTAACCAGCTTAAGGGATCGCCAGTCGTCAACCATTTTCCCTGAACTTTGAAAGCCAAAACTTTGTTGGTCTTAAGATAAGCAGAAATAGCGTCGGTCAAATAAAATTCTTTTCCTTGGGTCACGTGTTCTTTTTGTTCAAGTAAAATATCAATAATATCCCGGTTTAAGATAAAACGGCCAAGACTAGCCAGGCGGGATGGGGCTTTTTCCGGGCTTGGTTTCTCAACTAAATCCTCAACTTCAAAAGTGCCCTTTTTTAATTTTAAAATTCCATAACGGCTAGCCTGGCTTTTTGGCACCTCGGCAACGCCCAAAATAATAGCTTGACGATGGTGAGCCCAGAAATTTAACAATTGTTTGGTGGCGGGAATTTTCGCCTTAACCAAATCATCGCCAAACATAAAAACAAAAAATTCATTTTTTTTAATTTTTTTAGCGACGGAAACCAAGGCTGCTCCGGTTCCGTAGGGAAGCCCGGGGTCTTGTTCAACAAATGAAAATTTAGCTATTTTTGCCAGGTTTTTCAAATCTTCAAGCAGGTTAACTTTGCCTTGTTCTAAAAGATGTTTTTCCAGGGAAATTTTTGGACCAAAATGATTCCTGATAGCTGAAACTCCAGGTCTAGTCACTAAAATTATTTCCTTAATTCCCGAGGCAACTGCTTCCTCAACCGAATATTGAATAATTGGCTTATCAATTAGGGGCAGCATTTCCTTGGGAATAATCTTAGTGGCGGGTAAAAAACGGGTTCCGAAGCCGGCAGTAAGAATAATCGCCTTAGTAATCATTGCCTAATTTTAACATTTGTGGTAAAATTTTTCTGTTATGGAAGCAAAGCCGCTTATATTTTTAAAAGAAGTCCGGACGGAAATGGAAAAGGTTTCCTGGCCAAACCGCCAACAGGCATTGAGATTGACCTTAATCGTTATTGCTGTTTCAGTGGTGGTCGCAGTTTTTATTGGCGCTTTAGACTATATTTTTACGAAGTTTATGGAGCTAATCATCAGATGAAACAAAAATCCCAACCTATCCGCCTTGACTCGCGTAAGGCGAGGCAGGAACATATAATCATCAGCAAGACTTCTAGTAAAAAAGCTAGCTGGTATGTTGTCCATACTTATTCAGGGCAAGAGGCTCGGGTCGCCCAGCATCTTCGCCAGAGGGTGGAATCAATGGGATTTGAGGATAAAATCTTGGAAATTTTGATCCCAACCCAAGAGAAAATCGAGATTCGGGCTGGAGCCAAACAAACAGTTAAGGAAAAAATATTTCCCGGATATCTGCTGGTAAAAATGGTTTTGAGCGACCCTTCCTGGCTGGTTGTTCGAACCACTGCCGGGATTACCGGCTTTGTTGGCGTCGGCAATAAACCAACCTCCCTTGATAATAAAGAGGTTGAGGCGATTCAGAAATTTATGGCTCAGGCGGCGCCTAAATTTAAGACTAAATTTTCCGTTGGCGAGGCGGTTAAAATTATTGACGGTCCTTTTGCTGATTTTTTGGGAACTGTTGATTCAATTGATGAAACCCAAGGAAAAGTTAAGGTTTTGGTTAGTATTTTTGGCCGAGAAACACCGGTGGAGCTGGACTTTCTACAGGTGTCGAAAATCTAATGAAGAAGGTAAAGACAATTATAAGAACCATCCGCTTTCGGCGGAGAACCTTGTGATTGTTTAAATTATTTATATGACAAAGAAGGTTAAAACAATCATTAAACTAAATTTACCAGCTGGTGAGGCTACTCCGGCTCCGCCGGTTGGTCCGGCTTTGGGTCAACATGGTTTGCCGATTATGGATTTTGTTAAGGTTTACAATGAACGGACGGCTGATAAAAAAGGCCAAATTATTCCGGCGGTTATTACCGTTTATGAGGACCGGACTTTTTCTTTTATCACCAAGTTGCCACCAGTGGCCGAATTAATCAAGCAAGAGCTTAAACTAGAAAAAGGGGCAGGTGAGGCTGGCAGTCAAGAAGTTGGAGCGCTAACAAAGCAACAAGTAGAAAAGATTGCTAAAGAAAAATTGCCTGATTTAAATACTCAAGATTTAGAAGCGGCAAAACAAATAGTTATCGGCACAGCAAAAAGTATGGGAGTGAAGATAGAAGAGTAAATTTCGAATTACGAGTTTCCAGTTTCCAATTAGTTTCGAGTCTAAAAATTATAATTAGAAATTTATGAATTTAAGATTAACTGGTACTTGGAAATTGGAAATTGGAAATTACCCGACTGAAAGGAGGGTCTGTGGGTAAAAAACGAATTGCCATTTTCGGCGAACAACCAAAAGAGAAAGCCAAAACCGGCCTGCCCGGCGAAACCAGCCGCAAGCTGGTGAAGACGGGCAAGGAACATGGTCGGATTACTGATATGGGCGCCGAAGCTTTGGCTGAGGTGGAAAGAATTAAAGAAAAAGAAGA
>CAYIUX010000023.1:0-6215 GCA_964366795.1 uncultured Gammaproteobacteria bacterium | reverse complement strand
CTGATATGGGCGCCGAAGCTTTGGCTGAGGTGGAAAGAATTAAAGAAAAAGAAGACCTGGCAAAAGTAACCAAAACAGCCAAAAAGCACGGTTTACCCCGAGCGAAGGCGAGGGGCGCCAAATATCTTCAAGCCCTAACTAAAGTTGACCACCACCAATTCTATCCCCTACCTGAAGCCATCAAACTAGTAAAAAGTGCCTCAATTTCCCGGTTCAATGGGGCAGTTGACACCCATCTGGTGGTTAGCGAGGTTGGTTTAAAAGGTGAAGTCAAATTCCCCCACCCAACCGGTAAAAAACAGAATGTCAGAATCGTCGATGAGGAGTTGCTTGGCGAACTTGAAAAAGGAAAAATCAATTTCACCACCTTAATTACTACCCCAATATTTATGCCGAAACTTTTAAAATTTGCCAAACTCCTTGGTCCGCGTGGCCTAATGCCCAATCCCAAGGCTAACACCATCACCGACAAACCAGAGGAGCTAGCAAAGAAACTTTTAGGTGTCACCCAATTCCGGACGGAAACCAAGTTTCCTTTAATTCATATGACTATTGGCAGGATTGAAGATAAAGAGTCTGATTTGGCGGAAAATCTTCAGGCTTTGATTGAAGCGGTTGGCAAGAAAAACATCCAAAAGGCAGTTTTAGCCCCAACTATGGGTCCGGGGATAAAAGTCGATTTGACAAGCCTTTAGTTTATAAAGTATAATTAAGCAAACCGAAGAAGCAGGTCACATTCAGTTTACCACCGTTTAGTTTACATAAACGTGGTTTACATGAATGTGATAAATCCTGCGGAGGAAAAAATGGTTCCCCAAAGAAAAATTTTTACGGTTCAAAATTTGGCCGAAAAACTTAAACAGGCAAAGGCTTTTGTCCTGACTGATTATAGTGGTTTGGACGTCGCTCAAATAAACGAACTTAGGCGGGAGGTTAAAAAATCCGGGGGAGAATTTGAGGTAGTTAAAAACACTTTGCTGCGGTTAGCAGCGAAAACTGGCTTGCCCCGTATTCGCCAGTTGACGGATCTACGGGGACCAACAGCCGCTTTATGGCTCTACAGCGAAGATTTAACACCCCTTAAGGCTCTTTCTAATTTCATCCAAAAAACTGAGCTGCCGAAAATAAGCGGAGCTTGTTCTTTCAGAATAAAACTTGGTTTTTGGCAGGGCGAGTTGATTTCGATTGAAAGAATCAAAGAATTGATGACTTTACCAAGCTTGGCTGAACTTCAGGCAAAATTAATCAACACTCTCAAATCCCCTACTTTCGGCTTGGTCAATAGTTTAAATTGGAATATGCAAAAATTGGTTTTTATTTTGAAAGCGAAGGGGGGTGAATAACGTGGCAGAAAAGAAAACAACAAAGGTCTCAAAGTTAATTGAGGAAATTGAAAAACTCTCGGTTCTTGAGTTGGCAGACCTAACCAAGGCTTTAGAGGAAAAGTTTGGAGTTAGTCCTGTCGCTCCAGTTGCCGCTCCTTCGGGGCAAGTCGCACCGGCTACCCAAGCTGGAGGAGCACCGGCTGAAGAACAAACTATGGGCCAAACAACTTTTAATGTTATTTTGGCTAATGCCGGCGTCAACAAAATCTCGGTTATCAAGGCGGTTCGGGAAATAAACCAAAATCTGGGACTTAAAGAAGCTAAAGATTTAGTCGAAGCCGCTCCCAAAGAAGTCTTAAACGCGGTTAATAAAGAAACCGCCGAGTCTGCTAAAAAACGCCTCGAAGAAGCTGGAGCGACGGTTGAGTTAAAGTAGGGCTTGACAAACTTCGTTATACTGTGATATTTTAATTTATAAAGAGGCATAGTATGAACGATCCGAAAAAACCCTTAAGACTTGAAGACCTGCCTGATTTGTTAACCGTCCGTGAAGTGGCCGAAGTTCTTCGGGTTTCTCCCCTAACCATCAAGCGCTGGGGTAAAAGAGGTAAGCTTCCTGCAATCCGCATCAACTCCCGCGGAGACCGCCGTTACCGCAAAGAAGCGATTTTATGGCTTCTCGGGATGCAAAGCAAGTCCGAGTAGCCGAATTTCTAATTTCGAATTGCCAGTTTCCAGTTAATTTATAAATTATCAATTTTCGATTTTTTTCTTTCCCTCACAGGTTAAAATCGAAGAGGTAAAAATCTTCATAATTTCTTGGCCTTCGCCAATTAAATTCTTAATCTCTTCCTCTACATTTCTTTCTAAGTTACTGTTGGCGTCAAAAATTAGCCTTAACCAATGTACTGATTCTCTAGTTTCCTTTCTGCTCACTTTCAGTCTGTAAATAAAATCTTTCTTCCCCATTGCTTCTAATGCTTCTATATAATTTGAGCCTACAGATCCGGAGGCTCTTATTAGCTGGCTTGAATATTCGAGATTAGCAATTGTTTTTGAAAGTTTTTCTGTTAACTCTCGACAACGCCGGCCAAAGCTATACAGCCTTTCATAAAATGCCTGAGAATCGAATCTTTGGGTGGCCATCAAATCTACTTTACCACAACTAGGGTGTAATTTCGAATTACGAATTTCTAATTTCCAGTTAAAATTAATTCAGAAACTCGAAACTAATTGGAAATTGGCAACTTGAAACTCGTAACTTTCTCTATTACGGAGCTAGTTCTTGCCAGACGACACTACGAGAACAGCCTTAGAAAAAGGTGAGAAAAAGAGTTTGAGAAACATAATCTAAACTGGAACTTTAATATTGTTATGTTGGAGGAAGTATTCAAGTCTTAAAAGATACAGTAGGTATACAATCTCATCCACCTCAAGATATTTTTTAAGATTTCCTTTTTGAACATTACCAACAATCTCTTGAGCCTTTACCAGGCCCTTCTTTCCTAAAATTGAGTTTTCTAAAATGGAAATTACAATCTCTGGTTTTTTTATAAGATAAAGTTTGGCTAGATCTTCGTAACCTCTTTTTGGCTTAAACTGACTAGAAACAAAGATATCACTGTGATACTTCCAAATTTCTTGTTTTTCGGGCTTTTTTGAACCCTCAAGGGGAATCCTCCGGGCAAACTGAACAATCCTCCAGTCAATAAAGGGTGTCACTGGCCACACACCGATCTCCCAAGCAAGAGGAAACATAGCTAAATTTAAACCGACAGCCGACTCGGAGATTATAAGGGGGTAAAATTTCTTCCTGGCAAAGCGCTCTCTGTTTAAAAGAAGTTCAAGTCCATCTTTTGTTAGTATCTTGTTTATTCCTAACTTTAACCTACCTACGGTAATGAAATAGTTTTGCTGGATAGGAAAAGGTGCCCAAAATTCAATCAAATGAGAATCATATAGCTCGTCTCCTCCTGAACCTTGAAATAGGATCGTGTTACCATCTTTGGCTACCCGATCGAAACGCTCATGCTCTCTCTCTTCGAGAATAAGCTTAGGGGGTTCTTTAGCTGCTATTCTAAGAGAGTAGATTTTTGAGAACGGAAAATGATTCTCTTCATTCAAAAATTTCACCTTAAGCCCATGCTTTTGGGCGAATTTGGCAACTATTTTTGGGTTTGTGTCAACAGTTGTCTTTTGACAAAATCCACAATAACAAATAAAAGACTTTTTACTCACCCCTTTGAGAAGATAGGAGATAAGACTGCTGTCAAATCCTGATGAAAGATCGGCGGCAAAACGCAGAGAACCTACTCTATCTAATCTCTCTTTTACTATCTGCCCAAGCAAGATAAGAAAATCATCAGAGAATTCTTTAAGTGTCGCATATGGACTTTCTTTTCGGGCGATGAAACCGTCCAGGTCAACCATTGACTCAACAGAAAAAGATAAACTACTATCTATCCTCAGAAGACAACCGGGTGGGAGCTGTTTTATCTCGGAAATAAAGGTCTCATCCGTGGGGAAAAGTGCCAGCCCCGTGGCTAGATAATCAAAAGCAGTGTCGATATTGAGCGTAGCCGAATCTAAAGCATTCTTAACCGCCCCAAAATCAGTAGACAAAATTAGAAAGTCACCAGCGGTGGAAAAATAACAAGGGAATTTTCCGGTTTGGTCAGTAATAACGAAAAGTTCGTTTGTAGAATAGTCGCAGTAAATAATCAAGAAATCGGCTGCAAGATTTACCAGAAACTGCCAGTTTCTTGCCTGACACGCTAGGGCTAATTCTTCGTTAGAAACCACTTTCTCATAACAGACAAAATAGCCCCCACAGGAGTAATTTTCTCTCTCAACTAGGAACCTTGACGGAAAAACTCTTTGCGGAAGGACCAATTTCTTGGGGAAAATTTTGGGAAGAGACCCATCGGTAAAAGATTTTTGGGGGATTTCTAAGAAAAGGTGTCCAGTTTTAGTCATTTTTCAAAGATTACATTTTCCTCAATCATCTGGTTAATAAACTCACCTATCTTTTTTTCGTTCTGCCAGACCATTTCATTTCTTTTTTGAGAAACTAGTTGAATAACATTTTGTAGATAAATTCCCGGGGTTTCATCTATAATCTTGAGGATCTCGTATCCAAAGGGGTTAACTTTTATAATTTTTTCATTTAGGGGATTAAGAACTATTGTTTGAAAATTATTTTTTTGATCAATCTCTGGACAAAAAATAACCCCGAGCGGGTTTACAAAAAACTTCTTCATCGCTAGTTTGCCTGATTCAATAATAGTTTAAAAATGAAATACTTGTTCAACCCCGCGCCATTTACCTCTCATTTTTTCGCTCATTGTCCCAATCACCTCTGCGGTCGGCTCAATATCTTTCTCAATTCTTACCTCAACCTCTTTTGGTATCTCCCTCAAGTTTTCTATCACTTCCTTCTCACCTCCTTTTCCTTTTAGGATAAATATAACACACTTGTCAAATAATAACTATGGGGCCAGTTCTTCCCAAGTGAAGGTGGATTTCCAGAGGTCTGGATGGATATTCATAAACAAACTTGGGTCATAGCGGAAGGTCTCGGTGGGAGTGGTTTGATTATCATAATCTCCACCCCCTAAAACAGAAAAATCTCTTTTTAGCTCAACCTGATTGGCAATTACCGTCCCGTCAACAACCAAGATTTTGTTTGAATCGGCGGAAGTAAAACTAAAGTCTTCATCAACGCTCGTATAAAACGTCCCATCAGTGATAAAAATCCCCTGAAGGCGATTGCCGCCAACGCCGGTGGCAATTAGATTTTTGGAAATTCCAATTCCTCCCTGGGCAATGACCACCAAACTTCCCCCAGGGTCAATAACAATTCGGTGTTTGATTAAAAACTTGCCATTGGTGATAATGGCGATCCTTTTTGTCCCAAGCTGCCATTCATTTCCTGTTTGGACATCACCATTAAAAGCCTTGACCTGGTCGGTCAAGGGCAAATCTTCGTTTTTAATCTCCGGTGGTGGAGTCTCCAAGGTTGGTGAGCCTAAAAGAGAGTAAAAATAATTGTAAGATTTTTTACTGAAGCTGGTTTTGGCTAGCCATTCAGCTGGTGGGGCGGAAACTGAACCGGAACCAAAATCAGCACTTGAACCATTGTAGGAAACAACTCCGGGATAGCCCCCTGAACCATTCAAACAGAAATATTTCTCGCTGGCGGTTGAAGGAATATCTGAGGAAATACCTCCTCCAGAATGAACATCCCCATCCTGGGTCTGAAACCAGGGATCTTTCTGTTCGAAAGTAACCGTATTAGTACAGGAAGCAACCTGGCCATAGTAGTCTAAAACATTAACCTCAACTGTATTTAACCCCGGCGCAAGATAAGTTCCGCTAAGAACTGTTCCATCCGCCCCTGGGCTCCAGGTATTCCAGCTTCCCCACTCGCCAGTGGCTGAATTTTTAACTTTAAATTGGGTAATTCCTCCTTGTCCCTGGGCGGCGATTCTTATGGATACCAAGTCAGACTCTGTTGTTTGAGCGCTATTTATTTTGGTTATCCGCAAATCATCATGAGCGGACTTCATTCCGACATAAGAGCAGGCTGGATCATAAACATCTTCGGTGCTATAAAGAGAAACCCTTAGTTTACCATCTTTAGGTGGGAAAATTCTATTAAGTTCATTCCAAATAATGATTCCATTTGTCCAGTCTGTCTTTGAACCTCCAGAGATGAAAAAATTTTCGTAGCCATCTATATTGATATGTGCCCAAGTACTAGCACATCCCCATTTACACTCTTGCCAGCGATAACATGACGCTCCCCCCCAAGTTTGAACCCGATAAAGACTGGTTTGGGGGGCATTAATTGTTTGTTCATACGGTCCACCTTCTCCTCCAGAACCTGCT
>CAYIUX010000022.1:0-12693 GCA_964366795.1 uncultured Gammaproteobacteria bacterium | reverse complement strand
TAATTGATAAATTTCTAAATTCTCGAAATTATATTTTGTGTATTTTTTCATAACCAACCTCAATCTTCACACACCAAACTCCAGGCGTAAATATTGGCTTTAGCCAATGTTTACCTTAAAATCTAAATCCTTATCATAGCGCCATTTGCGCTTGTTTGAATCATCATAATAACGAAGAATTCTTAAACGATAAAAAACAGCCAATGTATCCCAAAGCATATCCTTAACCACTTTCCAACTTATTGTGCTGGAAAATTTAAATCTTTTAGGATCAACTTCAATCGGGGCTTCAAAAATTCTTTTATATCCTAATCTCCTGGCGACTGATAATATTTCAATATCAAAAGCATGTTTTTTGACCAAAAGCCGGGGCATTACATCTTCCAAAACCTTTCGCCGGAAAATTTTCAAGCCAGCCTGGGTATCCTTAAGATTCAAACCAAAAAGTAGTCTTACCAAAGCATGATAACCAAAACTATAAACTTTCCTTATGAAAGGATAGGAAGGAACCTTAGAAGCCGGATGTCTTTTGGAGCCAACTATAATATCAGCATCGTACCATTCCATATGTTCAAGAATCATTGAGAGCCCATTGGGATCAATATCCATCCCGGAATCAATAAAAGCAATTGGATCTCCTTTTGCCCGAGCCATACCATAGCGAACAGCATACCCCTTACCGTGATTTTTTTCGTAACCAACAACTTTTATCTTTGGCAACTTGAGTTTTGAGGCATTTTCAAAAGTTCTATCAACCCTGCCATCAACAACAACTATAATTTCATAATCATAGCGAATCTGCTCCAAAACATTTTGAATTCGACTTATGTCTTTGTAGATTGTCTTTTCCTGCCTATAGGCGGGAATGATGACCGAGAGAAGCTTTCGTCTTATCATAACGGTAGTATAACATCAGGCTTAAAAGCAGTAAACCAGAAGTCAAGATCGAAACTTGAATCACTTGAAACAGGGAATTATGAAAAAAATAAATCAAGATTATCTGCCCCAATGAAGCAATTATCGGAAAAAAAACACTTTTAGTCCTCTCAAGCGAAAGAAAAAAATTAGCAAAAAGATAGCTTAAAGAATAAATCGAAAGAAAAATCCCCATCCAACCAACTAAAGGAACAGCAGCAAGAAAATCTTTACCAAACAACAAGAAAACCATCAGTTTGGGGAAAAGAAAAAAAACAACTTCAATCCCTAAACAAATCAAAAAAACCAAAACAAGAGAAACAAACAATAAATGACGATAATCCCGACCTCGAGCGTGGTGATCAACAACCATAGGAAACATCACCATTGAAATTGGACTGGAAGCGAAAAAGACAATTTTCCCTAAAATAGTTAAGGCAGCATATAAACCCGCCTCATGGGGAGAAAAAAAGTGTTTAACCAAAATAATATCGGTAGTATACAAAGAGGTAAAACTTAGATTAACCAGCAAAACTGGGAGGGCAAAATTAACAAACTTCTTTTTGTTAAAATCTGGCTTTTGCGGGCTAAGTCTCCTTACCTCTTTTAATAAAAACAGGGCAAACACATAGGTAATAAAACCAGCCAAAAACCAAGCCGAGACTGCTCCCTTAACCCAAAATCCCAAAAAAACCAAGATTACGGCAATTATCACCTTTAATCCGTTTTCGCAAATACTGATAACTGCTAATTCTTTAAACTTCATCAGCCCTTGGAGGACACCTCGATTGAGAGCTAAAAGAAGAGTGATGAAAAAAGAAAAACTGGCAAGAATCAAAGGTAAAGTTGAATCAAGATGTAAAAAGGAGGCTAAAAGTGGACTGATAATGACCAAAAGCAATAATAAAAGTCCCCCAAAAAGAATAAGTTGACGGGTAAAATAAGAAAAAAGGAAACTAACCCCTGGCAAATTCCCTTTTCCCTTAAGGTCAGCGACAAACTTGGCAATAACTAAAATTAAACTGGTGGCAATAATTACTAGAAGATAAAGAACAGATATCACGCTTTCCAGTTCACCATAACCAACGGGACCTAACATTCGCCCCATTAGAAGGTGATAAAGATAACTAGCAAAGTTGGCGAACATCGTTCCGACAAATAAAACCAGACTTCCGGCAATTAGTTGGTTTTTAAGAATTTTTTTAAACAAAACGAGCTCCTTTTAAAGATTGCTGACAATGACAGCTTGCTCTGGTGGGCCAGTTTTTAATCATTTTTAAAATCAGCTCTTTCGTTTTAGTAATATTTTTCTGAAACTCATTGATAATCTTATCAACCGAAACCGGTTTGACCTCGCCTTCGGCAACCAAACCAGCATCATAATCAGTGGCTACTGCTATCGCACAATAACACATTTCTTTTTCCCTAACTAAAACAATTTCTGGATATTCGGTCATATTAACCACATCCCAACCCATTTTCGTAAACCAACTCGATTCAGCCGCAGTGGAAAATCTCGGGCCTTGAATGACAACCACCGTTCCTTTCTCATGAAGTGGCAGTCTCATTTCTTTCCCAACTTTAATGGCTAACTCTCTTAATTGCGGACAATAAGGAAAAGCAGTTGAGACATGGGTGGCAATTTGGCCATCATAAAAGGTATCAATTCTTCTTCTTGTTCGGTCAATAAATTGATCAAGAATTATAAAATCTCCAGGTTTAATGTTTTTTTGCAAAGAACCAACAGCGTGAGAAGTAAGAATTCTGGAAACGCCCAATGATTTTAAAGCCCAGATATTAGCCCGGTAATTAATTTTGTGGGGTGGAATATCATGAGTCTTACCATGCCGTGGCAAAAAAGCCACTTTTCTACCAACAATTTTCCCCAAGGCAATTTTATCCGAAGGAGGACCGTATGGGGTTTCTACCTTAATTTCTTTCAAGCCGGTAGCTAAATCATAAAAACCCGAACCGCCGATAATGCCGATTTCGGCAGTACGGTGATTAGCAATTAGTGATTGGTGATTAGTCATTTATGATTAGATTTCGTCTTTAAACTTCTAATTTGAGAAGTCAAATTATAAAGCTCCTCTTTAGGAAGTTTTTTCTTTAACCGATAAATATTCAAAACAAGCTTGTGCCCTACCTGCCAAATTCTTAAATCTTCTACTTGCTTAATTCTTTTCTTCATAATCTTCTTCTGATCACTGATCACTGATCACTAATCACTAATTCATGCTATCCAAAAGCCTCGGATAAAAAGTATGGTTGAAACCACCAATAAAATGCCTCCAATAATTGGATAAATAATTTTCAACCAACGATATTTTTCGGCAAAAACAGCCAGCAAGATAAAACCTGGAAATAAAGTCAAAACATAACGCGGCATTGAGGAGAGAGTTCCACTTAGGGTTGGAGTAATATAAGCTAAAACCATAAAAACAAAATAAGAAAACCTCAATCGCAGATAAGCAAAAACTGAAAGCGCCAGAAATAAAATACTGGCTAGCAGTTCTGTCCAAACGGCAAAATACAAAACGTCAGCTCTTGTTGTTAAAATCATCTTAAAATAGCGCCAAAATACTTGGTATAAAAGTATAATCTTACTCCCAGTTCTTTCGGCTCCAAAAAATGGTTGGACATGAATAAAATATAAAGGGTCGCCGACTGTCTTTTTCAAATACCACATATAAAACAAAAGTCCAACGCCGATAAAAAATAAGGGCAGAAAACTTTTTATATCCTCATTTTTATTTTCTCGTCTACTTTGATACCACTCGATAAGTAGCGCGGGGAATAAAAATATTCCCACGAACCGGGTGGCGCTGGCAAAAGCGCCCAAAATCCCAGCAATTAACCATTGTTTTTTCCTGGCGGCATAAAATGAACCCAAAACAAGGGCTAGAAATAATGACTCGGCATAAACACTGCCGAAATAGAAAGACGTCGGAAAAAGTAATAAGTATAAAATACCTCTTTTAGCTATTTTTTCCTCAAAGTCCAGCCTTATCAGTTTATAAAGCAGGCAAAGAGCAAGAACTAATGCTAGATGAGAAATAAAAAGACCACTTAAAAGATAGTCTTTGGAGAATAATGGAGCTAACCAGCGAAGAAAATATGGATAAAGCGGGAAAAAGGCTTGCTGGTAAAGTCCATATCCCCCTTGGGCAATATTTAAATAATGGACCCCATCAAAATTTGCCCAAACACTTTCCCCTAGATAGCCTTCATGTAAAGGAATAAAATTTGTCCCTAAAAACGCAAAAAAAAGCAAACTCACTCGCCAAATTAAAAAGGCAACAACAATAAATTTAATTATTTTTTGCGTCATTTATTTTCTTGGTAAACATTTTGGTAAACTTTTATTGTCTGGTTGGCGGCTCTTTCCCAACTAAAATTCTTAACCCACGCCAATCCCTTTTCTTTTAACGTATTTCGTATTTTCGTCTCACGTATCACCTTTTCTAATCCATTCGCAATACTATTTATATCATATGGATTGACCATTACGGCCGCCTTTCCACAAATTTCCGATAAACTTAAAGTATTTGCTGCCACCACCGGACAACCACAAGCCATTGCCTCCAAAACCGGCAAGCCGAAACCCTCATAGAAAGAGGGCTGACAGTAGACAGTAGCCAGATTATAAATTGCCACTAAATCTCCATCTGGAACAAAACCAGTAAGAGTGACTACTGGTGACTGGTGACTGGTGACTGGTGACTGGCAATAAGTCTGAAGCCAAACCAAATCGCGATTTTCAGGATGTCGTCGGTCAATATTCTTTTCGACTGCCTGCTTGCCTACTATCACCAGGGGAACTTTTATTTTTTTGCAAGCTTTTACTAAACCAGGAATGTTTTTATTATAATTCACGTCTCCCACATATAGAACAAAAGTATCGGGTAATTGATACTTTTTCTTTGTGGCGATTAGTGACTGGTGATTAGTGATTGGTCTAAATTCCTTTCCTGGGGCGAGTGGAACTACATAGATTTTTTCTTTTGGGTAGGTTAACCAGTTGGCAATATCCTTTTTGGAATTCTTTGAATCAGTAATCACTGCCTTCACTCCTTTTAGGGAAAATTTTTGAATTTGAAATTTAATTTTACCTTTTATTCCTGGTGGGAAATGTTGAGGAAATACTAAGGGAATTACATCATGAATAGTTACCACTCTCGGCTTTGGTTTTTTAATTGGCAAAGTTAACCAAAAAAGATCAAAGTATGGATAATGGACAATATTACAGTTGGAGGGAATTTTCCCTTGTTTAATTAATTGGACTGAAAAATTGGGTAGTTTAATTAATTGGAGTGCCTCAACTAGTCTCTTGGTATAACTACCAACTCCCCGAAATTGATGAGCTGATTTAAGAGGAAAAATGTCAATTGCTACTTTCATTTTATCTTTTTTCTTCTTTTAAATATTAACATCGCCAGCAAAAAAAGCAAACTCAAAATAGAAATTGTGTCGGCCAATCTTCGGACGGGCGTTTCTACAAATTTTATTTCTACCCGATGTTCTCCCACAAATTTAGAAAAGTCAATCAGACCATTGCTAAAATCAATTTCTTGTTTCTGGTCGTCAACCCAAAGTTCCCAACCCGGAAAATAAGCAATGGCGTTGCGCGTAGGAGTCAATTTTTTACCGGCCAGCCAGATTGTATTAAAACTATCACCTAAAGTAGCGGTCCCGTCAGTCCAGGTTGGATTTGAAAGATAAAAATCGTCGCTTCTTGGTAAATATTTCACCGGTCGGGAATAACCGCCATAAAATATCAGGGCTAAAAAAATTAAAATGACTACTAAAAGTTTGGATTTTTTAAGATAAACCAAAGTGGTAGCAGTAAAAGATGTTATTACCACCATCAAGCTCAAAAGCCGCCAGGGATATTGAAGAAAAGACATAAATGGCATTAGCTTCCATAATGGCATAGAAACCTCCAGAAGCAAGACAAAAATAATCGCCAACCAAGCTAAACAAAAAATAACAAAAGACTTTCTCCTTAGATAAATTAAACTCGCAATTATCACTAAAAGATGAGGAATACCGATTTGAAATGACATCCCATCCCCAATTCCTGGTACCGAAAAACCTGCTCCCCAAGAAGGAAAAATAAGCTGAAAGAGAGCGGGGAAATGTTGGGAATAATCAATAATCTGCAATCCAGTAACGTATTTTGACTCCGCCAGAGCCGGTAGCCAAAAATAGCAGGAAAGACCTAAACCCAACAGAATACTGAAAACTGAATACCGAATACTAAATTTTCTAAAAATTAAATAGCTAATTAGAAAGGGCAAAAAAATTAAAGCCAAAATGTTGTGAGAAAGAATGAGTAAAGCCAGAAATATGGCCGCCAAAATGCTTTTCCTTTCCAAGGCCCATAAAATCGCTGGATAAAAAGCCAAAGCCCAAACCTCACCTGGAGAGCCGCGAACATAAACATCAACCAAATGATAAGGGGCAAGAGTATAAAAGACTGCTCCAACTACTGCTGGCCATTCTCCGAACAATTCTCTTACCCAAAGATAAAAAAATATCGCCGCCAAAAAAATCCCGACTGCCATTAAAAGTTTAAAAGAATCAACGAATGAAAAACCTAAAATATGCCATATTTCCCCGACATAATTTGGCAAAGAATAAAAGAAATTAAAAAGGGGTACTCCAAATCCAGAATTTAAACCTGGCGCCCAACGAGGAAAAAATATTCCCGCTTTAATATTTTTGTCAAATTCATAAAAGCGGATAATATGGTATTCTCCATCGTGAGTGGGAATAAAACCTGGGGTCAAAAGCGGCCAGCTAGCAAAAATAGCCACTAGCGCCACTATTATTAATGGAATATATTTTTTAATCATTGTTTTTATTACATTAAGGCATTTATTCCCATTAAATACATCCAGACAGCGAATACTATTCCCAAAAAATAAAGAAAATTTACTCTCCCTTTAATTCCAAAAACAGAAAGTAAGATTAGAAGCACCAAGAAGTCCAAGCTATAGCGATAACCAAACTGCATCCAACCCGTGCTATAAATCATCAAAATTGGGACAAGGCTAATAATTAAAGTCAGCCAAAGTGAAAGAATATAAGGATTCAATGGAGAAGCCAAAAAAGCAGCTAACAATGGTGGGGTTAAAAAGAAAATCGAATTTCCTTCAAGGTTAAAATTTAGCTTGACTTTTTGATTGTTATCTAGGGTCAAGGAAGGCATCTCTAAGGCCATATACCAAAAATTTCGGGGAGCGTTTTTAATTGACCAGATGCCATTTTTTTGACGAACTTGATAAAAATGGGGATTTTCGTTTATGTAGCGATAGCCATTTTCAAAAGGATTAGCAAATCGCAGATAATTATAAAGAAAAAACATTGAGCTAAAAACCAAAAGTGGTAAACCAAAGATCATAATCGCTTGAGTGCACCAAGTCCTCCATTGCCGAAACAACCCTCGTTTAAAGACATCGACAAAATAAAGGGAAATTGGCAAAAAGACTAATAACACCATGTTTGCCTTACCCAAAAGAGTTAAACCAAAAGCCGTGGTTGAAAGAAAATAATCAATGGCTTTTCTCTTCTTTTTAAAAATTAAATAAGTACCCAAAAGAGCCGGAAAAGTAGAAACTATTTGCTCAACATGCCAAACACTTGATAAAGTGCCAATATAAAAATGAGCGGTCCCAAAGGCAAAAAGAAAGGTCACTAATATAACGGAAAGATTACTAAAAACTGGGAGGAATTCTTCTTTTATTCGCCGCAATAATAAATAAACCACAACTACATTCAACCCGCTAAACAAAAGCGACAAGTAAAAGATTGGAATATAGCGACCCTTGATAATCTGAATGGGAATTAAAAGTAAAGCCGGCAATATTCCCCAAGTGGCATACCGCTTCCCTTGGAAGTAAGAGAGGTCATAAGTTGTTCCCACCACCGGTAAATCCAACCGGCCAACGCGTAGAGATTCAGCTAGAGGATTAAAATAGTCTAATCCCCAACGAGGTTTAAACGTCCAGCGGGTTCCGACCCCAAAATAGACAATAAAAACTAATACAAAAAGCAAAAAGGGAACAATAATTTTCCGAAAGTTAATCTTTAGGAATTTGATAAACAATCCAAGATTCATCTTCATAAACTCTTGGTAAGTCAAATTTTGCTGGTGGTGTTGCCAACCAATAATCAATCCTGGCCTTCTTTAGTAATCCCACCGCCTCTTCTGTATTATCCTCTTTTTCAATTTTGCTTGTCAAAATTTTTCTTTCATCAATGTCGTACCCATATCCCCAAGCAAAATGACTGGCGCCTAAAAATACTTTTCTCCCGGCAAGATTAACTGGATTATAAAGTTTTTCTTCGGAAAGAAAAACTGTCGATGTTGGTGTTTGCTCTTTAATCCAGCTCATTAATTTGTCTCGGGGAGCATCTGTAATTCGATGAATAAAATCGTTTTTGATAACCATTAGGTCAATTACCCCGGAAAAAGTCAGCAACACCAGCAAAATAATGGCTGCCAATTTTGCTGTCCATTTTTTCTGAAAAAGATATACCAAAAAATAAGCTGAGTAAAAGTTTGACACTACAATCCAAAGGTTAAAAAGACTGTGATTGTGGAACATATTATGAGTGAATTGAAAAAGATTGCCAAGAATAAAAAGAACCAAAAATGGAAGGTAAAAATTTTTTCGCTCTCGACTACTTATTAAAAATCCACCAAGAATAGTTAGCCAACTCAGTCCTAAATTAAACAGCCAATATCTAACAAAATTTTCCAGCGTCAGGGTTTCGGCTATTAAAAATCCAGGCTTAAACAAAGGCAAATTATTCCCCCCGCTGGATATGAAAATAAGCTGGGGCAAAGAAAATACAAAAGCTATTAAAAGCAACCAAAGGTATGACTTTCTAAACTTTGTTAATACCCAAAATGCCAAACACACAACTATAGTTGCCAAAAAAACCAACCCATGCCACAAAGGCAACAAACCAATCAAAACTCCAGTAAAAATTAACATAGTAGTCAAGATTTTTTTCTCCCGCCAGCTCGATAGGAGAATATAAACCACTATTAAAAATAGTCCCAGTGCCACTACTAAATGACGCTGATTAACATAAGTATTAAGGTTCCAGAAAATGCTAATTATTCCCCCATCAAACGGTCCAGCCGAAAGATATTCTCCTTGCTGCCAAATTTGTGTGAGAGTCTTTAACTTAAGCCAAGTGAAGCTGCTGTTAAAGAGAAAAAGGGCGACAGAAACAAAGCCCACAACAATGTTTTTGCCAAATAATTCCTGCGAAAGACTATAAATTAAAACCAAAACCGAGGCAAAAGCTAAGGCGCTGGGAATGTTGATAGCCCAACCAGAATTCCAGCCTAAATATTCAAAAACGGCAAAATTGAAGTCGGTCAGAAAATGATACTTTATTGGCTGACCAGCAAAAAATGGCAACTGGGGTGGAAAATTTTTCCCCCAAGAAAAAGAACGCATTAAAGAAAGATGAACATTAAAATCATCAAAAATATTTGAGGCAATCCTAAAATAACCAACTCCATCATAGTCAAATGACTTCCCCATTATCCAAAAACTAAAAATCAAAGCAAAAATCAAAAAAACAAAATCAGTTAAGTTAATATTTACCTGTAAATCATCTCTCTGCAGTTTTTTCTTAAATATCAGCAAAATCAATGAAAATACCCCAAAAGTCCCCAATATTCCTAATTTAATTGGCTCATTAGCAAAAGAAAAAACCAAGGAGAAAATAAAAGTCAGCCAGCTGAAAATAAAAATCCCAACTAAAAAAGAAGCAGACAGCTTAGCCAGATTTTTAATTGGCTTTAAAAAAACACTTACCAAGAAAAACCCAAAAACAAAAGAAGAAAAAAGATAAATTAAGCCTAGCATTATAACACTAGTAAAAATACCCCCATTAACATAACTATTGAACCTATTAACCTATCTTTAATATTTTTTTCTTTAAAAAATATCCAACCAAGCACTACACTAAAAATCATACTAAGTTTAAATATAGCTGTCGCCAGTCCCAGTTTGGTTAAACTAAAAGTCACAAAAGCTGCTGTCTGGCCTATACCTGCCAAAACCCCCAGTAAAAGAAAAAGTGGGAGAAATTTCTTAATACTACTTTTGATGCCATTAAAAGAACTGTGAGAAAATTTAGTTGCCAGTATTCCAAAAAAGAAAGCTGTTCCCACCATACCAGAAAAAGAAACAAACGGTGGCGTTGGAGGATTGGTATGGAAAATAGCAATCTTCTGGAAAATCGGTGTTATAGCCCAAATAAAGTACGCCATTAAAGAGAGCTGAACAGCTTTATTTGTTAAAAGGGTTTTAATGGGAGAAAGTAAACTTTTTTGTGTCTTTGATATCCCCAAAAGATAAGCGCCTATGCATATGACCACTATTCCTGCCAATTCCTTCAAACTTACTAATTCTCGCAAAAAAACAAAAGAGATGATGGCAGTAAAAACGGGATTGAAGGCAGAAAGAGGAGCAACTAGGGAAACCTCGGAAATCTTAATAGCCCTATAGGCAAAAACTGCCGCCATGATATCCAAAATAATGCTTGTCCCAACTGCGAAAAAAAAGATCCTATCAACGTGAGGTATATGGTAAAAATAGATAACTATAAGAAACAGGAAGGGTAAAGTAAAAAGTCCTGATATCCACAAACACCAGTACTCATCCATTGCCCTCATAATTCTCTTTGAAATAATCATTCCCAAAGAACTGGTAATGGCAAATAGTAGGGCAAACCAAAACCACATATTTTTAGAAAAAACCCCGTAGCAAAAAATAAGAATAAGTTTTTATTGCCTGGAATCCATAATGCATCGCCGCTCCATATTTTCCTTCAGCAAAATAAGTCCAGGCAATTCCAACCATTGCTTCCGCCGCTCCTTTCGGATATGGCTCAACCTCTGTCCGAATCTCCAGCGCCTTTTCAAAATGAAATCTTGCGTTTTCTACTTGTCCTCTTTTTGCCGCCAATCTTCCTTTTAAAAGATTAAAATGGGCAAGCACACCAGTTTCGGGATGTTCTCGAGTATATTCTGCAAATAATTCACCAGCTAAATTAACTTCTTTCTCGGCTTGTTGTTCGTCATCTAACACCAAATAACAACGTGCCAACCAGGCGTGTTGAAATCCCTCCCCTTCAGGACGAGTTTCACCTTTTCTCCTCAATTCCTGATACCGCTCAAGATCGGTGTTAAAATAACTTACAGCTTTACCCGCGTTTTCTTTTGGTTTAATCCCTTGTAAAGCCAAACCTAAATGCGCCCGACCAAGAAAATGAACCGTTGTGGACAGAAGATCTTCCATTTCCCTAGTTCTTTCTTCTTCAGGAATTTCTCCTGCAAGTCTTCTTGCCTCTTCAAGTCTTTTTATTTCTTCCCTAAAATCACCCTCATAATCGACAATCCACGCTGTTTTTTCTTCAATTCTCGCTTGCCAATAAAATCTTCTGTTTTCTGGCTTAACTTCCGGAGTTACCCAAGACACTTGCTCAAGAATTTTTCTGGCCTGACCAAATTTGCCTAAATTAATAAGCATTTGGCTAAGACTAATCCCTGCCTCCGTCTTTAATTCGGGAGTCTCTTCTTTTTGAAAAATTGTATAAAAAACATTCGCTGCTTCTGCATATTTTCCTCTTTTATCCAACCTCCAACCAGCCTCAATAGAAGCAAGTTCTACCTCTTTCAGGGGCAGGGGTGGAATAAAAAATTCAAGTACTCCCGTGGTTAGACCATGACGGATTTCCGCTTTTATTTCTGCCAAACTAGCCATATTTACCCTATATTTTAACGCTATTTATTCCTGGATTCAAATTGACCTTTTAGCAAATAAAAAGCTAGCGCTAAAGTCGGTGGAATAAAGGTAGTTAGAGTTTTAATTGTTGGGGTCAGACCGCCGTAGGTGCGGAAATAGAGCCATGGAGTATAGCGCAAGAGCAAACCAAACGAAAAACCCATCACCAACCACCAAAGAAGTTTATTTTTTGGAACTAGCGCCGCCAGGGCGATTATCCAAATAAAATACCAGGGATAAATTTCTTCGCGCAATGGTGATAAAAGGAAAACAATCAACATCAACCAGCAAGAAAAAGTAATTAGTTTTTCTTTTTTGAATCGAGAGGAGAAAGCAAATAGAGGCAACAAAACTATGGTCGCATATTTTATTCCCACCGAAACGAGCAAAGACAAAAAAGCCAATATCTTCTTTTTCTGGAAAAGTAAATAAAAGGCTAAAAGAGCAAAGCTCATCATTACCACATCGTTATGACCGGAAACCAAAGTTTCGATCATCACCAGAGGATTTAGAGTAAAAAAAGTGAACGAGTACAAATTTTTTCCAGATATTTTCCAAATGAGCCAAGCACCGACTAAATAAAAAGCAGCCACAAAAATTTTAAAAGTAAAAACAGTCAAAAGAATATTTCCCAAACCAAGAAAATGAGGAACCGCCGTAAGAATTATCCAAGGCGGTGGGTACAAAGCAATTTTGTTAGCGGCGTGCATAAAGTTAAGCATCGGTTCGCCAATAAATTCAATCGGCATCACTAAATAAGGATTTTCTTTATAAAAATAGGTTACCTTGGCGGTGGCAATATAATTGAAAATATCATAGGAAAAGGCGGGATAGGAAAATAATAAAACTGCTACTCCTATAAAAATCATCCACCATATTTGGTGGGCATTAATTTTTTTAATCTTTACTTGTCGCAATACATAACCATAAAATCCAAACAACACAGCTACTACAATAATAT
>CAYIUX010000021.1:0-12755 GCA_964366795.1 uncultured Gammaproteobacteria bacterium | reverse complement strand
GAGACCCTCGCTTATTCCATCATTGCTTGAAGTAGTGACCAAAAACCAACCCGAGACTAGCGAAATCCAGATGTTTGAACTGGCTAATGTTTATATCCCCACTACATCAGATAAACTTCCTGATGAAATCCTAATGCTTAGCGGAGCGCTAACTGGCAATCAATTTTTTCAAGTCAAAGGAATAATTGAGGCTTTACTAGCAGAGCTGGGGATTACCCATTACAACTTCACTTCCTATCAGCTTAAAAAAACTTTTTATGGCAAGATTTTTCATCCGTTTCGCACTGCCGAGATTACAATTGGGCAAGATTCTTTAGGAATTGTCGGAGAAATAAACCCCATCATTTTGGCCAGATTTGGGATTAAAGGAAGAGTGGTGGTTTTTGATTTAGATTTTAATGAATTGGTCAAATATGCCACGACCACTAAAAAATATACCCCGGTGCCAAAATATCCAGCCATTATTGAAGACTTAGCCTTTGTTGTTCCAGAAAAAACCCTGGTGGGGGAGATGATTCAATTAATTAAATCAACCAGTTTAATTATTCAAAGTGTTGAATTACTTGATTCTTATAAAGACACTCGAACCTTCCGGATTACTTATCAAAGTGAGAAAAAAACATTAAGTGATAAAGAAATTGAAAAAATAAGAAAGAAAATTATTGAAGCTATCTCAAAAAAATTTAGAGCAAAAATTAAAAGTTAGGTGGTAGTTCGCCTCTACGACGCGCCTCAGCTTTCATTTCTCTTACATGTTTACGCATGCCCTTTGAGGGTCTTTTTCTGGTTTTTCCTCTTAGCATCACTCTGGTTTCTTCTTCAGCAGCAATCTGCATAACACGTGTTTCTCCTTTTGGATTGATTGGTTTAGTCAATTCTTCTATCACCTCTTCCGGAAGACCGTCAATTAATTTATCCAAACAAATCATGCGCTGATCTACATTTAACTTTTCTTTCTTATGTCTTCTCCATATAATCCTAATACCATCTTCTGGGGTAAGAAAACCAGAATTAACCATCCTGAGGAGGCGATTTGTATATCTTTCAATCGTCTTGATATCTCCATTATCTGGAGAGACTGTTTCAATTACTTGCGGAGGTGTTTGTTTCAGTCTTTCATCCATAAAATTCCTTAAAACTTTGCGAAGTAAGTATACAAGATTTTTTCAAAAAATCAAGACAACAAACTAGAACAAACTATTACGGAGTTGGGGTTGGAGTGGGGGAGAGAGTTGGAGTAGGCGTAGGAGAGGGGGTCCAATTCCAGGGAACATCTACCCCAGTTTTTACTTCTTTTTCACCTTGATTCCCTTTAATATCTTTAGCCTTGACCTTTATCGCGTAAACGCCATCACTCAAGCTAAATATTTTTTCAAATTTCTTAGTGTCTAAAAGTGTTTCTTTAACCTCCCCATTAATCATAATTTCAATTTTTTCAATATCATTTAAAGAAACAATTTTGCCGGCAACTTTGACTTCGTTGCCAGAAACTTGTGATTCATTTGCTGGTTCATTAATCGTCACCTCAATTTCTTCGGTTGAACCACAATATTCACTAGGCGGATGATAACGAGAATCGCCTTGGGTTGCCAACCATTCGTCAATCCCTTGTTGCCAACGATTAACCCCCTCAGTGGAAACCGGATCACTTTCTTTAAAAACGAAAAATTCTTTTTCCTCATAGTCACCCCGAGCCACTTGAGCCGGAGTGGCTAACTTATTTTGCCCTCGGCAAAGTTGCAATTTAGTATGAATTGGGTCATCGACGGTTGGCTCGGTTCCTTCAATAAAATATTCCACTCTTGAAGAAAAACCATCATGGGCGCGATAACCAGAAACATTATCAACCTCTGCCGTAACGATGCCCTCGGGCACAGAAAAACCAATATTTGGCTTATCGGTCAGGGCAGAAAGAATAATTCTTCGCCAAATTGGAGCCGCTCCAGAAACCCCTGAGGCCACTTCTTTCATTTCCGTATTGTCATTATTTCCCACCCAAACACCAGCAATAATCTGTGGTGTCCAACCAATTGTCCAGTTGTCTTTTTTATCATTAGTAGTTCCAGTTTTAACTGCTACCATCCTGCCGGAAATATTTATAGCGCTTCTTTCCCCAAAGGTCATTAGTCTTGCGCTGTTATCAGAAAGAATGTGAGAAATCAAAAATGCCTGTTGGGAGGTCAAAACTCGACGACCGGAAATTGGTTTATACTCATCTAGCACTTTTCCCTCCTTATCCGTCACCTTGAGAATGGAAACTGGCTCTACTTTTAAGCCTCCATTAGCAAAAGCGGAATAGGCTGAAGCTAACTCTAAGAGCCGAACTTCACCGCCACCTAAAGTCACCGAAAGTCCCAATCGACGAAGATTTTCCGGTGTCGGCTCCAGTGTCGTTAAGCCCATCTCAAAACCAGTAGTTAACATTTCTTTTAAACCAATCTGAACTAACATTTTGACCGCCGCCAAGTTAATCGAGTTACCCAAAGCGTAGCGAACCTGGAGAGGTCCATGCCATTTACCATCATAATTAACCGGTTTGTAATCAGGCAAGCCAACACCACCAGGGAAGGTGGTTGGAGTATCCATGAGTAGGGTAGCAGCCGTATAACCTTTTTTCAAGGCTGTTACGTAGGTAACCGGTTTGATGGCTGAACCAGGCTGGCGAAGGGATAAGGTGACGTTAAACTTACCATCATAATTGGGGTCGTCGTAATTTTTCGAACCAACCATGGCTAATATTTCCCCAGTGTTTGGATCGATAACTATTGCCGCTCCATTTGTAATGTGAAGTGACTCGACCTTGGCTATCTCCTCAGAAACTGCTTTTTGAGTTTGTTCTTGGATTTTATAATCTAAGGTGGTATAAACCCGCAGTCCTCCCTGCTCGACGATTTTTTGTCCAAACTGGTCCTCAAGTTGTTTTTTAACGTACATTACAAAATGAGGAGCTTTAAAATTAACACCCTCTGGAGCAAATTCAACTTTTTCCAATTGAGCAATTACTTCTTTTTCTTGATCAACGGTTATATAGCCATCTTCCCGCATTCTTCGTAAAACCTCTTTTGTTCGACCAACATAAGCTTTAGGGTTGTCACCAAAAGGGGAGTAAGTACTTGGTCGTTGGGGTAATCCAGCTAAAATCGCTGATTCTACCAGATTCAATTCATTCACTTTTTTCCCAAAATAAGTTTCCGCCGCCGATTCTACCCCCCAAGCCGTTCCTCCATAGGGGGCTTCATTGAGATACATTTGTAAAATTTCGTCTTTTGAGTAGCGATTTTCAATCTGAACCGCCAAAATAAATTCTTTAATTTTCCGAGGTAGGGTTCGTTGGGGAGTTAACAAAACATTTTTAACCAGCTGTTGGGTTAAGGTTGAACCTCCTTGAAGCCGGCGGTGAACAACAATATTGTAGACTGCTCGGAAAATCCCCGTTGGGTCAAAGCCTCCATGCTTGTAAAAATTTTTATCCTCAATGGCGATAGTGGCTTGGCGAAGATACAAAGGAACCTCAGATAGGACTACCGGTGTTCGTCGCTGATCGGCAAAAACATCGTAAAGAAGAACCTCGTTTCGATCATAAATTTTAGTTGAAAATCCTTCTTGGCGAACAATTTTATCTGGTCGAGGTAGGTCTTTGGCATAAAAGGCAAACAATGCCGTGGAGAATAAAACAAAACCGACAAGACCAACAAAACCAAGGAAAGTTAATCTTGAAGCAAGCTTGACCTTAGTCAATCGCTGCCTAGAAGAATAATACCTCATCCGATAAATTCGCCGTTGCCAAATACTTTTCCAAGACATGTTTTAATTTTAACAAACCTCTTGACAAACCTCAACATTTAAAAATGATAAGATACAATTATGCGAATAGTTGTTCAGCGAGTTAAAAAAGCTTCGGTTAAGGTCGACAACAAAATTGTTGGTCAAATTGGCAATGGGCTTTTGCTATTCTTGGGAGCAGGGCCCTTCGACAAGGCTCAGGGTGAAGTGAAAAAATTAGCAAGCAAGATTTTAAACCTGCGAATTTTTGGTGATAAGAACGACAAGATGAATCTTTCACTTCTAGATATTAAAGGGGAAATTTTGGTTATTCCGCAATTTACCTTGTTTGCCGATTGTTCCAAAGGAAACCGGCCATACTTTGGCGAAGCAGCCAAGCCAGAAATTGCTGAGCGATTATTTGAAAAATTTATTGTTGAACTTAAAAAAGCAGGTTTGAAGGTTGAAAAAGGCGAATTCGGTGCTAAAATGGAAGTAGAATTAGTCAATGATGGACCTGTTACCATTATTTTGAATTCAAATGGACAAAATTGAAGAGGTTTTAACCAGATATGTTGATAAAATCTATCCTTCTAAAGAGGCCCTTGAAAAAGTGCTCCGATCTGGAAAAAAACTGACCTTTTATCATGGAATTGATCCTACCGGCCCCCATTTACATTTAGGACACTCAACCAATCTTTTATTGATGCGAAAGCTACAACTCCTAGGGCATAAGATAATCTTCTTAGTTGGAAGTTTTACTGCAAGAATAGGTGATCCAAGTGATAAAGATGCCACTAGAAAACCACTTACCCGAAAGCAGATAGAAGACAATCTTAAAACATATAAAGAACAAGCAAATAAAATTATTGACCTTAAAGGGCCTAATCCTGTTTTAATTAAATTTAACAGTGAGTGGCTTGATAAACTAACCCTTGAAGAAATGTTTAAACTCGCTGCTAATTTTACAGTTCAACAAATTATTGAAAGAGACTTATTTCAAAAACGTATTAAAGCTAATAAACCGATCTCTCTCCACGAATTCCTATATCCTCTACTCCAGGGGTACGATTCAGTAGCCATGAACGTTGATGGCGAGATAGGCGGAACCGATCAGACCTTTAATATGTTAGCAGGTCGATTGCTTGTTCAAAAATATCTTGGAAAAGAAAAATTTGTAATCACTACGCCGCTTTTAGTTAATCCTAAGACCGGGAAGAAACTAATGAGCAAAAGC
The DNA here is from genome assembly GCA_964366795.1 of uncultured Gammaproteobacteria bacterium. Classification (GTDB taxonomy): domain Bacteria; phylum Patescibacteriota; class Microgenomatia; order PFEM01; family CAYIUX01; genus CAYIUX01. The sequence goes on along the minus strand of CAYIUX010000021.1, from coordinate 7,756 downwards.
GAAGGAACATATGTCGCGCTAGATAATCTACCAAATGATATGTATGGCAAAGTCATGGCTCTACCCGATGAAACCATTATCCCGTGTTTTGAACTTTGTACCGAAGTACCACTCCAAATAATAAAAGAGCACAAAAAGGCACTCCAAATGGGTAAAGTGAATCCAATGGAGATAAAGAAAAAACTGGCTTTTGAAATTGTTAAAATGTATCACGGAGAATTAGACGCAAAAAATGCGGAAAAAGAGTTTGAAAGAGTCTTTCAAGAGAAAAAACTTCCAGATAAGATTCAAACAAAAAAAATGATTCCAGGTGAAGGAGGCAAGGGTTATAGACTATTTGAACTTGTGTATTATTCTGGATCATCACGAAGTAAGGCGGATGCAAAACGCATTATTGAGCAAGGTGGAGTAGAGGTCGATGAGAAAACTATCCGTGATCCACAGTTTAGACCAAATTCCAATAAGGGGGAGTCATTAATATTAAAAGTTGGAAAACTTAAGTATAAAAAAATTGAATTTGAATAATGAGACTTTCAAAAAAACAAAAAAAACTTTGGATAATTTTGGTGACCATCGCTTCTTTAGCGTTAATTCTCACCTCAATGTTGCCGGTTTTGTACTCTATTTTCAGGTAAAATGGATTTTAAGGCTCCAGTAAAAAAACTTTTTATGGTTGGACCGACCTATGCTAGGCGGTTAAAGAGGTTGGGAATTGAAACAGTCAGCGATTTACTTTACCATTTTCCATTTCGCTACGTTGATTACTCTTTAGTTTCCCTAATTGGCAAACTTCAACCAGGAGAAATTGTCAGCATTCGTGGGCGGGTAATTTCGATAAAAAATGAATATACCCGCCATGGCAAGAAAATTCAAAAGGGGATTGTCGCCGACGCAACTGGTTCGATTGAAATAGTTTGGTTTAATCAACCATTTTTAGTAAAAACCATTAGGATAGGAGAGGAGTATGGTTTTTCCGGCAAGGTTGACTGGTTTGGAAGAAAGCTCGTCATAATCTCACCAGAATATGAAATAATTAACAGAAAACGTCAAATCCACACTGGACGTCTTGTGCCTGTCTATCACGAGACCTATGGAGTCTCATCAAAATGGTTGAGATCCAGAACCTCCCTACTTATTAGTCAAATTATTCCATTAATTTCTGATTTTTTGCCTAAAGAAATTACTCGAACAAATGATTTACTCAATCTAGCTTCAGCCTTAAAATGGATTCACTTTCCCGAAGATAAAATTCAAATCCAAAAAGCCCGCCAAAGATTTGCTTTTGAGGAATTATTTTTGCTTCAACTGGCCGCTCAAGAAAGAAAAATTGGCTGGAGAAAAAAGAAAACTATCTTTAAATTAAAGGTTAATCAGGAAAAGCTTCTGGAATTTATCAACAGCCTTCCATTTACGTTAACTTCAGCCCAAAAACGATGTTTAAAAGAAATTTTAGCTGATTTAGAGAAATCTCAACCGATGAATCGTCTGCTTCAAGGAGATGTTGGTAGTGGAAAAACAGTGGTTGCTGCTACTGCTATCTGGGTTGCCTATCTTAACGGCATTCAGTCAGCCTTGATGGCGCCTACAGAAATTCTCGCCAATCAACATTTCAGAACACTAAAGACACTTCTTGAACCACTAGGAGTCAAGATTGATCTTGTCACTGGAAGTACACCTCACACCTCACACCTTACACCTTACACCTCACCCGATCTTATCGTCGGCACTCATGCCCTAATCTTTAAACGGGCTAAATTCAAAAAACTTGGTTTGGTAATTATCGATGAGCAACACCGATTTGGGGTCGAACAAAGAGGGAAATTAATTCGCAAAGGTCGAGCTCCTCATATTTTAACAATGACCGCTACCCCAATTCCTCGAACAATTGCTTTAACTTTATATGGAGATCTTGACCTTTCTTTAATTGATGAGATGCCCCCAGGAAGACAAAAGGTCAAAACCTGGGTTGTTCCACCCCAAAAAAGAGAACGTGCCTACCAATGGATCAGAAAACAAGTTAAAGACGAGGGCGGCCAATGTTTTATTATCTGTCCACTCATCGAGGAATCAGAAACCTTACAAACAGTTAAAGCTGCAACTACTGAATACGAGCGATTAAAAAAACAGATTTTCCCTGATTTTAAACTTGGTCTTCTCCATGGAAAAATGAAGTCTAAAGACAAAGAGGAGGTTATCAGCCAATTTCGCCTGAGCAAACTTGACATTTTGGTTTCCACCCCAGTGGTGGAGGTGGGGATCGATATTCCCCAGGCGACGATTATGATGATTGAGGGGGCAGAAAGGTTCGGTTTAGCCCAACTTCATCAACTTCGCGGCAGGGTTGGCCGAGGAATGAAGGAATCCTATTGTTTGCTTTTTACCGAGACACCCGAAGGCAAACCGTTACAAAGATTAAAAGCTTTGGAAAGAACCTATCTTGGGATTGAGTTGGCTGAACTTGATTTAAAAATGCGTGGACCTGGGGAAATTTATGGCGTAGCCCAAAGCGGATTTTTTGAATTAAAGATTGCCTCATTTTCTGATTTACCCTTAATCCAAAAAACAAAAAGGGCAGCCCAAGATATTGCTCCACGTCTTGATCAATATCCATTATTGCAAGCTAAACTTAAACAAGATACAATTAAAGCAATTGAACCAAACTAATCACACTAATCACTAAATTATATGGCAGCCCTACCTAAAAGAAAACATTCAACCAGAAGAAAAGGAAAGCGAAGAGCGGCAATTAAATTAAAACTGCCAACTTTGGTTCCTTGTCCGAGCTGTGGGGAACTGAAGGTATCTCATCAGATTTGCCCTAAATGTGGCACGTATAAGTCACAAAGTGACTCACGTGCCAGCCACGTTAACGGCAAGAAGCCGTCTTTACGTGGCGGTCCGTACAAAAAATGAAAACCCCTTTTGATCCCCGACATAAAAAAAGAATTAAGGCAATCAAAAGCCTTTTTTCTTGGGATTTCCAGCCGAAAACGGCTCCCGAGAATAAGTTAGCCGGGAAGGTTCTGAAAAAAGTCGCTCAAATTGATAAAATTATTACCAAGGCTGCTCCTGAGTGGCCAATTCAACAAATCAATCGTATTGATTTAGCAATTTTGCGTTTGGCGGTTTATGAACTGGTAGTTGCTAAAAAAGAACCGCCAAAGGTTATTATTGATGAAGCAGTTGAATTAGCGAAAGCTTATGGTGGCCAGAATAGTCCTAAGTTTGTCAATGGAGTTTTAGGAACAATCTTAAAACAGCAAGAGGACAAAAAATGAATATAGATAATTTCAAAGATTTGGAAAAAAATTTAGGGGTAAATTTTAAAAACAAAAAACTTTTAATTCAGGCGTTAACTCATCGTTCTTTTTTGAATGAAACAAATCAACCCGATATTGAATCAAATGAGAGATTGGAATTTTTAGGCGATACCATTTTATCTTTTGTTATTTCAGAATGGCTTTTTGAAAAATTTCCTGATTACTTTGAAGGAAATTTGACTAATATTCGTTCAAATTTAGTCAGAACCGCTTCATTAGCAACAATTAGTCAACGGCTAGGAACAGGAAATCACCTTCTTTTAAGTAAGGGGGAAAGGGAGTCGGGAGGTGTGAAAAACCCATCTTTACTAGCCAATGCTCTTGAGGCAATCATCGGGGCAATCTTTTTGGACCAAGGTCTTAAAACCGTTAAAAAATTTATCCGCGATAATTTCTCTTTAACCCTAGATGTCCTCATTCGTTCCGGAGGCTTTAAAGATTCAAAAAGTTTACTTCAGGAAAAAATCCAAGCCGAGACTAATTCCTCCCCAGTTTACAAAACCTTATCCGAGAAGGGACCAGATCATAATAAAACTTTCACTATTGGAGTCTTTTTGGATGATAAACTGTTAGCCACGGGGACAGGGAAGAGTAAACAACAAGCAGAGGAAGAGGCGGCTCAAATCGCCTTACGCTCAAAATGAAAAAACTACTTGAATTTTTAATCACCTCAATTGTTAGTCATCCTAATAAAGTAAAAATCCAAGAAAATCAAGAAGGGGATTTTGTTAATCTTAGTCTTAAGACCCATCCGGATGATATTAAAATTATTATCGGTCGGGGAGGAAGAACTATCAGGGCAATCAGAAATTTAATTAGAACTAAAGCAGCTAAACAAGGGAAAAAAGTTAATTTAATAATTGAGGAAAAATCCTAAATCATGGTGTAAAGGGATTTTCTTTACCGCTTTGAATTGGAGAGATGGTCCCTGTTTGCGCTGGAGAAATTCTGCTTAACTGCTGATAAATTCCCTCTTCTTGAGGGGTAATTGATGCCAATGGCTTTTCCACTGCCCCAAGGGTAGATGGTAGGGGCAGGAAAAAGACATCAAGTTTTAAATCTGCCTCGATTGCTCCGCCATCTGCTTGAGTAATTTCCACCGTTGTCGCCTGCATTAAGGGAGCAGTTAAAACAAGTTTTGTCAAAAAATCCTCAAATTGCGTCCGGTTCCCTCCAACGGTAATTTTAAATTCTAAAAAGGGTAAATTATATTTTTTAGTTGGTTCTGGCTGGGCTGACTCAGTAGAAATTTCTCCTGGCTCGACTTGGATTCCCCGCAATTCAAGACCGGCAGCATTCGTTACACTTTTTATCGTCACTAAGGCTCCGGGCAAATCCTTTTGAGAGGGTAAGACCCCGAGCAAAACTTTGGTTCTTTCCTCTAATTCAACCTCGTCCAGTCCTTGAAGAGCGGCTACTTTGGTGGTTAATTGAGCTAATTTGGTTTTTTGAGAAGAAAGATTGCGGCGAACACCTAAAATCTGACTAATCTTAGGTTTCAGTAAAAAAAGTCCACTGAAAACAACTAAACATAAAATTACTAAAGGTAGAATAAAGGGTTTGTATTTATTTAAATCAAGAGACGGTTTGCGTGGCATTGCTTGTTTTCAAATCTATATTAAATAAATAACTCCCGTCTTTCTGTCTAGAAATCGAAGTGAGAACTACGGTCGAAAAAATTGGGTTTTCTTCGGCCAACTTATCTAAAAACCTCGCTAAAACCGTTGCCTGAGAAGCGCTCCCGCTAATTTTCATTACTCCAGAATCAAGTATCGTTATTTGTTTAATGGTTATTCCTGGTTCAGATTTTTGGTCTAGTTGGCTCAACCACTCTTGATAACTAGCCCCTCTTTTGGTCATCAACTCTGTTAAAGAAGAAAGGCGTTGTTTGAGAACCAGCTGAAGAGATTCAACTTTTTTTAATCCCTCAAGTTGGCGTTGTTTTGTCTCAATTTCTTTGGTGGTTTTTGTGCTTTCTTGTCCAAGATAAATCGAAAAGGAAAAAAGGGCAGTGACCATAAGACTGTAAAAAATTAACAATACAATACTGCCAACCTTTAAAGAATGGGCCAGATTAACTAGTCGTTCATCTCTCTTTCTTTCTACCTTGAGAAGATCGATTCCTTGGGCCATGTTAAATCTCTTTCATTGCTAATCCAACTGCTACGGTATAAAACAGTAAATCATTTTTAGGAATTTTTGCCAGTAAACTATCTTGAACTACCCTGGAAAATGGATCGCCAATTTGGGTCTCGAATGTAAGCTTCTTGGCCAGTAGGGGAACTACTTCGGGTAAAATTGCTGTTCCACCAGTTAAAACTATCCTTTTAACTGTTTTTTCCTTTTCTTGCTGATAGAATTGAATTGCTTGTTCCATTTCTTTAACAATTACTTCCAGGATTGGCTCAATTGCTTGACTAACTTTACCCTCTAATTTTCCGGGGTCAACTCCATAAGCTTTTTTGTATTCTTCTGCCTGTCCAGCTTCTAAACCTAATGCTCCAGCAACTGCTCGGGTTAGAGCCTCTCCAGCAGTTGAAATTGAGCGGGTAAAAACTACTTGACCTTTCTCAATAATCGCAATATCAGTGGCTCTTGCCCCAAGATCAACTAAGAGTGTTGCCTCCGAATCAGGGGCAACTAGACTTCTACTCATCGCTAAAATTTCTGTTTCCAAGCTAATTGGATTTAAGCCAGCTGTTTTTAAAACCTTAAGCAACTTATCAATTAAGCGGTTAGGGGCGGCCACTAACAAAACTTCGGTTTTCTGGCGAGTATCCTGAGTGGTTTCACCAATGACCTGATGGGCTAACGTAACCTCAGAAAGAGGAATTGGAACATATTGCTCTGCCTCCCATTTTAAGGCCGAGGTTAGCTCTTCTTCGGAAAGTTTTGGTAGGGTAATCACGCGGGTAAAAACCTGATCTTCGGGTAAAGCGCTGATAACGTTTTTGGTAGTAACCTTGGCTTCTTGATATAGTTTTTTGATATTTTCTGCCAGAGCCGTTAAATCGCTTTCCGCTTCAGAGGCGAGCCCTTTGGAAGTTGAGGGAGCAGAGCCTACAGCAACTAGCTGATATTTATCTTGAATTTTTCTAAGTTGTACCGCCTTGATGCTATAGGAACCAATGTCTAAGCCAAAGAAATCCATAGGGCAGTCCCGCCTTTGGCGGGATTAAAATTACTTTGTTAAACCTCCTTCGGAGAATAAAACATAATCGAAAATTCCCGGTGGAGTCTTATGAAATTGACATTGTTGAACCTTACGAGTAATTCCCGAAGTGGACAAAGAAGCAGTCGATTCATAACACTTTCCTTGAGAAGGGAGAATGCCGCCTGACCCTCCTACTCCGACCGCTCCAATTTTTGCCTGATTATAAATTGGGCGCAAGCGGAGGGAAATTAAAAAGGTATTACTATCAAGGGTGATGCCAAAGTCTGTCCAGGTTAGGGTCTTTTTTCGTCCTAAACCTGTCGGGCAACCGGCAGCATCACCATCAGGCAAGTCAAAAGAATTTCCTCGAGAAGCAGCTTCAGCATCGTAAGCCCCCCGAGCAATTTTATAAACCCCAGCGTCTTTATACAAAATTGAAACTTCAAGAGCTGTTTCTGGGTCGGTATCTTCCCAACAAACACTTAAACTACTAGCCGTATAGAATGGTGTTGCTATTAAATTTCCACTAGAATCATGCTCTACCAACCAAATAGTCTGAATATCACCAGTCTCTGTCGCCTTAGGAAAGACAAATTCCGTTCCACCGCCCATCGTGGTAGAAGTAACGCTATACTGAATTCCACCTATATCATCTGAAAGACTGCCGCCAATAAGAGCAGCTTCGATTCCCGCTTCTGCCACAGAAAAAACCCTGGATGATTCTTCTTCTTGACGAGAAATCTTAATATCAGTAATCGAGCGAGAAACTACTGCCAAACCAATGGTTAAAGCCACTGCCATGACTAAAACTACAATTAAAAGAGCTTGCCCCGAACTGTGTTTACACAAGTTTGGGGCCTGCCCTTTTTGGTTTGTCTTATTTTTCATCTTGTTTTCATCGTAGCAAATAACTTCCAGGCAAGTCAATAGTTTCTTAAGGAAATGGTCGTTTGAAAATTAACCGATGCCTGTTCTTCAAGGCGAGTTGTCACTCCTGCCTGACTTAAAGTAAAATTAATTGTGACTACATTAGGTCTGGCTCCTACTTCTCCAGTAGTAACACTGAAAACATTCGAGCAATTACTACTAACCTTTACCTCATCATTAATTAATCTGGCACTGTTTGAAGAAATCTCGTTGGTTCCATTCGCATCAAGGTCGCTGCAGGAAAAAGCGGTAGTTCTTCCATCGGGATTAACGATTGTAATCGAGCTTCCGCTTCCACTCACGCTTCTGGCATTTCTAATCATTCTCCCCATCACGGAAATCGCATAATCGCCAT
>CAYIUX010000020.1:0-12759 GCA_964366795.1 uncultured Gammaproteobacteria bacterium | reverse complement strand
GAAAACTTTTAAAACAGTAATCATTGATCCAGGAGATGATGGAGATTATATTATTAGGCGAATCCAAGACTTTAACCTCAAACCCAAATTAATTGTTGCCACTCATGGACACGTAGACCATGTTCTTGCTGTTACTGAGTTAAAACTAGCTTTTAGCGTTCCCTTTTGGATACACAAAGCTGATTTGTTTTTAATTAAAAGAATAAGATCATCAGCAAAATACTGGTTTGGGGTAGAGGCAGACCCTGCACCAAAAGTCGATCAATTTATTCAAGAAGGTGATTTAATTAAATTTGGTAAAGAAAAATTAAAAGTCCTGGAAACTCCAGGTCACTCCCCTGGCGGGGTAGCATTTTTAGGAAGGAGAGTAGTTTTTGCTGGGGATACTCTTTTTTATCAAGGTATTGGTCGAACTGATTTTTCTTATGCTTCGGAAGCTGACTTAGTAAATTCAATTAAAAACAAACTTTTCAAACTGCCAGACGAAATCGTTGTTTACCCAGGTCATGGTGAGGAAGCTACTATCGGAGAGGAAAAGAAAAATTTTGGCTTGAAAGCTTTTGATAAATATCCATTTTTTTGATAAAATTACCCTAGTTAAATTTGGCCCCGTCGTCTAGCGGTCAAGGACATCGGGTTTTCATCCCGAAAATCGAGGGTTCAAATCCCTCCGGGGTCACTGTAAAATTTAATAATTTTACAGTATAAACACCAAAAGATGAAGTGGTTCCTTTATATTTTGAAATGTAAAGATGGCTCTTTTTATACTGGCATAACGACGAATATAGCAAGAAGGGTTATTGAGCATAATTTAGGAATGGGAGCGAAGTACCTATTGGGCAAGAGGCCTGTTGAGCTAGTCTACAACGAGGCTTATAATTCCCAAGAGGAGGCTAGAAAAAGAGAAGAGGCCATTAAAAACTGGAAAAGAGAATATAAATTAAAGTTAATCTCGCACATCAAAAAAACAGGGTTTACCCTGTAAATTTCGCGAAATTTACAGGGACCGTAGCTCAGTGGTAGAGCACCTGCCTTTTAAGCAGGGTGTCGATGGTTCGAATCCATCCGGTCTCACCTATGATAATCTTAGGAATTGATCCAGGAACGGCAACAATCGGATTTGGCTTAATTAAAACGACCAAAAAAAATTTCTCGCTAGTAAATTTCGGTTGGATTGAGACTAACAAAAACGAGATTTGGGGAAAAAGGCTAATCATAATTCACAAAGAAATTACCAGTCTTATTAAAAATCATAAGCCTGATGTTTTAGCGCTTGAACGATTGTTTTTTGCTGCTAATGTCAAAACCGCCATGACGGTTTCAGAGGCTATTGGGGTGATGAGACTTGCCGCTACCCGAGCTAAAGTTCCGGTAGTAGAATATGTTCCGATGCAAGTAAAGATGGAAATTTGCGGTTCAGGTAAGGCAGACAAAAACCAGATAAAAAAAGAAATCCGAAAACTTTTATCTTTTCGCTCTCCAAATCGAAAAAAAACCCATTTTGATGATGTTTGTGATGCGTTGGCAGTTGCTATTTGCCACGCTAGAAAAACTTGTGGTAAAATATTCATCTGAAGGGAGGTGAGAGAATGGCAGATACAAAAGTCGGTGAGGTTACTCACTACTACAACAAAATTGGGGTAGCCGTAATTCACGTTCTTGCCCCGATTAAAGTTGGCGATCGGATTAAAATTTCTGGTCACGACAACGAGTTCCAACAAGAAGTGACCTCAATGCAAATTGAGCATCAAAATATTCAAAAGGCTAAAAAGGGCGATGATGTAGGGATGAAGGTTGACCAACCAATCAAAGACGGCGACGGAATTTACAAAGTTGAGTGAGATGCTAATACTTCATGGTGAAAATCTGGTTGCCAGTCGGAAAAGATTAAAAGAGGAAATCGATAACTTCAGGCTTAAATTTAAAGGTGAGGTTATCAAATTTGCGGGCAACCAGGTAGATTTAACTCAAATCAAACAGGCAGTAGAATCTTCGTCTTTATTTGGTCAAAATCGACTAATTGTAATAGAAAACCTTTTTTCTAGTTCTCCAAGCACCGAAAAACAAAAAATTGTCGGCTATCTTAAACAAAATCTTCCTAAAAATTTGCTTATCTGGGAAAAGAGGAAGATGGACAATCGGGTTTTAGCTCATTTTAAAGCTCAGGTGTTTCAATTTGATTTAACTCCAATTATTTTCCGATTTTTAGATTCTTTAGCTCCAAACAATCAGAAATTTTCCTTATCTCTCCTTCACCAATGTTTTGACCAAGACGCGCCGGAAATTGTATTTTATATGCTGGGACGACAAATACGCTTGTTAATTATCGCTGCTGATCTGGGAGAAAATGGATTAATAGAGATTCCCGAATGGAAAAGAAAAAAATTAATTTCTCAAGCCAAAGAATTTAGTCTAACCAAGCTACTTCAGCTTTATAGGCAATTGCTAAAAATAGATTGGCAGCAAAAAACTGGACAGACCCCATTTGACCTAGCTTCCCAGCTTGACCTTTTTATTGCTTCCCTTTAGAATGAAATTATGAAATCGATTACTGAATTAACTAGAGAGGACATTAAAAATCTTAAAATTATTTGCTTTGACTGCGATGGGGTAACGATTAAAAGAGGGACGGAAATTGAAGAAACAGAAACAACCTTAAATGTTAAAACTCACAACCTTTCGGGAGAGCTTCTTGAAAAAATTATTCGCCTAAAAGAACACTTCCATGTCAATTTTTCAAGCGGCCGAAGTCTTCTTTATTTAGACAGAATGTTTGGAAAAGTTCTCTGGGATAACGCCAGCCTCACAGGTGAAATCGGAATTTTTACCCTCATAGATGGGCAGGTAATCCAGCATGAGAAATTTGATCGGGAAACATTAGAAAAGATTAACCAGATGAAAGTGGCAATAAGAGAGCTTTCCAAAAGAAATAAAGATATCAGGGGTTTTGAACCTAAGCAGTTTTTAATTACTGTTCATGCTTGGAAAGAAGTACCTGAGATAGAAGAAATTAGGAAAAAATATGATACTAAGGATGAATTCTACAACTGGTGGAATGGAGAAGCTTATGATATTGGTCTCAAAAGATTAAACAAAGGAACAGGGCTTAAGAGATTGGCAAATTATTTAGGGGTTGATATTAGCCAGACGATAGCGATTGGTAATGGGCCAAATGATGTCGATATGGTGGAAACTGCTGGTATCGGAGTAACCACCAATCCTAAAGAGCTCAAAGCAGACTATTACACTACGGGAGTTCTCCACCTTGGGGGTGAAGAGCTAGTTGATGTCCTCTTAAAATTAATTTAATTTTTGGGAAAAATGAAGAAAAATTTTTCTACCAAACCCTATCAATTAAAAGTCAAAAAACCCTGGGGATATGAAATTTTATTCACCCAGAAAAACCTACCGTTTATCGGAAAAATTTCTTTTACCAAGGCTGGGCATCGATGGAGCTTTCAATATCATGACAAGAAAGAAGAAAATCTTTGTTTAATAATAGGAGAGGCTGAACTTTGGATAGAGGGCAAAAATGGTGAAATAAAAAAAATTAGAATGGATGCCCTACAAGGATATCATCTTGAGCCGTTTCAAAAGCACAGATTTTGTGCTATTACTGACTGCTGGACGGTGGAGGTCTCTACTCCGGAAGTGGGTAATACGGTAAGACTTGAGGATGATTACAAGCGCTTAACTGAGACCGAAGAGATAAGAAAACAACCCAACAGGGGCTGGCAAGCCTCTCAATAATCATATATCAATATATGAGTAGAAACTGCCCATGAATAAAAAAGACAAATATATCCTTTGGTTTACTGAAGTTGATAAAGATGATATTCCTTTGGTTGGGGGAAAAGGAGCCAATTTAGGAGAAATGGCTTCTTTTGGAACTCCCGTTCCCCGAGGTTTCATCGTCACCAGTAAAGCCTATTTTGATTTTCTAGAGGAAAACAAGCTTAAAAGTAAAATTTACCAAGAATTAAAAAATCTTGATCTCACCGATCCTCAATCACTTAATATAATTTCCCAAAGAATTAAAAAATTAATTGAAGAAGGGGAAATCTCAAATGTTTTATCTAGAGAAATTATTAATAATTATCTTAAGCTGGGAGGGATTATTTCTCAAGCTTGGGTCGCGATTCGCTCTTCAGCTACCGCCGAAGATTTACCTACTGCCTCTTTCGCCGGTCAACAAGTAACGTTTTTAAATGTTTCCGGAGAAGCCAATGTGGTTAAAAGAGTTCAAGATTGTTGGGCGTCTTTGTTTGAACCGAGGGCGATATTTTATCGGGAAGAAAAGGGTTTTGACCATCTTAAGGTTGGGATAGCTGTTCCGGTTCAAGAAATGGTACCGGCAGAAATTTCCGGGGTAATGTTTACTGCCGAACCTGTTACCTCCCAAAAAAACCGAATTGTAATTGAGGCAATTTATGGCTTAGGCGAATATCTTGTCCAAGGAACCGTCTCCCCCGATAGGTATACAGTTGATAAAAGTTCATTAAGGGTTATTAAAAAAGAGGTTTCAAAACAAGCAATCCAATTAACTAAAGTGGGTAGTTTAAATAAGCAGAGCTTGTTGTTTCCCAATAAGAAAACTAGCGTCCCGAAAAAACTTCAACTAAAAAGAAAACTAACTGACGCTCAGATTATAGAATTATCTAAATTGGGAAAAAAGATCCACAATCATTATTTTTATCCTCAGGATATTGAATGGACTTTTTATAAAAATAAATTTTATATTGTTCAGACAAGACCGGTAACCACCCTTCTCCGCCAGCCGGCGGATCAAGGCAAGCTGAAAGAAACCAGAAAACCAATTTTAATCGGACAAGCAGCGAGTCCCGGGATAACCTCAGGTCCAGTCCAAAAAATTTTATCGGCTAAGGAAATTGGGAAAGTTAAAAAAGGAGGTGTTTTGGTAACAATCATGACTAGCCCGGATTTTGTCCCGGTAATGAAAAAAGTAGTGGCAATTGTTACCGATAAAGGTGGCCAAACTTCCCATGCTGCTATCGTAAGCCGCGAGCTAGGAATTCCTTGCGTAGTTGGAACCGAGACAGCGACAAAAATCCTTAAAGATGACCAGATAGTAACTGTTAATGGAAGAAAGGGAGAAATTTATCAAGGAGGGATAATACAGAATACAGGATACAGGATACAGGATACAGGAGAAAAAAAACTGGAACCTGAAGACTGGAAACTGAAAACTCTTAAGACCGCAACAAAAATCTATGTTAACCTAGGAGAGCCACAGTTGGCCGAGGAGGTCTCTCAACAGAATGTTGACGGAGTTGGACTATTAAGGGCAGAATTTATGATAGCGCAATTTGGTGTTCATCCCAAGAAAATCTTAAAAGAAAGAAAACAAAAGTTGTTCATTAGTAAAATGTGTTCAAATTTGAGTATTTTTTGTGAACATTTTTATCCCCGACCCGTAGTTTATCGGACAACTGATTTTAAAACCAATGAATATCGTAATTTAATCGGAGGTAAAAGTTTTGAACCAGAAGAAGAAAATCCTTTAATGGGTTACCGTGGTGCCTATCGTTATATATGTGACCCTGCTGTTTTTGAACTCGAATTGTTAGTAGTTAAAAAGGTTCGCCAAAAATTTAATAATCTTTGGTTAATGATTCCTTTTGTTCACACCCCGCAAGAGCTAAAAGAAGTTAAAAAGCTGATTATCGCCAATGGCTTAATGCGAAGCCCTTCCTTTAAGTTATGGTTAATGGTTGAGTTGCCGGCAAACATTATTCTTCTTGAAGACTTTATTAAGGTGGGAATCGATGGCGTCTCAATTGGTTCAAACGATTTAACAATGCTTATTTTAGGAATTGATAGAGATAATGCTGAGCTTGCTAAGGTTTTTAATGAGCAAGACCCAGCCGTTATTTGGGCTCTAAGACAAACCATTAAAACTTGTCAAAAATTCAAAATTACTTCCTCTATTTGTGGTCAAGCACCTTCGGTTTATCCAGATTTAGTCGAAAACTTGGTAAAATGGGGTATTACAAGTATTTCTGTTAATCCAGATGCGATTGAGCAAACTCGAGAACTAGTTTACGAGGCTGAAAAAAGAATAGCAACACGGAAAAGTAGAAGCTAAGATACTTGTCCTGAGTCCCTCGATAAACTCGGGGTAAACCAGAAAGGAGTCGAAGGATGGCAAAAATAAACAAGTTTGTTGCTAGCGCAATAAAAAATATTAAAGCAAGAGAAATCCTTGATTCAAGGGGAAACCCAACGGTTGAATGCCGGGTTGAACTTGAAGATGAGGCGATAGGAATCGCCTCTGTTCCCTCAGGAGCGTCAGTGGGAAAATATGAAGCGGTGGAATTACGAGATAATGACCCTACCCGATTTAAGGGCATGGGCGTTTTAAAGGCGGTAGCAAATATTAACGAGATTATTTCACCTCAACTTGTAGGAATGGAGGCTAGAGATCAACTTGCAATTGACAATACTCTTATTAAGCTCGATGGAACACCAAATAAATCTAAGCTCGGGGCCAACGCAACGCTAGCGGTTTCTCAAGGGGTTTGTGAAGCTGCGGCTGCCTCGGAAAAAGTCTCCAACTACATTCATGTTTCTCATCTTTATGGCCTAAAGCCTCAAGATTTTAAAATGCCAATTCCTACCTTTAATTTAATCAATGGAGGTAAACATGGAGCCGGAAATTTAGATTTTCAAGAATTTCATATTATTCCCTCGATCAAAAAGACCTATGCAGAAGCTCTAAGAATGGCAGAAGAGATTTATCAAGCGGTCAAAGAGGTTTTAATTCAACAGGGGGCGATTCACAGTGTTGGCGATGAAGGTGGTTTTGCCCCAAATCTTTTTACCAACCTCGACGCCTTGGAGGTTTTAATGAGGGCAATCGGTTTAACGTCGTACCAATTCAGAACAGATGTCTTTTTAGGTCTAGATGTGGCGGCTGGGACCTTCTTCAAGGACGGGAAATACAAAATCCGCGACCGAACCACACCCATGGAAACTAATGAATTTGTAGAATATTATCGTGACTTATATCAACAATACCCCCTGTTAACCCTAGAGGATCCAATCTACGAAGACGATTGGGATGGTTGGCTGAAGATTGCCCAATCTTTACCGGAAACATTAATTATTGGTGATGATTTACTAGCAACAAACAAACAGCGAATTCAGGAGGCAATTAAACGCCACGCCTGCTCAGCAATATTGGTTAAACCAAATCAAACAGGAACGATTGGCGAAACAATTGAGGTAATCAAAATTTGCCGAAAAGCCGGGTGGAAAATTATTGTTTCTCATCGCAGTGGAGAAACTACCGATGATTTTATTGCCGACTTTGCTGTTGGCGTTGGGGCAGATTACACTAAATTTGGTGCCCCAGCCAGAGGGGAAAGGGTTGTCAAATATAACAGATTGTTAGAAATTGAGGAGGAGTTGAAACCCTAATGACAAAACCCGTAGTTTTAATCATTTTAGATGGTTGGGGAATTGCTCCAGCTGGTCCGGGAAATGCCATTACTCTAGCCAAAACTCCAACTTTTAATCAACTTTGGTCGGCTTACCCCAGAACTCTTCTTATTGCTTCGGGAGAAGCGGTTGGCTTGCCTCGAGGCGAGGATGGAAATTCGGAAACTGGGCATCTTAATCTTGGGGCTGGACAAGTTGTTTTTCAAGATTTACCAAGAATCAATATGTCAATTGCTGATGGTAGTTTTTTTCAAATTCCCGCTTTTAAAGCAGCCGCTGAACATGCTAAAAAGAATAATTCTTCTTTACATCTTCTAGGGTTGGTCGGCTCGGGTGGAGTTCATTCAAGTTTAGAACATCTTTTCGCTCTACTCCATTTTACTAAAGACTATGGGTTAAATAATGTTTGGCTCCACCTTTTCACTGATGGCAGAGACTCGCCTCCTTCGTCAGCGGAAATTTATTTAACAAACATTCAAGAAAAAATTGAAAAAGCAGGAACAGGAAAAATTGCCACTCTTTGCGGGCGATATTTTGCCATGGATCGAGATTATCGTTGGGAGCGAACTCAAAAAGCTTATAATCTTTTGGTTTTGGGTGAAGGAGGAGATATCAAATCTCCGATTGAAGCCCTAAGAAAATCTTATCAAAATGGAAAAACTGATGAATTTCTCGAGCCAGTAGTGGTTGATAGAAATGGCTTAATTAAAGACAATGATGCGGTTATTTTTTTCAATTTTCGGATTGACCGCCCTCGACAACTAACTAAAGCCTTTGTTATTCCTAACTTTGAAACTATGGAAATTAAAAAACTAGTCTTTGATCCCTTCGCCGAAAAATATGGATTGCGCCAGTATCAGTTGCCAGAACAGACTACCACTTTTAAAAGGAAAAAAATTTTAAATAATTTGTTTTTTGTGACCATGACTGAATATGAAGAAGGATTGCCAATTCAGGTGGCTTTTCCTCCGGAAGTGGTTAAACTACCTCTGGCCAGAGTTCTGGCTGAAAAGGGATTACGCCAATTTCATTTAGCGGAAACGGAAAAAGAGAGGTTTATCACTTATTATTTTGACGGTCAAAGAGAAGACCCATTCCCTGGAGAAGATCGGGTGGAAATTCCCTCACCCAATATACCTACTTATGATAAAAAACCAGAGATGTCTGCTTATCAAATAACTGATGAGTTGATAAAAAAAGTAAAAGCTGATATTTATGACTTTATGGTTGTCAATTTTGCTAATCCAGATATGGTTGGTCATACTGGAGTTTTGCAAGCAGGAATTAAAGCCTGCGAGGTAGTTGATGAATGCTTAGGGAAAATAATAAACACGGTTACTAATCTTGGAGGAAGCTGTGTTGTAAGCGCTGACCACGGGAACGTTGAGGAAATGATTAATCTTCAAACTGGTGGGGTAGATACCGAGCATTCGACTAATCCAGTTCCTTTTATAATTGTTGATAAAAGATTTAATCAAGGTGGTCGGACTTTGCTTAAAGGAATCTTAGCCGATGTGGCTCCGACAGTTTTGGGAATAATGGGAATAGAAAAACCGGAATTGATGACTGGAAGAAACCTACTTCAGTAAAATCACCATGAAGCAAAAAATTATCAAAAAAACCAGAAGACTTCTAAAAAAACCTCCCAATCTGATAAATTATGAAAAAATCTATCGTTCTTTTTCATGGAAGGACGCTGAAAAAGAGATTGTGTGGTTTCCTGGGAAAAAATTAAACGCCGCTTACAATGCTATTGATCGAAATGTTTTAGGTCCAAGAAAAAACAAAATAGCTTTATATTGGCAGGGAGAGAACGGCGAAAGGAAAAAATTTACTTTTTTTGAACTTTACCTGCTTTCAAATCAATTTGCCAATCTTTTGAAAACTCTTAAGGTTAAACGCGGTGACCGAGTTTTTTTCTTCCTTCCTCGCGTGCCCGAGTTATATTTTGGCTTCTTAGGGGCATTAAAAATCGGGGCAGTGGCTGGAACTTTGTTTGCTGCATTTGGACCCCAAGCCCTGATGGATCGTCTAAAAAACTCTGGGGCTAAATTTTTAGTTACTAATAAAAAGCTTTATTCCCGAGTAGAAAAAATTACCCCAAAACTCCCAGACTTAAAAAAAATTATTTTTATTGAGAATTTAGAAAAAGTACTGAATCGGATGTCAATTAAATTCCGTCCTTGCCGATTGGATCCTTTGGAGCCTGCTTTTATGCTTTACACCTCAGGGACAACCGGCAAACCAAAGGGAGTGGTTCATACTCATCAGGCAATTTTATTGGAACATATGACGGCTAAATGGGTACTTGATTTAAGGGAAGACGATGTCTACTGGTGCACCGCCGACCCTGGCTGGGTAACGGGAATTGCATATGAAATTTTAGGCTCTTGGTCAAATGGCGCCTCTACTTTAGTTTATGAAGGACGGTTTGATCCAAAACAATGGTATCAGTTAATTGAGGATTATCGAGTAAGCGTCTGGTATACCGCTCCCACCGCCATTAGAATGTTGGCCGCCGCTGACTCTGGGTTAGTCAAAAAATATGATTTATCTTCCCTGCGTCATTTAGCTTCGGTGGGAGAGCCTCTAAATCCTGAGGCGGTTTGGTGGGGATTGAAAGCCTTTGATTTGCCCTTCCATGACAATTGGTGGCAGACAGAAACAGGGGGGATTTTAATTGCTAACTATCCTTGTCTGGATATTAAACCAGGCTCGATGGGAAAACCAGTCCCTGGAATTAAAGCCGACATCGTTAATGATAAAGGGGAAAAATTACCCGTGGGTAGTATTGGTAATTTGGCGATTAAGCCTCCTTGGCCTTCGATGATGAAAACAATATGGCGAAGACCACAAAAATATAAGAGCTATTTTGTTGGTGGTTGGTATATTACTGGCGATTTAGCCTATAAAGATAAAGACGGCTATTTTTGGTTTGTGGGCAGAGCTGATGATGTTATTAAAACTTCGGGAGAGCGGGTTGGACCTTTTGAGGTAGAATCAAGCCTGCTTGAACATCCAGCCGTAGCTGAGGCAGGAGTGATTGGTAAACCCGACCCAATTCGAGGAGAGATAATTAAGGCTTTTGTGGCTTTAAAGCCTTCCTGGAAGCCTTCAGGGGCTCTAAAAAAGAGACTACAGGAACACGTGAAGTCCACTCTGGCCGGCCACGCTTATCCTCGAGAAATCGAGTTTATTGAAAAGCTTCCAAAGACAAAATCAGGAAAAATAGTCAGAAGGATATTAAAAGCAAAAGAATTAGGCTTACCAACCGGAGACGTCTCTACTTTAGAGGAATATTGAAATTAAAAAGAAGAGTAAATTCACCTTTAGGCGGAGTTTTTTCAAAATAGGCGATAGTTTCACTTATTTTCTTTCTTTTTATTTCTTCATAAATTTTAGTTAATTCGCGACAAAGAACAATTTCAATATCACCAAAGATTTCTTGAAGGTCTTTGAGAGTTTCAATCAATCGGTGTGGAGATTCGTAAAAAATCAGCGTATAGTGGACAGCGGACAGTTTACAGTTTTCTAGAAGTTTTTTTCGTTTGCCTTGTTTTTTGGGCAAATATCCTAAAAATAAGAATTTATCGGTGGGCAAGCCGGAAGAAACTAAAGCGGTAAGGATGGCTGATGGGCCTGGTATAGCCTCGACTTTAATTCCTTGGATTAAACATTCGCGAACCAATTTAAAACCAGGATCAGAAATGGTTGGGGTTCCAGCATTTGAAACCAAAGCTACATTTTTCCCTTCCTTGAGGAGTCGAACAATTTCTGGAATTCTTCTTAATTCGTTTTCTTCGTAATAAGACAGCAGTCTTTTCCTTGGAATATTTAACTTGACCAGTAGCACTCCGGTTTTTCTGGTATCTTCACAGGCAATGATATCCACCTCACCCAAGATTCTTTTTGCCCGGAGAGTAATATCCTCAAGATTACCAATGGGTGTTGACACCAAATACAAAATAGCCATACAATGAAATCATACCATGAAACAGTTTTTAATGGGAAACCAAATTTTGGCTCAGGCAGCCAAAGACGCCGGGGCCAAGATTATGTTTGGCTATCCGATTACCCCTTCTTCTGAAATCCTTGAAACTTGGGCTAAATTTTGCTTAAAAGACACCAGCCTTTCAATTTTACAAACCGAGGATGAGATGGCGGCCGGGTTTGGCACGATTGGTGCTTGTTTAGCCGGTATGCCAGCCTTCACCGCTACTGCCGGACCAGGGAATGTTTTAATCCAAGACGCCTTTTCTATGGCCGAGGCCTTAAGAATACCAACAGTGGTGATGATAATTCAGCGAGGCGGAATGTCAACTTCAACCGTAATTTATTCTCAAGAAGAGGTTAGGTTAACCTGTTTTGGTGGAAATGGAGAGGGCTTTCGGATTGTCTATTCAACCTCCGGTCTTCAAGAACTTTACGATTACACCCGAAAAGCCTTTAAAGTGGCTTGGCAATATCGTTGGCCAACTTTTATCTTAGCCGATGGTTATCAGGGAAAAATGATGGGGGAAGTGGAAATCAGTAATCAGCAACCAGTAATCAGTAATCAGCAACCAATTTTGGCAAAGGGAGTAAATTTAAGAAATTGTTATAATTTGGAAGAAGAAATTGGCGAAATTATTGTCAATTATTCTGATGAATACAATCGGGTGCGAGAACGAATCGAGGAATATGATGAATATCAGATAAATGACGCAGAAATCATTCTCCTGGCTCATGGAATCGTGGCCGCTGCTTGCAAAATTGCTATTGATAAATTAAGAAAAAATGGTTGGAAAGTTGGTCTCTTTCGGCCAATTACTCTCCGACCCTTTCCCACCAAGGCAGCCTCAAAACTTTTAGGTCAAGCAAAAAAAATCATTGTCTTAGAATCGGCTATCGGTCAACTTGCGGAACTTTTTAAAAATGAATTGTATTGGATTAACGTCCCGCTTATAGAAATTAATAAACCAGCGGTTGGATTTACCCCAGAGGAGATTTATAAACAAGTTTGTTTTTTCGTTAAAGCTTAAAAATGAAACAATTACCCAGATTTCCAAAATACTATAAAATAGAAAGTAAGCCACATAAGTTTTGTCCTGGTTGTGGACATCCAATCGTTCTAAAAATGCTCGGTCAGGTAATTGATGAAATGGAAATTGGGCAACAAGTTGTCTTTTTAGTTGATATTGGTTGTTCGCTACTGGCGTGGGATTTTTATAATTTGCCTACCTCCCAGACTCATCACGGTCGGACCGTTCCTACCGCTGTTGGTTTTAAAATTTCAGCCCCGGGGAAAAATTTTATTGC
>CAYIUX010000019.1:0-12888 GCA_964366795.1 uncultured Gammaproteobacteria bacterium | reverse complement strand
AATCAGAAAAATCATCCTTGACGAGAACCTAGAAAGACGAAAAATGAAGGGATTATTAATATGATACATTTTTAAGCAGTTATATTCCTTTAATTTGTATATCTATTAGTAATCTATCTCCTGATAAAGATTAACCTGGTTACTAAGTTGTTTGTTGAACGAGTTTATGAGACTAATAGTTAACCAACTTGTTATCACTATTGAAATTATGGTTAAAAAAAGCGCTGCTAATCCAATCTTTTTTGATTTTTCATCCGATTGACGTAAATATTTAATAGCAGGCCAAATTCCAAGAGGAGGTAAAAAGAAGCTTACAAAGTAAATCAATAGCTGTTTTAAAAAAGTTGTTGATAAGGAAGCTCTTGTTTCTTGCTTCGCTCGAAATAAAGGTTTCTCTTTTTGAAAATCCATACAATATCAATACTACTCTTAAGGATAAAAAGGGTCTAGACCGGCCTGCTCAGCATGATTATCCTTAGGTTCGAAGCTATTCAACACCCGGTGTTAGAACCCCAAAATAACTAGTAAGAATCTATGGTATAATTAGCCAATGAAAATTGAAAAAACTCCTCTAACAAAGCTTGTGGCGGCGATTTCTTCCAAAAAACGGATTTGGGCTATTTTTTTAATCATTCTCCTTTTGGCTGTTGGCGTTTATTTCTTCCGTAGTCTGTTTATTGTGGCCACGGTTAACGGGCAACCCATTTGGCGTCTCACTCTGATCCGTGAACTGGAGAAACAATCCGGTAAGGAGGCACTCGATACCTTAATCAGTAAAACCCTCGTCCTTCAAGAAGCAAAAAAACAAAATGCCGCCGTCAGTGGCGAAGAAATTGACCAAGAAATCAAAAGACTGGAAGAAAATTTCTCCAAACAAGGCCAAGACTTGAACCAACTCTTAAGCACACAGGGAATAAGCAGAGAGGAATTAATGGAAGAAGTCCGGTTTCAAAAAATCGTTGAGAAAATTGTGGGAAAGGATATTAACGTCACTGATCAAGAGGTGAGCAATTATCTTAAGCAAAACGAAAATCTTCTGCCCAAAGACTCAAATACCGAAGAACTAAAGTCAACTGTCAAGCGTCAACTTGAGCAACAAAAGATGAACGAAAAAATCCAATCTTGGATTGAATCGCTGCAAGACAGCGCAAAAATCATTTATTTCCGCTAATCCTCGGGCAGAAAATGCCCTCGTTTTCTCCGCTGGTGTGAAGTGGTGGGAGGTCGGACCTCGTAGCGTAAAAAAATGAGAACTTAAAATTGTAGTTCGACATTTTTTGTAAAGAGTCAGCAGATATGAGGAAGTTAAGAAAGTTTTTTGGTCGACAATTTTAATCTTCTTAAAGTTTTTTCTTTGCCTAAAACTTCCATTGATTCAAAAAGAGGCGGGGTAGCGGTTTTACCAGTGATGGCAATTCTTGTCGCCATAAAAAATTTACCTACATGCCAGCTATTTTTAGCGACTAAATCTCGAAAAATCTTTTCTAAACTACTTGCTTTCCAGTGTTTAACTTTATCTAATTCGCTTAAGATAACTTCAAATTGCTTTTTAATTAATTTTTTATCACCACCACCTTTTTGAATTAAAAGTTTCTCATCCATCTTCGGTTCTTTAATCAAAAAATCAACCAAAATCGAAAAATCTGACAACTTAACCAACCTATCTTTTATTAATGGGATAGTTTGATTAATTAAAGTGGCATTCATTCCTTTTGGGGTAAACGCTTTAATTAATTGGACTAGCTGTTTGGGGCTTTTTTGCCGGATATAATAGCCGTTAAACCAATCTAATTTCTTTCGGTTAAAGACCGGGTTGGCAGTTTGTAAATTACCCTTAGGAAACTCCTTGACAAAATCAGCTAAAGAAAAAATTTCTCGATTGTCTTTAGGGGCCCAACCCAAAAGCATGATAAAATTTAAAATTGCCTCTGGAAGATAGCCTTCGGCTAAAAATTCTTCGCAGGAAACACTTCCCTTTCTTTTGGAAAGTTTCCCGCCTGCAGGATCAAGAATATCTGTCAAATGACCAATTTCTGGCAGGGAAAAATTCAAATATTTAAAAAGAAGCAGATGAACAGGCGTGCTCGGCAACCAGTCACGACCACGAATAATATGAGAAATTTTCATTACTGCATCATCAACTACTACTCCTAGATGATAGGTGGGAAATCCATCAGATTTCAAAAGCATTACCTCATCAATATTTTCAGTTTTCCAAGAGATTTTCTTTTTTAGAACAAAATCAAAAAAAGAAACTTCTTCATTGTTGGGGACGCGCAAACGGATAGCTGGTTTTTTACCGGCATTTAATTTAGCTTCCACCTCTTTGTTAGTCAAATTTCGACATCTATCTCTTAATTTAATTTCTTTCTTTTGGTGTCTGTGCTCAATTTCTTGCTTAGATTCCGGAGGGCAAAAGCAATAATAACCATGGCCATCTTTTACCAATTTTTCAGCGTATTTTTTATAAATTCCCGAGGCTACTCTTTCTGATTGAATATATGGTCCCTCATCCCAGTTAAGACCAAATATTTTAAGCATTTTATAAATCCCCTGGGTAGCTCCTGGAACAAAACGACGGAGGTCAGTATCCTCAATTCTTAAAATGAATTTCCCATTTTGGCTTTTGGCAAAAGCATAGGAATAAAGGGCGGTACGCAAGCCACCAATATGTAGAAATCCGGTCGGACTAGGAGCGAAACGGGTGCGGACTTGAACCATTTGCCTTGATTTTAACACACCAAGCTTTTATACTCAAAGTAACCTGCCTATGGCAACTTTAACTCAAACTGCCTACTGGACCAGAAAAGGAATGCTGGTTGGAACTATTGTTCTAATCGGCTTTATTGTCCTTAGAGTTTCTTTAACCTTGGCTGGAAATGTCTGGCGAAAAATTCATCCACCCCCTCCGCCTCCACCAACGGTGGCCTTTGGTAAACTGCCAAAATTAGCTTTTCCCGAGCAAAAAAATTTACCTAAATTAACTTTTAAACTCGAAACGATTCAGGGTGGTTTGCCAAAGCTATCAACAATAGGAAAAGTTTATTTTATGCCAAAAGAAGGACCAAATCTTTTGGCTTTAGATCGAGCGAGGCAAAAAGCCCAAAAAATGGGTTTTCGCAGCCAACCGGAAAAAGTTAGTGAAACTATCTATCGCTGGACTGATCAAAAAACTCCTCCAACTACTTTAGAGATGGATATCAACACTGGTAATTTTTATCTTCGTTATCCTTATGAAGATGACCAGGCGCTTTTAACCAGTAAGAATCTACCCCCCAATCAACAAGCCGCTTCTGAAGCAAGAAATTTCCTAGCCTCAAACGGACTTTTAACCGATGATTTAGCCACTGGTAGCGCCGAGTTTGATTATTTGCGTTTCACTCCTCCAACCCTGGTTTCGGCAATTTCTCTTTCTGAAGCTGATTTTGTTCGAGTAAATTTATTTCGAGCTAGTCTTGATAGTTTAAAAATCCTTCCCCCAAACCCTAAAGAATCCTTGATTTCTTTTCTTTTTTCTGGCTCAAGAGAATTAGGTAAAAGAATTATTGAGATAAATTACAATTACTTTCCGGTGGAAAAAGAAACCTTTGCCACCTATCCTTTAAAACCAATTAATACTGCCTGGCAGGAACTTCAGGGTGGACAAGGATATATTGCTAATCTTGGTCAAAACGAGCAAGGACAAATAACTATTCGTCAAGTTTATCTTGGTTATTATGATGCTAAAGACCCGCAAAATTTTCTCCAACCAATTTATGTTTTTGAGGGAGATAAAAATTTCTTCGGATATGTTTCAGCAATAGACCCTAAATGGACGGAGTAAAAGCTTCCCAACGGTGATTAGAAAAAGCCCAATCAATTAACTTGGCGGTTTCTCCAAATCGGTCTTGACTTCCTAAAATAACAGTGATTATCCCTCGTCCGTCTTTTTGGACATAGCCAACAAGACATTCTCCGGCGTCTTCAGTCCAGCCAGTTTTCACTCCCTTTAATCCCTCAATGTTTCCCAAAAGCTCATTAAGATTAAAAAGAGGATGGCTAATCTTGCCCTCAACATCGCTAACGACAATTTTTGGAATCGCCACCATTTGGCTTATCGTTTCATTTTTTAAAGCCACAGCGGCGAGTCTGGCTAAATCCAAAGCGGTAGTATAAGAATAATCTGTTAGTAAATTACCCTGTAAATCACTATCCAAACCGGTCGGATTAACAAAATAACTCCCCTCAAGATGTAAGTCCTTTGCCTTTTCATTCATCGCCTTCACAAATTCCTTCTCCCCACCAGGATAATTTCTTGCCAATATTACGGCTGCGTCGTTAGCCGAGGCAACCAAAACCCCATAAAGTAAATTTTTTACCGTTATTTTTTCGCCTTTAACCAACTTCATATCCTGTCCAAGATTATCAACTTCGTTAACCACTAAAACATCATCAAGATTATAGTAATCTAAAGCAACCAAAGCGGTCATAATTTTGACGGTTGAGGCAGGTAAAAGTTGAACTTTTTCATCTTTACCATACATCAAAACCGCTGAGTCTTTGTCTAAAACCACTACCGAACGAGCAGTTAAACTTGGCGGCTGAATACCAGTAAAGTTAACTGGATAATCGAACGGTGAGGGAAGAAAGATAGCCAACGACTGAACTTTTGGAGATTGATAATTTAAATTAACCGTCGAATACCAATTTTGCCCGGGGAAAAGAAAAAAAACAAAACCAAAACAAAAAAGTGCCGCTCGCTTGATTTTTAAAATAGTGAAGTTTTTAGATTTTTCTTTTGATAACATCTAAGCCCAACTCCTTCAATTGTTCGGGATCAACCTCCGAGGGGGCATCCATCACCGAAGTTTGACCAGATGAAGTAACCGGAAAAGCAATTACTTCACGAATCGATTCTTCGCCGGCAAAAACCGCCACTAAACGATCCAAGCCTAAAGCAATCCCGCCATGGGGCGGAACCCCATATTCAAATGCTTTTAACAAATGACCAAATTTTCTTTTTATTTGTTCTTTAGAATGTCCCATAATTTCAAAAACTTTCTCTTGAAGTTTTGGATCAGTAATTCGAATACTTCCGCCAGCAATTTCGTGCCCGTTACAAACCAAATCATATTGCCAGGAACGAACTTGGGATATCTTGCCCGTTTTGAGCAAAGAGATATCCTCAGGATTTGGTGAAGTAAATGGATGGTGCATTGCATCCCAACGATTTTCGCTTTTTTTCCATTCAAATAAGGGTTGGTTAACAACAAAAGTAAAAGCTAGAATATTGGGTTCTTTTTTTTCTCGTAAGTCAAATTTATCATCGCCATACTTCTTGAGTGCTTCTTTATAGTCGACCCGAGGGAATGGCAGTTTGTAAATCTTTTTCTCAAACAATTGGGTGATATCCGTCATTAATTTTTCTACCAAATCCAAAATATCTTCACGCTTAACAAAAGACATTTCTAAATCAAGCTGGGTAAACTCCAATTGCCGGTCGGCTCTCAAATCTTCATCTCGAAGACAACGAGCAATTTGATAATATTTTTCAAAACCAGCAACCATTAAAAGTTGTTTATATTGTTGAGGAGATTGAGGTAAAGCATAAAATTTTCCGGGTTGAAGTCGGGAAGGAACAATAAAATCTCGGGCACCCTCTGGGGTAGCTTTAGTTAAAATTGGGGTCTCAATCTCAATAAATCTTCTCTCATTTAACCAGTCGCGAATAAATTTAATAATCCTATGGCGAAGTTCAAGATTTTTTACCAGTCTTGGTCGGCGAAGGTCCAGGAAGCGATATTTTAGTCTTAGGTCTTCATTAATATCTAGTCCTTCTGTATCTATCGGAAAAGGTAATTCTTTGGCTCTGGCGAAAATTTTAACTTCTTTTGCCTCAACTTCTACTTCGCCTGTTGGGATTTTGGGGTTAACCATGTCCTTGGGTCTTTTTCTTACTATCCCCGTGATTTCGACTACATCTTCAGCTCGTAAATCCCCAAGTTTTTTATCGCCCACTACCTGAATAATTCCAGATCTATCCCGCAAATCAATAAAAACAAGCTTTCCATGGTCTCGCCGGGTTGCTACCCAACCACAAAGCCTGACTTTTTTTCCCACCATTTTGGTGGTCTCACCAGTCATTATCCGCTCCATGTCTCTCATTTTACACTTGGAATCCCTTCTTGACAAGAGATGAATTAGTCTTCTATAATGGCTCTGGTTTCTGCAACAAACAATATCACCCTCTTAAGGACAGAGGGTTTTTAGATTCAAAGAACATGGGAAAAGAACAAACACCACGCTCTATTATTGAAAATCCCGAGAAGAGGGCTTGCTCGGCAATCGGCTTTGTCCTTAATTCCCATGTGGGACGAAGAAATTTGCTACAGATCTTTTACAATATTTCCAGGCTTAGGGAGTGTATTCCCCTTCTTAAACGACAAGGGAAAGATCCATTAGAATTACTTGATGTTTTGCAAGAAAAAATGGCAGAAAATGGGGAAAACTTACCAGAATATAAGCAGCGTCTTGTGGGAACAATGATTTCCATCATCACGGGAAAGAAGTTTCCATCGGTCTGATATCTTTTATTCTTAACACCAACCTCCTTTGTCCATTCCATTCATCAATTTGAAAATTATAGGCAATATCGATTGGTTTTTCTGGAGAAAGTTGGGAATATAAACTTGCCATTCCAAAAGCAATGGCATCAAAAGTGACTGGTGAGTGGCGACTGGTGATTCGGAGTTTTAAATGCCGCCCTCCGTTGCCGACAGTTTTTGCCTCTACTACTCCCACTTGTCGGCTGGCAAAAACCGGTTGGGGATTACCTTCTCCAAAAGGCGACAACTCTTGGATTTGTTGATAAAGAGTAAAATTTAAATCTTGAGGATCAATCTCGGTATCAATTTTTAAAACAGGAGCCAGTTTTTCTTTATCCAATTTTTCTTCGGCAATTTTAATCAGACGATTTCTTAAAATTTCAATTTTACTAGTTTCTACTGTAAATCCGGCTGCCCGGGGATGACCTCCGTGGGGTCCTAAAATATCAGCACAAGCACGAATGGCTTCAACAATATTAAATTCTTCAATTGAGCGGGCTGAAGCGCGAGAAAATTCCTTCCCGCGGGCAACAATAATTGCTGGACGATAAAATTCTTCCATCAACTTCCCCGCCACCAAACCCACAATTCCTTCTTGATAAGATTCATGGTTAACAAAAATCAGGACACTTTTGCCATCTTCTTTTAACCAAAGCTCTCTGGCATGAATCGTGGTTTGATCCATTAACTGCTGTCTTTGGCGGTTTTTTTGATCAAGTAGCTGGGCTAAATCTTGGGCACGTTTTCTGTCTTTAGTGCAGACCAATCTTAATGATTCCATCGGATCGTCCATCCGCCCAGCGGCATTAAGCCGTGGTCCAATAATAAACCCAATTTCGTAAGTGCCAATCTTTTCCGGAATTATTCTCGCCATTTTGTAAAGTTCTTTTAGTCCAAGTCTTTTTGTTTTTCTAACATCTGAAAGCCCGTGATAGACAATCGCTCGATTCGCTCCCAAAAGCGGCATAACGTCCGAAACTGTTCCGATGGTTGCCAGATCAAGACCAGGCTTACTAAATTTTTTGGCTAAAAACCAAGAAACACCGGCACCAGAAAGTTTTGTCGTGTGAATAATGGCTAAAGCCTTTGGGTTTTTCTCACCGGGCAGGTGATGATCAGTAATAATGACATCAATTCCCAGTTTTTTAGCATGTTCTACCTGTTGATTGGCGATAATACCCTGGTCCACGGTTATCACTAAAGTTACCTTGTCCTTGGCAAACTCCTCAATTCTTTCAACTTTCATTCCATAGCCCTCTTCTCGGGTGGGAAGAAATGGCATCACGTTTGCTCCTAAACCATGTAACACCTCCCAAATAATTGCTGTGGCGCAAGCCCCATCGGTATCGTAATCTCCGTAAACAATTATTTTTTCTTTATTTTTGATTGCTTTTTTAATTCTTCTAACCGCTTTAATTATTTGGAGTGGAGAAATTCCTATCTCTTTTGGAGTTAACTTATGCGGATCTTTTGGATTAACAAATTCCTGCTGCTGTTTTTTAGTTTTTAAACCGCGATTCTTCAGTAAAATTTTAATAATATCTTTCTCTTTGCCCTTGTTCAAAATTTTCCATTTCATTGTGGTAATATTGTATCAGGATGAAATTAAAGATACCACCATTTGTCAGGAAAATCATAAGTACTTTTCAAAAGGCAGGTCATGAAATCTATATTGTTGGGGGAGCAGTTCGTGATCTTTTAATGAAAAGGGTAGTCACTGATTGGGATTTTACTACCGACGCTACCCCAGAAATTGTCCTGGGTTTATTTCCAGATGGTTTTTATGATAACAAATTTGGAACCGTGGGAATTTCCCACCCATCATTAGAAAAACCTTACGAAATTACCACTTTCAGAAAAGAAATTGGCTATACCGACAGGAGGCATCCAGATAAAATTATCTGGGGAAAAACGATCGAAGAAGATTTGGTTCGCCGGGATTTTACCATCAATGCTATGGCGTTAAAACCAGTTGCCAGTCGCCAGGTGTCAGTCGCCAGTTTTAAACTAATTGACCCACATGGTGGGCAAGAAGATATTAAAAAGAAACTTATTCGAGCGGTTGGTAATCCAATCGAAAGATTTCAAGAAGACGCCCTGCGGATGTTTCGAGCGGTGAGAATTGCTACTCAACTTGGCTTTACCATTGAGGAAAAAACTTTTCAGGCTATTAAGAACAACATTGATTTAATTGACCATATCAGTGCTGAAAGAATTAGAGATGAATTATTGAAACTTTTATCTTATCCCTATGCCGCTGATGGTTATATGGTTTTACGAAATTCTGGATTAGCCCAAAAAATTCTCCCCGAAGTTGAACAAGGATTTGGTGTTGCCCAAAAAAGTCCAGGACGACATCACCTTTGGGATGTCGGCACTCATAGTGTCTTGTCGCTTAAATACTGTAAATCTGAAGACCCAATTGTTAAACTGGCTACCTTACTTCATGATGTAGGTAAGTCATTGGTAGTCAAAAAACAAAAAGACGGCACAATTACTTTTTATAATCATGAAGTTTTAGGCGCCTCAATCGCCAGTAATATTGGTCGACGATTTCGTTTATCTAAAAAAGACCAAGAGCGACTTGTAACCCTCGTCCGCTGGCATCAATTTACAGTTGATGAAAGACAAACCGATTCTGCCATAAGAAGATTTATCAAAAATGTTGGTAAAGAAAATTTGCAGGATATCCTTGACCTTCGGGTTGGTGATAGACTTGGGGGTGGAGCCCGAGAAACTTCTTGGCGACTGGAAAAATTCAAAAAAAGACTGGCGGAAGTTCAAAAACAGCCATTTTCTGTCGCTGATTTGAAGGTTGATGGCCATGATGTGATGAAAACTCTCAATATCCATCCCGGACCGCTGGTGGGCAGGATTTTAAATCAATTATTTAAAGACGTGGTTGAAGACAAAAAGAAAAACGAAAGAAAATATCTTCTTAAAAGAATCAAACAAATCAGCAAATCTCTTGTTTAAATATTTAAACTGGCTTTCGATAAGCTTCAAAAGCGGTAGCTGTGGTTGGATTAACACTTCTTAAAAGTTCAAGGACCTTTGTTTTAATATCCGCTGTTTTAATTACATTATTCACCGCTGCTGTTGAAGCCCAGTTTTCAACTTGACTGGTAACACTTTCTGCTTCTGTTGCCGAAGCACCGGATTTAATAAGTCCGTTTAGTATCTTGCTTCGGTCAAAAGCCTCCAGCCTCCCATCTTTTTTCTGGACCTGTAACTCTGCCATTTTTTCACCTCCTTTCTTCTTTAATCTATTCTACCAGATTTTATTAAAGATAGGTTGTTTGGCTCTTGACTTTTGTGAAAAAAGAGTTGTAAAATCCATCTTAATGAAGAAAATAGGAATTGGTTTGGCAACTGGCGACTATTGCCTTAGGTGCGGCTATTGTTGGGGCGATTCTCGTCTTACTAATTAGTAGGCTTGGCGGGAAAAAACCAAAGGAAGAAGAAAAACCAAAGGAAGAAGAGGAATAAGATAGCGCTTAGCGTCTAGCTAACTAGTGAATTATTTTGCCACTGCCTAGCAGTGGTTTTTAAGTTAAGAGAGGGGAGAAAATGAGTCCGGTAAGAATCGAGGCACGCGGAGAAATCAGTTTTAAACTTCCGGATGGAGAAATTACTAAACTCTCAAAAGGAGAAACCTTAACTATTCCTGACGTTCCAGGCACGGTGACAGTAGAAGTAGAAGACCCAGCCTTTACAATTTCTAAAGAAATGTTCCCTAACCCAAACGTGAGTCGAAAAGTAGATGCCATTCGAATCCGTTGGATCTTGCCCCAAGAAGGAGAAACACAAGGCCTTCAAAAACTTTATTACTGCTCGGCTGGAGATTTAAAAGAAAATCCGATTATTGTCTTAAATGAAGAAGGAAAAGAGATTGTCAAAATTTCTTGGGAAGAAGAATAAAATCCTAGCTTTTTCTTCTCTTTAATTGTTCCCAGACAACCAATAAAGGTGAGGCCGTAAAGGTAGAGCTATAAGTTCCGGAAATTGTGCCGATTAAAAGAGCGGCGACAAACCATTTAATTGTTGTTCCACCTAATAAAAGCAAAGCAAATAACATAAAAATAATTGTTAAGGAATTATTCAAAGACCGTGAGAGAGTTTCGGTTATAGCTTTATTAACAAGCTCTTCGAAAGGAACATCAGGAAGCAACCGTTGTGATTCCCGGATGCGGTCATAAACTACAACCGTATCATGAACGGAAAAAGAAAGAATGGTTAGCATCGCTGTCACAAACAGGGTGTCCACTTCAACTCCCAAGAAATGTCCCAGCAGAGAAAATATTCCTAAAAGCACCAAGCTATCATGAAACATCGCTAAAATGGCACAGATGCCAAATTTAGCATTTTTAAACTGCCAAGCGACATAAGCCATAATAAAGCTAGCGGCCAAGATAACCGCGACAATAG
Source organism: uncultured Gammaproteobacteria bacterium (assembly GCA_964366795.1). Classification (GTDB taxonomy): domain Bacteria; phylum Patescibacteriota; class Microgenomatia; order PFEM01; family CAYIUX01; genus CAYIUX01. Next base: position 1,876 of record CAYIUX010000019.1, on the reverse strand, counting down.
TTTTAATTAACAATTCCCGTCCTAGAATTGGGCCAACAGTTTCAAAACGAATTTCTTCCGGCTTTTCTGCAAATTTCTCAGCCATTGCCGCTTTAATCGTTGCCACATCGTCTTTGGTAATTGGTCTTGTTCGAATCAAGAAAGTGTTTTCTCCGGAAAATTGAACCGAAGACGCCTCAAGCCCCTTCTCTGCAATAATTTCTTTTACTTGCTGAATGCTAATTGCTGGATGCTGAACGCTGAATTTAAGTTCGAGAAGCGTTCCTCCGGTAAAATCAATCGAAGATTTAAGACCAAAAAGAACCAAAGAAAAAATTCCCGGGATTAAAACCAGGGCTGATAATCCAAAATACAACCATTTGAATTTCATCCAATTCATCTTGTTTCCTCCTTGGGCGAAAATGTCCGCAAAAGAGTCCGACTAACAACAATTCCCGTGAATAAACTCAAAGCCACTCCTAATCCCAGGGTTAAGGCAAATCCTCGAACCATTCCGGAAACATTCAAAAAATTCCAGCCAAATGGATTAAATAAAATAAAACAAGTGATTAAAGTACAGACATTAGCATCGCGGATTGAATCCCAAGCCCGACCAAAACCCAATTCCATCGCCAAAACCCGAGGCTTGCCAGCCCGAACTTCTTCTTTCATCCGTTCAAAAATCAAAATATTAGCATCAACCGCCATTCCCACTGAAAGAATAAACCCCGCTATTCCTGGTAAAGTTAAAGTGACCGGAATTAATTTATATAAAGCCAGAGTAACTAAACCATAAATAATTAAAGCAAAATCGGCAATAACCCCCAATCTTCCATAATAAGCAGCCATAAAACCAACAACCATTAGTAAACCAACAATTCCTGCTTGGATACTTTTTTGAATTGACTCTGTTCCCAGGGTTGCCCCAATATTTCTTTGCTCAATGATTTTGATTGGGACTGGCAAAGCTCCAGCGTTAAGTTGAATTGACATTTTTTTGGCTTCATCCAAGGTGAATTCACCGCTAATAACCGCCTTGCCGGTGGTGATTTGCTCTCGAACCAAAGGGATAGTAATTGGAAATTCATCAAGAAAAATAGCCACTGGCTTGCCCACATCTCTAGCCGTAATCTCGGAGAATTTTTTGGCTCCTTCATCAGAAAACTCTAAACCAACCTCCGGAGCTCCAGTATTTTGGTCAAATTCAACTTGGGAACGAGCCAAATCTTTACCGGTTAATCCAGTTGGTTGATAATCAGCCAAAGTAGCGGCGGTTGTCGCTTCCGGAGTCAACTCTCGAAAATCAAGCTGGGCAGTTTGGCCAATTAGATCAATCGCCTGGTTAATATCTTTTACCCCAGCCAGTTCTACTACCAAACGATATTCTTCGCCTATTTTTGAGGTTTGAATCAATGGTTCGGTTAGGCCAAATAAATTGACCCTTCTTTCAATATTGTTCCTGACTGCCTCAATCGCCGAATCTTTGTCTTGAGAGGCAATTTTACTCATATCCGCTTGAAAAACTAAATGGGTTCCACCTGCCAAATCAATACCCTGTTTAATTTCTAAATCGCGAAAGAGATGAAATCGGCCAAATTTAAAATCAATTGAAGGACGAGTGGGTAAATCAATAAAGGCTGAAATCAATGTTAGCCCTAAAATAAACCATAACAAAAAGCGCTGGTATTTCATTCCCTCTTTTTCTTTCTTTTAATGAAACCCTGGGACAATGCCAGCTGTTTTGTTCCGGAGAAAGAATAAATCACCCGACCAGTTTCTGGTTCAATATTGACCAAAACATTTTGACCAGCTTTAATTCCTACTGTTTTAACAAAATCAGAAGGGATAGTGACCGCTAAACTATTCCCAGTTCGGATGATTTTTTGTTTTCCCATTT
>CAYIUX010000018.1:6220-12893 GCA_964366795.1 uncultured Gammaproteobacteria bacterium | reverse complement strand
AATTCCCACCAAGATTAAAACTATTTCCTGAATATATCCCTGCCAATATAAAAATCCGGCAATAACCAGAAAAATTGCCAAAACAGCACCAAAAAGACAATTTATTCGCTCAGAAGTTAAACCATTAACTAGTCTTCTTCTCACCTCTTTATCCTAAATCTTAAAAATCTTAAAGTCAAGTGATTTACAAAAAAAATAAATTGTGCTATCTTGAAATTGTCCTGCCCCACCAATTTCAAAATGGAAAAACCATTTATTTCTATCATCATCCCTACTTGGAGAAAAAGCCAAATTTTGACTCATTGTCTTAACTCTCTTTTAACCCAAGATTATCCTAAAAATCGATTTGAGATTGTCCTTGTTTCAAAAAGAAAAATAAATCCCTTAAGCAAAAAAATTAAAACTATTCTGGTAGAAAGGAATAAAAACCATGCAGAAGCTAGAAATATCGGTGTAAATCATGCCCGCGGAGAAATCATTGCTTTTTGTGACGATGACTGCGTCTTGCCTCAAAATTGGCTGGCAACCGCCGCAGATTATTTTATCAATAAAAAGGCAGATTTAATCGGGGGACCTGTTTTGCCACCGCAAAAGACTCCTTTTAGATATCGTGTTGCTGGCTATCTTGCTGGTTCTCGTTTCACAGTTGGTTTTGCCGCGCCCAGACACCGTAGTCTTTTCCCCGAGCAACAAGCAAATGAGTTTGATTTAATTTTAGCTAACACTTTTATAAAAAGGGGTGTGTTTGAAAAATTTGGTGGCTTCGATAAAGACCAAGTTCCCTGCGAGGAAAATTTTCTTTACGCCAAACTCAAAAACAACGGTTATAACCTTTTATATTCTCCGACAATTGCCTGTACCCATCCGGCAAAACCCATTTTTCTTCCCTGGGCAAAAAAAATCTTTTTTTACGCTACTGGAAGAGGGTCGATGATTGCCCGAGCGCCAGAGACATTTCATCCTCAATACCTAGTTCCTAGTCTTTTTATCTTTTCTCTCCCTGTCCTCGCCGCTCTTTCTCCTTTTTCTCTTTTGGCTTTTTCTTATCTTATAGCCATTATTTTGGTTTATACCATTTTAAATCTGGGTAACGCCTGGTATATTTTTCTCAAATTTGAAAAAAATCCTTTAATTTTTATGGTTGTTCCCTTAGGAACATTTCTTATTCATCTTAGTTATGGATTTGGGTTTTTGAAAGGATTTCTTCATTATTTGCTTGGAAAAAGGCAGGCGGTTAAAATGCCTAGTAAGTATTAAAATGACCTAGTAGTGAAATTTTGAACGATTATGTTTTATGTATACGTTTTAGAAAGTGAAAAAAACGAGGAACTGTATATTGGTCGTACTAGAGATTTACCTAAAAGATTAGAAGAGCATAATCGAGGACTCAATTCTTCGACAAAACGGTATTTACCGTGGAGACTTGTTTATTACGAAGGGTGTTTAAATGAGAATGACTCTAAAAGAAGGGAGGGATATTTGAAAACAACCCAAGGGCGTAGATTGCTTAAAAGGCGATTAAAAGAATATTTTTTCTTGAAGAAGAATTGATTCAAAATTCTACTACTAGGATGAAAACGCTTTTTTTAAACCCACCCTCTTTTTCTCGTTTTGATTCGGCTGGGGCAAGGTTTGCCGCTACCCGAAAAACTCATTCTTTGTGGTATCCGGCGTGGTTGGGTTACGGAGCAGCTTTGGTCCCAAAAAGCAAATTGATTGATTGTCCGGCTGGGGAGATTTCCCTTGAACAACTTTTACCAATGGTCAAAGCTTACAATCTGGTAGTAATTTACACTTCAACTCCATCCTTTACCAACGATGTTACTGTGGCGGAAAGTCTTAAAAAAACCAGTCCTGAAACAAAAATAATTTTTGCCGGGCCTCATGTGAGCGTTTTGTCTGAAGAATCCTTGAAAGTTTCAAACGCAATTGATGCCGTTGTCCGAGGGGAATTTGAGGAAACAATCCTGGCAGTTCATCAGGGAAAGCTCTGGAAAAAAATCAAGGGTTTAAGTTTTAAAAAAAACAGAAGGATTATTCACAACTCTTCTCGACCTTCATTAACTAATCTTGACAAAATTCCCTTTGTGGCGAGGGTCTACAAACGAGACTTGCCCATTAATTCTTATCATCTTCCTTTTTGTCTTCATCCTTATATTGCTATTTATGCAGGAAGAGGTTGTCCTAACCTTTGCACCTTCTGTCTTTGGCCCCAAACTTTTACTGGCCGGATCTGTCGCAAAAGAAGTGTTGCTAATGTCATTAAAGAAATCAAATGGATCAAAAAAAATATACCGGAAATTAAAGAGATATTTTTTGATGATGATACCTTTACTATCAATCGAAATTGGGTAAAAAATTTTTGCCAAAAAATCAAACCTTTAAAAGTCACCTGGTCGGTTAATGCCCGAGCGGATTTACCTTACTCGCTCCTCAAGCAGATGAAGGGGGCTGGCTGCCGAGTTTTGGTTGTTGGCTATGAATCAGGAGATAAAAAAATCTTAAAAAACATCAAAAAGGGGTTAACGATTGCCCAAATGAAACAATTCACCCAAGAGGCAAAAAGAGCTGGTTTAATGATTCATGGAACTTTTGTTTTGGGTCTGCCCGGGGAAACCAAAAAAACAATTGAAAAAACTTTTCGGTTTGCTTGCGATTTAGATTGCGACACTATTCAAGTCTCCATCGCCACTCCCTTTCCTGGTACCGAACTTTATGAATACTGCCAAAAAAGAGGCTATTTGAAAAAGGCGCCTTTAGTCGACCAATCAGGCTACCAAATGCCAACAATTTCTTATCCTCGTCTTTCCGCTCAAGAAATAAAAGAGGCGGTGGAAAAATTCCATCTTAGGTATTACTTCCGTCCCTCTTATATCTTCAAAACCGTCAAAACCGCTCTTTTAAACCCACGAGAAATGAAAAGAATCACCATCTCTAGTTGGGAATTTGGTAAATATCTGCTAAAACAGCCTTTATCGAAGAAGCAAAACCTCTTTAGCCACCGTTAATAAGTTGGGAAGATTAGTCCAAGTATTACGATCAAAAAGAGCCTTCAGTATGATTTGAGGACGAAAATAAAATCCTCGCCACGTATATTTCTTTGCCCAATCAACAAACTCATCATTCACTTCACCATAGTCAAAAAAGGAACTAGCGGTGTAATGGTCATATTCTTCCCAATCAAGATCTTTCAATTTTCCCTCTTTTTTAATAAACTCCCTTAGTTTTGTTCCGGGAATAGGAGTTGCCACCGTAAATTGGACATAGTCCAAGCCAGAATTCCTAGCGAAATCCAGAGTATCTCTCACGGTTTCCTTGGTATCCCAAGGGTGGCCAATAATGAAAAAACCAATCGTCTTTATTCCCACCTGATGACAAAGCTCAATTGCCTGACAAACTTTTCTTAGATCTAGCTCTTTACCAATCTTTTCCCGCAACATCTTTTGATTACCAGACTCAATTCCAAAAGCAACCCGATAACAACCAGCTTCCTTCATTTTCTTTAATAATTTTTCGGTAATCAAATCCGCTCGAATGCCATTTGGAGTACTCCAGGGAATAACCAGTTCCTCTTGAATAATCAATTCACAAATCTTAATAGCACGATCGATATTGGTATTAAAAATATCATCCTGGACGCCAATTTCCGCTACCTGATAATCTTCAACAAGCTGGCGCCATTCGCCAATAACATTTTCCGGGCTTCGTGGACGCCAAACACGCCCAAAAGTTCCTTTATAACAGAAATAACAACCAAAGGGGCAACCTCTCGAGGTCATAATGTTGACCGAGGGAGATCTAATAGATAAAAGTGGTTGAGGGTTAGTGTAGTTTTCCAATGGCGGAAAAAGATGACGCGCCGGGTAAGGAAGTTTATCTAAATTCTTAATTAATGGCCTTGATGGATTATGAACAATTTTTCTTTTTTGCTTAAAAGAGATCCCGAAAACTTTCTTCAAGCCTTTCCCTTCTTCTAATGCTTGAACTAACTCTAACATCGTTTCCTCTCCTTCGCCCCGAACAACAATATCAACTTCTTTCCTCTTTAAAGATTCATCCGGCAAACAAGTAACATGGGGTCCGCCTAAAACCGTTATCGCTCCATTTTTTTTAGCTTTCTCGGCTAACCTCCAAGCGCTGTAGATAAGAGGCGTTGTGGCGGTAATACCAACAACATCTGCTTTAGGTAGTCTCCTCGCTTTTTGGACGCTTAAATCAAGACATTGAACCGGATATCCTGCCTTCTCCAAATATGAGGCAATATAAGCAATGCCTAAAGGCATCGTCGTTGATCGTTGCCAAACTTTTGGTCTCGGTTGGGCTAATAAAATTTTCATCTTAAACAATCACCTCTCCATCCATATCAATTGGTATGTGCACCTCTAAAAACTTCAGAATCGTTGGGGCAACGTCGATAATTTCCGGGCTATCTTTAACCGTCCTTTTTTTAACCCTTTTAACTCCAGGACCCGTTATTATCAAAATACCTTCTCTCTCATGATCGGCGTTTCGTTCACCTAGGGTCGTTGACTTTAAAAATGCCCCTTTTGACAAATCTTCTTCTTCGATTGTTACCTCTAAAGAATAGCCAGGATAGGTTACTAAAAGAATATCTGGCGCCTTTTCAACATACAATCCCTGATAGATATCTTCTCTTTTGTAGGCTTTAACAATCCTTTTGCCATTCCCAGGATCCCGTAGATTCTCGACTTTTTTAATTATAAAATTTCTTATTCTTTCATATTCTTTATCATCTTGAAAGTTCATCCAAATTCCTCTTGAGGTCTCATTAAGCATGAAAGCCTGGCTCTTTTGGTAATCAATGTTGGGACGATAAAGTCTATAATAAATCTTAAAAATCCATCTTTGGGTCAATAATTTTTCTTGAGGTAACCCGAATTTTGCCAACCACAAAGCTATTTTCTTTCCTCCTTGAAGAAGAAACTGGGTTAAAAAATTGGTCCTTTTTTTCTTAAGTAATCCGAAATGGGCTAAAAAATTATTAATATAAAACTTCTTTTTTATTTTGCTAAAACCATGGTCAGAGATAACAAAAAGCATTCCATTTTTTCCCAAAAGTTCTTGACATTCACCCAAAATTTTGTCAAGAGCAAGATAATGATTTTTAATCACATAAAAATCATCTTTTTGCCAGTAATAATGTTGGAGTCGATCTGGTGCCTCGAATAAGATAAAGGCAAATTGCCAATTACCATCTTTTGCTAGTTTCTTAAAAGTTCCCCATCTCTTTTCGTCAATCTGATTGAAAAAATCAATTAATTTTTGTCTCTTCCTTTTATCTTCACTCATGACAAAGCTTCTTGCCCAGTTTGACCGCATTCCTGGATCAAGCTCAACCCCAATCTGATAACCCCATTTTTTGAGTTTCTTTTTTAAACTTGGTGGATAGGTGTAATTAACTTCATATGAAGGGGTCATCATTCCGGCAATCAAGTATCCATTCACTTTTTTTACCGGAAAACTTAAAGGTGGATTGACGATAATTACCTTTTCCCCTTGCTCGGAAAGAATGTCCCAAATTTGCTTACTTTTAATCGCCTGGCTGTCAATAACCTGTCTTTGATGGTCGACTTTTTTAAAAAAATCAAAAACCCCATGTCTGCCTGGATTTTTTCCAGTGGAAAAACTTATCCAAGATGGGGCGGTCATTGGAGGAATCGGACTCAACAAATTGCTGGAAAATCCTTGTTTAACTATTTTAGCAAAGTTGGGCAGGCTACCGTCCTTAATCCAAGGGTCTAAAAGCCGCCAGGTCGCACCGTCAATTCCGATAACAATTACTTTTTTAATTTTATTCATGGTTCTTTTTGGGCTAAAATTCCAAATTCCAGCGAACTGCTTGCGTTGCCACCATTTTTAGGAAAAAGGTAAAAAAGAGGCGCAGAAGCAAAAAGAATATAGGGAAACAGCTGGTTTGCCCGAGAAAAAGTAATCATTTCCCAGAGTTCGCTTAGAGTTTTACTTGGATAATAAATCGAGTCGCAAACCCCAAGGCCGTATTTTATCAGGCATTTTTTCATCTCCCCAAGGGCATAACCCCGACGAACATGCTGCCAACGGTAACAAGCATACCACTCCTCTGCTTTCATAAGATTTAAAAAAGAAAAATACTTTTTCATTGTTGGGTCAGCTAAAAAACGAAACCAAGGCTTATTAAAAAGCAGGGTCTTAAACCAGCCAGCCTGCATTTGCTTGTTAGGAAAAGTCATTATCAGTTTTCCTCCAGGCTTAAGACATCGACTTATCTCAGCTAAAACCCCCTCATCGTCTTTTATGTGTTCTAAAACACAATTAGAAAAAATCAAGTCAAAAAAATTACTCTCAAATGGAAGTTTGCCTGCGTCTCCTTTAACAAAAGATAATCTTTTATTCTTACCCAATCTTTTCTTAAGGATAGATAGTTCTTTTGCTTCTTTATCAAAACAAGTTATCTTATCAACGTACCTCATAAGAAATTTTGTCATGCTTCCCTTCCCTGCTCCGATATCTAAAGCATGCCAATACTTTTTCTTAAGTAACCTTTTAAGATAACACTTGTCCAATATTCTAGGAATATTAAAAAATTTGTCTATTACATCAAAAAAATTAGGGCTAAGAGAAAAAAGAAAAGATTCTATCTTTTCAAGTCTTGCTTTTGCGGGAATAATTGTCT
>CAYIUX010000018.1:0-6120 GCA_964366795.1 uncultured Gammaproteobacteria bacterium | reverse complement strand
CCAGTCCAGGCAACTGCCAATTTTTCTTTTGGATACTTTTTGGCTGCCTGCCTAATAATCTTTTTGCTTTTGGCAGTTTTTTCCTGAAGAGTCATAAGGCTTTTTAATTATACCTCTCCTTTTTCTAACCGTAAAGCGCTCCCAGTCTTTCTCTGGCCCAATTTTCAACTCGGGGAAGAATTTTTTTAACTGTCAAGTGATCAAAAACCATCACTCCAATTGCTTCCCAAATTGTTGGTTGAGGATAAAGACAAGTTTTACAAATATTAATCTGACTCCGTTTGTTTTGAAAATTTTTCTTCCTCATATTTTGCATTTTTTGGCTATTCCAAAGCTTTTTTAAATTGTCTTTTTTAACATTTCCTAGAGGGTAACGACCATGGACATCCTCGCAACAAGAAATAACTGTCCCATCTGAATAAATATTGAGTTGACGGAAAATATGGAAACAATAAGGGGTAATTTTTACCCTACCTTTTTTATCTTCATCTCTTAAGGCAATTTTTGGTTTGACTCGGACGACATCCGCCCCTTTTCCCTGCCATTTTTTCAAAAATAAATCAACTTCTTTTTCGTTCTCTTCCATAGTAATAAACTGAATTACGGTAAATAGCTTTCGCTTTCTTTCATTTTTTAACTGTAAAAAATTTTTAATATTTTCTTCTACCTGCTCAAAATTGCCCCCAACCCTTATTTTCTCATAAGTTTCTTTAGTTGCCCCATCAATGGCTAAAATAAGATAGTCAATCTTTTTATCAAGAAGTCGTATGTTCTTTTGTTTATCAAGAACTGTGGCGTTAGTGGAAATACCTACCCGCAGCCCTTTTTTCTTGGCATAGTCAATAAATTCAAAAATCTGGGGATGGAGTAGGGGCTCGCCCAAACCATGAAGATAAATCAATTCGGCAAAAGGAGCAATTTCATTAATGACTTTTTTGAATAAAGAAAAGCTCATTTTCCGCTGAGGTCTGGTTTTTTTTGTTATCATTTCCGAGTAAGGACACATAATGCAAGCAAGATTACAAACATTGATAATTTCAATACCAATTTCCAGTGGCAATCCTTTTGTTTTCTCTTTTTTAGTTAAAAAATTAAATAAAAGAATCAGCCTGTTTTTTATTTTGCTGGGCAAAAAAGTATTTTGATCAACTATCATTTTGTTAGGCAGTAAGCATATGTGAAGTGTTTATTATTATTCTTCTTCTTTCTCCCACCATTGGGCGAGGTTGCCCCTTAACCTCCCTATTAACCTGTCTCCCTTCTTAAGTTTGTATCCTATTATTATATACCAAAGTGAGCCCATAACTGTTCCCAGGCTTAATAAAAATAAAATCCAGGCAATTGTTGATCCTCGGTAAAGAAGCTCAACTTTGATTTTGTCTTCCAGCCCCTTAGGCACTCGCAGATACATAAAATCAGGTCCGGCCTGGTAAACTTTTATTTTCTTCCCATTAACCTTAGCTTTCCAGCCACTGTCATAAGTTTCTTTGAAAAGAACCCCAGTAAACTTATTCCCAGTAATAATGATTTTTTCTGGCTTAGGCCGAGCAAATTCTTGTTCTGGCAAACTTTGAGTCTTAAAAGTAAGATAAAGAAGAATGTTTTCCAAAAGCCTAGCTTCTTCTGAATTATTGTAGTTTTCTGCGTGATAAGGCAGGTTTAAGCCTGACCAAATAATCTTTCCTTGACCAAGAGAACCTTCCACCAGAACCGGTTTTCCTGCTTGAGTTAAAATAATTTTTGCTCCTTTTTTAATTAAACCCATGCTGGGAACAAAAGAGAGCTTCCAAGGATCATCTTGATAAAGAAGCGGGGCAAAATTCGTTGTCTCTATTCCGAAATTTACTGGATGATCACTTAACTCAAGTGCCCACTCTCTTCCTAGACTAGCTCGCTGGGTCTCTTTGAGAGGAAAAATCTCTGACAAAGTCTTACTTTCTGACTCCTTAACTTCATTACCTGTCTCTATAAAAAGCCTGCCACCATTTCTAACATAGTCTTCAAGGATCTTCCAGGCTTTAGCGAAATCATCGTATTTATAGCCATTGAGAACAAGAGCATCGAAATCACTTAGTTTCATCTTAGTCAATTCTTCAAGTCGCAGAGGGCCACGAATAGGAATTAACTTCTTTGAGTTAGTGTTAGCTAAACCCAAAGCCCGGCTAACATCGTTGTAGGCCACCTCGCTACCTACAATTAGAACCGCCGGGACGTTGGTGGCAACAGTAATTGGAGAAGTTAACTCTGGTCTTAATTTATAAAAAGTAAGAGGGATGACAACTTCTTTTTTTTCAATAACATCATCAGTGAGCAAATAGTCAGCATAAAGACCCCTATCCTGGCCAAGATGTCTCCCGCTTTCTTCGAAATAGGCAACAGCATACCAATCAAGCAAGAAAAGGGCGTTATTTTTAGCTGCCTCCTTGTCCATTTCCAAATTGCCGGTTTCGGCTGCCCAAAGCCAGGCATTCCAGTCTTCCGCTGCTCCTCGGGTATATTGAGCATAACCTCGGGTATTAGGAATGGCAAAGACCGTGTTCCACCAGTGATTGACTTCATAAATTAGATCGTCAAATCGATGGTTAATGTCATTGACGTCAAACCAAGAAGGAACAAGGTCTTTCGGCTCCATTTTTTTATACTTCCCAAAGGTTGAAGCGGCATTTGAAGGAAAAACTCCTGGCGGGGCATGCAAAGAAGAAAAAATTTCTCGGGGTTGGTTTAAGAAAAAAACCACTCCTAATCCAGCAATAATCAGGTTCAAGCCAGTCTTTAAAAACAGCTTTTTTTCAAAAGCAGCTAGAAATTGCTTGGCCAAAGCCGCGCTGATTGCCGCCAACACCAGAGCAATCGCCCAAACCATTCTTTCTGGCCAAAGGGAGCCGCCGATTAAAGGCACTAAGTTAAGATTAAAAGTAATTGAAGCAAAAATAATCAAATACTCAATTAAAATGACTAAGAAAATTAAGAAATAGCTAATTCCCTCCTTGTCCTTTTTGAAAACTAAAAAAGGTAAGCCCAAAAGCAAAAGAATAACGGGAACCACAAACATAACCGGATTAAACCAAGTCAAGATGAAGGAAACATCCCAAACACAGTTAGTGCAAGTTCTTGCCTGAGGGGTAGCTAAAAAAAGCTCAGCCAAAGGATAAATAACTATCCCCCCGATTGAAATAACCACTAAGAAAAAGAGGGAAAGCGTCTTAATTCTCTCGGGTAGGGCAAAACCTCTTTTTCTTTCTAAGAAGAGAACGGTCAAACAAGGAAGAAGGGCAAAGAAAATGCCTATCAAGGGATGCCCCAAAATAGCCAGACCAACTGTAACTGCGCTTGCAAGGAAAAACCGTTTGTCTTTCTTTTTTAGATAAAGAAGAGTTAAGAGAAGGCTTAAAGGTAAGAAAAATTGAGTAGCAGCGGCACTGATAAAACCACTCCAAAAAAGAGCTGCCCACGAGCCCTTGGTAAAAAAGAGGACTAGAGTTAAAAAAAGACTAAATAGATAGTTTCGACAAAGATAGAAAAACAGGCAATAGGAAAAAAGGAAAAAAAGAAACAGCACTCCAAGAGAATAAATCTCCACTGCCCAAAAACTATCAGCCAGACGAACTAATGGCTGCATAAGATAGAAATGAAGCCAGGGATAACCACGTACCGTGGCCAGACCGCTGAACCAAAATGGCTGCCAAGAGGCAGAAGGAAAGGTTAAGTGTTTTCGAAAGTGCTCAATATAAGTTAAAGAGTTGGGTAAATCTCCCCCCGAGGGTTCACCAGAAAAAAGATAGGCCTTGGCAGTCGGATAAAAAAGCAGGATTATTACTCCGATTATCAATAAATGGATTAATAAATGCCATCTAAATTTCATCTTCTTCCTCCCACCAGCTCCTGATTTTTCCTTGACCAAATTTTTCCAAACTAAAACGAGCAAGGACTTTCCTGAAAAGAAAGCCAAAAATTAAGGCTAATAGAGTAAGTAAAGAAATGATTCTAGAAATTGTCATCGTCAAAGAGGGTTTATATTCCAAAATCACTTTGTCCCCTTCTTCTATCCTATTAAGAGGAATCAACATAAAATTCGGTCCTGCCCGGTAAAGAGGTAGATTTGTCTTTCCTCCTTCTGCTTTCTGAGAATAGGCCTGCCAATCAGGAAAAAAGTTTTCTTTAAAATAAAGATATTCTTTTTTATCTTTTGAGTGAGAAAAAGTAAATTCCACTCTATCCGGATAGTCTCTATTTATCTTGACATTCGTTCTCCTTTCTCCCCCCAAAGGTATAAGCCAAGAAAGAAGTTCTTTAAAAAACCCATATTCTTGATTGTTTTTATATATAAAAGCATGGCCAGGCAGATTCATGCCCGACCAAACAATTTTTCCTTGGCCATAATTTCCCTTAGCCATCAGGATCTTACCGCCTGACTCAATTACTACTTGAGCCCAATTCTTGAGATCTTCTCCGGCTGAGACTCCCCATGGCCCATCTTTATAAGCAGGTGGAGAAAAACCTTCTAAATCCCAATTTTTGTATTCTTGCCAAGACACCTTTTCAACAGGAAAAACCTCGGGAACTGTTTCCATCTGCCAATCGGCACTAACATATTGCCAGCCTGTTTCTATAAAGAGCTTGCCACCTTCTCTAACGTATTCAGTCAAAATCTGCCAAGCTTTTTCTCTATTTTTAAAAGAATAACCATACAAAATTACTCCATCAAAATTTTTAAGTTCGCTCAAGGTGTACTCATCAACTTTCTCTTTACCTTCAACTAAAATTGCCTCTTCATAGTCAAGTACCCCTAGATTTGCTAGCCGAAAGATAGTTTCATAAGCATTTTGGCTAAAACTACCGATTACCAAGATAGTTGGTCTGTCGGTAAGCTCAGTAATCTCAGTTGGGTCTTTAAAACGCAAAACCTTCAAGCCTTCTCCCTCTTCTAAAACTCCCTCCCAATTTTGATCATAACGATCCTCGGGATCAACTACTTCATAAAGCAAGGCATATTTTATTCCAAAATGTTTAGCTAATTGATTTACTTCTCTTATCGTCCCTGGAGTTTCTCGATTATAAAAAACCCCCTGTTGATAACCCCAAAATGGCCAATTAGGTAAACCAGCCACATTATAGGTGGTAGAAAGGGGTACATCTGAAAAAATACTCCATGCCTGAATAATCCCTCCCCAATGGGGAGAAATATCTACTCGATCAAATTTGGTTAAAGAAAACTCTGTATTGAGTCTTCGAATCAAGGGCTCAAAATGAATACCACTAGAGGAAATCTGCCAAGGAGCCCAAAGTTCACCCTCTAAAATTTCTATTTTCCCATCCTTATAAGTGGCTCCGTAGAACCCAGCCGGGCCATAACCTAAGTAATTTTCCATTCCGGCGGGAACATGACGAAAATAAACCAATGATAAGAACATCAAGAAAAAAGCTAAAACAACTTTTAGACAATCCTTGAAAAAGCTAAGGCGGGCATTTTTCAATGGGACCAAAATCAACTTTGACAACTCCTCTACCCCAAAAGCAGCTATCATTGGTAGAAAAACCATCGTCGGCACGATTGCCCGAATAGTGAGTACTGTCCAAAACCGCTCAAGAATAGAGGCTAAAGGGGGTAAGAGGCTGGGAAGACTGGTTTGAATCATAAAGAAAAAAGCGATTATCCCCCAGCCCAAAACTAGCCTTTTCCTAAACATTGCTAAAATAAAGCCTATTCCTGCCCAAATCAGAATCGGGGTGGCAAAAAACATGTACCAAGCAGTTTCTGTACCCAAAGTCTGCTGGGGACCCAAAATCCCTAAAAGCCCTCCAATTTTGAAATGGGGAAGAGCCTCAAACCCAGGGAACAAAAGTCCGCCACGGTTGGTAATCGAAAGATAACGGAGGTAAGGGAAAAACCAAAAACCAATCAACAAAATTGCTATTCCACTCACCAAAAGGGCTCTAGCAACTGTTTTTACCAGTTCAGTAAAACTTATTCCCCCTTTTTTTTCTAAAAATACCCAGAGGAAACTATAAAGAAAAAGCGTCTCTATAACACTTATCCCACTGGCCAAATGAGTAAAGGAGAGCATCGCCAACGATAAAGAACAAGCTACCAACCAGATATTTTTGCGTCGACCGTCTTCG
>CAYIUX010000017.1:0-14478 GCA_964366795.1 uncultured Gammaproteobacteria bacterium | reverse complement strand
ACAAGAAATCGAGGAGGCTTTTAATGTTCGGGCAGACATTGGTCAGATTGCTAAAGTGGTAAAAGAGAAGGGTTTAAAAGGTCTGAAAGGAATTAAAGCTTCTTTAGGAACCCCAATAATGCCTGCGCTGTGCCAGCGACTTCCCAACACCGAGGAGATGATTAAAAAGATGGGCAGGGTGGCGGTTGAGCCAAAATATGACGGAACTCGATTACAAGTTCACTTTGCTGGCGCTAAAAAAGTTAGTATTTTTACCAGAAATTTAGAGAATGTCGTCCAGATGTTTCCTGATATTATTGAGGCTCTTCCTAAGGAGATAAAAGCCAGACAAGTAATTTTGGATGGTGAGGCAATAGGATTTGACCCAAAAACTGGCAAATTTTTACCTTTTCAAGAAACAATAAAAAGAAAAAGAAAATACGAAATTCGGGAAAAAGCCAAAGAAATTCCCTTAAAATATTTTGCTTTTGATATTTTATTCAAAGAGGGAAAAGATTTATTAGGTGTGCCGTTTGATAAACGACGGGAGATTTTAGAAAAAACTCTTTCTCCGGCTGGCAAAACCATTATCCTTTCGCCTCAAATCGTGACCGAAAGTCCAAACGAATTGCGTCGTTATCATGATGAGCAAATCAAAAAGGGCTTGGAGGGAGTGGTGGTTAAAAAATGGCAAGCTCCTTATGATCCCGGAAGACGCGGTTATACCTGGGTAAAGTTCAAGCAGGAGACGGGTAAAAAGGGCGGAGGACTAGCCGATACTTTGGATTGCGTGGTTATGGGCTACTATAAAGGTAGGGGAAAGAGAGCCGGATTTGGAATTGGAGCATTTTTGGTTGGCGTCAGGGAATCGAAAAGTTCTGATCAATTCTTGACGATTTCCAAAATTGGCACCGGGTTAACCGATGAGCAATGGCGGGAAATGAGGGTGAGAAGTAAGAAGTGGGAAGTGGGAAGTCAGCCAAAGCAATACAGACTTGATAAAAATCTTATCCCCGATGTTTGGTTAAGCCCGGGAATTGTGGTTGAGATTGAGGCGGACAATATTACCAAATCGCCAATTCACACCGCCAAATATGCCCTGCGTTTTCCCAGGTTGGTTCAATTCCGTGACGACCGCTCTCCTGAAGATGCGACTACCCTCACCGAGGCGGAAAAGCTGTATAAGCTTCAAGGATGAAATTAATCTAAGAAGACCCGATCGGAGGTGATTAGATTAATATTGACACCTAAAAGAAAATATGTTATTGTTAAGAACCTGGCTGCCCGATGGGCAGTTTTTAGATTGTTTACCCTGAATTTATTGAAGGGAAAGGAGGTGAAAAATGTCGCTAGAGAGAGTAGCCGAGATGGCATCGCGCCTATTTGAGGGAAAAAAATGGTTTGAGAATCACAGAAAGATTGGAGAGCTGTCTGAAAGGGTAGATCTTCAGGTACTAGAATGCGTATCTCAACTTGATGAATTTGATTCTTTTAATGATGAACAAAAAAGAGTAGCTTTGGGTTTAGGTTTAGCTTTAAAAGATAATATAATGGGTGAATTCATTGAGGCGGGTGGACCCGATTTTGCTCGTCACAGGAATATAGAGCGTCAGATTAGTATGGCTTTAGAGTTAGCAAAAAAGGTGGGGATAGAGTTTGTTCAAGATATTACTCGTACAGTTCCGGCCTTAGTTGAAGAAGCACTTGGGCTAAGAAAGATGGCTTAGTAATTATACCTCATAGACAAGGCAGTTTTGGATTGAATGCCTCTAATTTTTGATGAGAAATATGGTAGTATGGAATTATGGCTGTTCTCCCCCAAAAAGATTTTGATGGTTTGACTTCGGAGGAAGCGCGAAAGCGCCTGGAAAAATTTGGTTTAAATACTCTGCCCGAAAAACCTCCACCCTCCTCCTTTTTTATTCTTCTTGACCAACTTAAATCCCCTTTAGTTTATGTTTTGCTTTTTGCTGCCTTAATTACTTTATTTTTAAGGGATTTTGCCGACACCTTAATTATTTTATTTGCCGTTTTGATAAATACAATTTTGGGTTTTTATCAGGAACGAAAGGCAAAACAGGCTTTCTATGCTTTAGCGAAAATCTTAACGCCTCAAGCAAAAGTTATTCGAGATGGACAAAGAAAGATAGTTGACGCCAGGAATTTAGTCCCTGGGGATTTGGTGGTTTTAGAAATTGGTGACAAAATTCCTGCCGATGGAGTTTTAGTTGAAGCAGTTGATTTATCTGTAAATGAGGCAATTTTGACCGGAGAAAGCCAGCCGGTAAAGAAAAAAGAAAACGAGTCTGGTTTTATGGGAACTATTGTCGCTTCAGGAAGGGGCCTAATACGGGTAAACCAGACTGGCACATTGACGAAGATGGGTCAGATTGCCAAAACTCTTGAGGAAAAGGAAGAAAAGACTCCGCTTGAGAAGCGATTGGCTCAACTAGCCAAAAATTTAGCAATTTTAGTTGGATTGGCGGCCCTTTTTATTTTTTTGAGTGGGATAATTTTGGGTAAAAGTGTAATTGAAATGTTCACTACCGCTGTTGCTTTGGCGGTGGCGGCCATTCCTGAAGGTTTGCTCGTTTCTTTGACGGTGATTTTGGCGATTGGCATGCAGAGAATTCTCAAAAGAAAAGCATTAGTGAAGAATCTTGCCTCAGCCGAAACTTTAGGAAGTGTTACGGTTATCTGTGCCGACAAAACAGGAACTTTAACTGAAGGAAAAATGAGAGTGGTTAAAGATGATTTTGTTGACCGCCAATTGGGCATTAAAGCAGCCGCTCTTTGTAATAATCTTCATGACCCCTTAGAGTACGCAATGTGGGATTGGGCCAAAGAAAATGTAAAATTTAAAATTGAAAATTTAAAATTGGAACATCCTCGTTTAGATGAAATACCATTTTCGTCGCAATATAAATACATTGTCACCCTTCACCCTGGTGTTCTTTTTCTTTCTGGAGCACCGGAGATAGTCTTAAGTAAATGTAAAATTGAAAATGTAAAATTTAAAATTTGGGGGAGGAAGTTTAAAGAATACGGAAAAGAGGGATACCGATTGGTAGGGTTTGCTTATAAAAAGGCGTCAAGCACAAAGCGCAAAGTGCAAAGTTCAGACTTAAAAGATTTTGAGTGGCTTGGACTTTTGCTTTATGAAGATCCTGTTCGGCCTGAAGTAGAACAGGTCTTAAAAGAATGCCAAACAGCAGGGATTAAGGTAAAAATTATTACCGGAGATTATCTTGAGACTTCAATTGCGGTTTTAAATAAATTGGGAATTAAAATAAAAAGAGACGAGGTAATAGAAGGAGAAGAGCTGGAGAAAATCTCGCATGAAGAATTGAAAAAAAGAATTGAAAAAATAGTTCTTTTTGCTCGAAGTGACCCTTTTCAAAAATTAAAAATTGTCCAGGCATTGAAGGATAATGGGGAAGTGGTGGCGATGATGGGAGATGGAGTAAATGATGCTCCGGCTCTCCAAAAAGCCGATATTGGAATTGTTGTTAGGGAATCCTCTGAAGTGGCTAAAGAAACGGCTGATATAATTCTGCTTGATTCAAATTTTAAAACGATTGTGGCGGCTATTGAGGAAGGTAGAGGAATTTTTGATAATCTCCGAAAAATTGTGCTTTACCTTTTGACTGACGCTTTTGGGGAACTTCTGGTTATTTTCGGAGCCTTACTCATGGGTTTACCTTTACCTTTAGTCGCCGGACAGATTCTTTGGATTAATCTCGCGGCTGATTCTTTTCCTGATTTAGCTTTAGCGGTTGATCCTAAAAGAAAGGGATTGATGGAAGAGTTGCCGAGAAACCCAAAAGAAAATCTTCTTAACCTTGAAATGAAGTCTTTAGTTTTTTTGGTTAGTCTTTTTGCTGGAATCTCTACCTTGGTAATATTTTCTTTTATGCTTCGCCAGACTGGTGATCTTTTTCTTTCTCGTTCTTTAGCCTTTGCTCTTTTGGGAACGAATTCTTTATTTTATGTCTTTTCCTGCCGATCTTTGCATCAGCCAGTCTGGCAAACAAATATTTTCTCAAACCGCTGGTTGATATTGGCAGTGGGGGCAGGATTCTTGCTTTTGTTCTCTGCCTTTTACCTTCCGCCTCTTAAGTTTCTTTTGCGGACTGTCTCTTTAGGGATTTTCGAATGGGGGATGGTGGTGGCCGCCGGTTTGGCAGTGGTTATTCTGATTGAGGGAACAAAGTGGTTTTTTTGGTTTTTAAAAAGACAAAATAATTTGTTAGAATATTAATATGATTATTGTTAATTTGATTTTGATTTTTCTTTTTTGTCTTGTTTTAATTAAGGCGAGCGATATTTTACTTATCAATCTTAAGTCCTTTGCTTTACAGACAGGAATAGGGGCCTTTGCCATTACTGGCTTGATTGTTGCTTTGGCTACTTCTTTACCTGAATTTTTTGTCGGAGTCGCTGCTGGATTGCGAGGAGAACCAAATCTTTCTTTGGGAAATGTCGTTGGGGCGAATATTGCTAATCTCTCTCTGGTAATTGGGGGAGCGGCTTTGATTGGGGGAGCAGTAACGGTCCAGGGAACTTTTCTTCGTCGGGATGTTTTTTATGCCTTTTTAGCTGGAGCAGCTCCAATGCTTCTTTTAACCGATAAGGTTTTATCGCGGTTTGATGGGCTGATTCTTTTAAGCCTTTATGGATTTTATCAAGTAATGGTTTTTGAGGAGCAAAAAAAAAGAGCCGCTGATGAAGAAGGGTTTATTAACCGATTATTGCGCCGACTTAATCATCGGGGAACCAAACGAGAGTTGGGTTGGATTTTCTTAGGAGTCGTCTTGCTTCTTTTTAGCGCTGATATGATAGTCCACCTGGCTTCAAAAATTGCTCTCAGTTTAAACATTCCAATTTTATTGATTGGATTGGTGTTGGTAGCAATTGGAACGACCCTGCCCGAACTGACTTTTGAGATAGAAGCAATTAGAAGTCACCAGCCGACAATGGTTTTTGGTAATCTTTTAGGTTCAATTGTCGCTAACGGAACCTTGATTATTGGTCTGGTGGCCTTGATTTCCCCAATTAGGATTCAGGCTTTTGATGAATATCTTTTAGCGACGATGGCTTTTGTGATTGCTTTTGGGATTTTTTATCTTTTTATCAGAACTAAGCATAGGCTTGAACGCTGGGAGGGAGCTTTTTTGATTGGTTTTTATCTTGCTTTTGTTTTGGGAGAATTTATTCACCCCTAAATTTGTATGATAAGATGGAGGTAGACACCCTGGGGGTGAACACTGATAGACACCTATTGACAAATGCCCTGAGAATTGTTATTGTTAAAAATAATTATGGCCTATCGAAAAGTAGTCCTTGCCAATAACGAAGTTTATCATGTTATCAATCGGGGAGTAGAGGAAAGAGAAGTCTTTTTAGATAGAAGGGACTACACTAGGTTTTTAAATTCGTTTATTTATTATCAAAAGGCCAATCCTCCGGTCCGCTTCTCTTTTAGAAAAAGAACCCCCAAAGAGCGCTTTTCTAATTTAGATAACTTGGTGGAAATCATTTGTTACTGTCTGATGCCTAATCACTTTCATTTCTTACTAAAGCAAATTAAAGATGATGGAATTTCTTCGTTTATCAGTAGACTGACCAATAGCTATACCCGTTATTTTAACACTCGTCATAAGCGAATGGGCCATCTTTTCCAAGGGCCATTTAAAGCTGTAAGAATCGAAACTGATGAACAACTGATTCATATTTCCCGCTACGTTCATCTTAATCCGGTAGTTGGGTTTTTGGTAAAAGACCCCAAAGACTATCCCTATTCTTCTTACCTGGAATATCTTGGTGGAGGCAAAGGGAAAGAGGTTTGCCAAAAGGAACTAGTTTTAGCCCAGTTTTCTTCCCCCAAGAAGTATGAGGAATTTGTTTTGGATCAAAAAGACTATGCTCGAAAACTCAAAGAAATCGGAAAACTTGTAAGGGAATAATTTAGGTGTCAATATAGTTTCACCCTGGGGGTGTCAATATAGAACATGGAGATTATCACTGATTTACATTTACACAGTAAATATTCAAGGGCTGTTTCTGGTCAGATGGTCATCCCTGAAATTGCCCGTTGGGCGAAAAAGAAGGGAATTGGCTTGGTGGGAACAGGGGACTGGACTCATCCGCTATGGTTAAGAGAATTAAAAGAAAGCCTAGTTGAGGTAGGTGAAGGTATTTTTAGATATAAAAATGAGCCAAGAGGGGTCTTGTTTGTTTTGTCAACCGAGATTTCCTCGATTTATACCCAAAATGGCAAGCCTCATCGAATTCATAATTTAGTTTTAGCCCCGAGTTTTTCGGTGGTAGAAGAGATTAACAATAAACTTCGGAGCCGAGGGGTAAATTTACTCTCAGATGGGCGACCAACAACTGGCTTATCAAGTATTGAGCTTTGTGAAATTGTTTTTTCGGTTTCTAGGGATTGTTTAGTGATTCCGGCCCATGTTTGGACCCCCTGGTATTCACTTTATGGTTCAAGTTCAGGTTTTGATTCTCTAAAAGAGTGTTTTGGAGAATTTAGCAACCAAATTTATGCGGTTGAAACCGGGTTATCTTCTGATCCGGCGATGAATTGGCGGATTGAGGAATTGGATAATCGAAGTATTGTTAGTTTTTCTGATGCTCATTCACCCCAGAAGTTAGGTAGAGAGGCGACGGTGTTTGAATTTAGTGATCAGCGGCCAGTGATCAGTTATCAGCAGATAAAAGAAGCTATTATCCAGTCACCAGTCACCAGTCACCAGTCACCACGGATTGCTTACACCATTGAGTTCTATCCTGAGGAGGGGAAGTATCATTATACTGGACATCGGAATTGTGGAGTGAAGCAATCACCGGAGGAAACCCGTCGGCTGGGAGAAACGTGCCCTGTCTGTGGTCGACATTTAACGGTTGGGGTTATGCATCGGGTTGAGGAATTGGCAACTCAACCCTCTGGTTATCGGCCTGCCAGTCGTCCGCCATACAAAATGTTAGTGCCTTTAGTGGAGATTTTGTCTGAAGCCTTAAGTAGCGGTATTTCCAGTCAAATTGTTGAATCTGAGTATAATCGTTTGACAGAGAATTTTAGCTCAGAGTTTGCGGTTTTACTAAAGACGCCAATTGAGGAAATTGCCAAAATTGCCGGAGAAAAAGTAGCCGAGGGGATTAAAAAGGTGAGAAGCGGAGAAATTGTCATTGACCCGGGATATGACGGCGTTTTTGGCACGGTGAGAATCTGGTCCGCCTCTGCTGGAGCTTCGGCGGACAAAGAAAAACAGATGAGTTTGTTTTAATTGGTTCTTGACAGACTAAACTAAAATGTGGGAGGATTAAAAGCAGAAGGGGGGTGAGAAGAATTTATGGCTGGAACTGGTTTACCAAAAAATACTGCCGCTGCCTTATCTTACGTTTTAGGCTGGCTAACCGGCATTATTTTTCTTTTGATTGAAAAAGATCCCTTCGTCCGCTTTCACGCAATGCAGTCAATTATTACCTTTGGAATTTTAACCCTTCTTTCTTTTGTTCCCGTTATTGGTTGGATTCTTTCGCCTTTAGTGATGATTGTTGGGTTTATTTTATGGTTGGTTTTAATCTTCAAGGCTTACCAGGGCGAAGAATTTAAATTGCCGGTAGTTGGCGAATTTGCCAAGAAGCAGTTAGGGAAGATGAAGTAAAAAGTAATTAGTGATTGAGTAATTTAGTAATTAAGGGTTAATTTCCCTAATTACTATTTACTAATTGCTTAATTACTATCCCCTGGTTATACTTTTTATTGATGGTCTTCAAAAACCGCCAAGAAGCAGGAAAGAAATTAGCGACTAAGCTATTAAGCCATTTAGCCATTGAGCCATTAAGCAATAAGATAATTGTTCTGGCTATTCCAAGAGGTGGAGTGGTGGTGGGAAAAGAACTAGCAACTGTTCTGAATTGTCCTTTGGAAGTGATCGTTACTAAGAAAATTGGGGCGCCGGGGAATCCGGAATTGGCGGTAGGAGCAGTTGGGCCCTTCGACTACGCTCAGGGGGAGCCGGTGATTGACGAGGAGCTAGCCAGGCGAGTCGGAGCAGACGAAAAATATCTGAAATCTCAAATCGCAAAACTTAGAACCGAGGTGGATAGGCGAATTAAAGAATATCACGGAGATAACCCACCACTTGAGCTAAAAAATAAAGTAGTCATTATTACCGATGATGGGGTGGCAACTGGGGCAACAATGATGGCGGCCATAGAAATTACCAGACAACAAAACCCAAAAAAAATTATAGTAGCTGTTCCAGTGATTGCCAAAGATACCCTAGAAAAAATAGAATCTTTAGCCGATGAAGTTGTTTTTCTCGATGCGCCAGAAATGTTTTTTGCTGTGGGACAATTTTATCAAGATTTTTCTCAGATAACTAATGAAGAAGTGAGAAAAATCTTGAGTAACTAGTAATTAAGCAATTGAGTAATTAAGGGAAAATGGGGAAAAAATATTTATCTTTAGATAAGCTAGAAGTTTATAAATTAGCCAGAGAATTAAGCCGGATAACATGGGAAATCTATCAGAGCTTAGACTGGCAAGATAAGAAAAGTCAAGGAGATCAATTTCTTAGCGCTACAGATTCTGTCGGAGCAAATATTGCAGAAGGTTTTGGGCGATTTCATTTTTTAGATAAGGTTAAGTTTTATTTTAATGCTCGAGGATCTCTTTTGGAATCAAGGCATTGGCTTGACCTTTTAGATGAGAGAGAAAAAGTGAAGGTCTCACTTAAAAAGAGGTTTCTTTATTGTTATAAAAATTTGCGTCCAGCTTTAAGTGGATTAATTGAATCGGCAATGAAAGCGAAAAGAAATGATAGCCCTTAATTACTGTTTACTAATTACTTAATTACTTTACTATGATTCTTATCGTTGGTTTAGGAAATCCTGGGGAAAGATATGCCAAAACCCGCCATAATTTGGGGTTTATGGTCGTCGATGAGTTGGCAAGAAAGTGGACAAAAGGCGAGGTAAAGTGGGAGGATAATAAAAAATTTAACTCCTACACCCTATACCCTAACTCCTACACCCTTTTGGTTAAGCCTCAGACTTCCATGAATGCCAGTGGCTACGCTGTGGCCAAGCTATGTAACCATTTAGCCATTGAGCCATTAAGCAATCTTTGGGTCATTCATGATGACGTTGATTTACCTTTAGGGAAGATTAAAATAAGAATTGGCGGAGCGGCCGCCGGTCATCACGGAGTTGAATCAATTATTCAGGAGTTAGAAACTGATCAATTCGCCAGGCTTCGTTTAGGAATTGGTCATCCGGGTAGAGGGGCCGATGCGCAAGTCGAAAGATATGTTTTGCGAGAATTTGATATCAATGAAACTGGTGAACTAAGACAGATGATTAAAAGAAGCGTTAAAGCAATCCAGGTTGCCTTGGTTTCTGGACTAGAAAGAGCGATGAATCAGTTTAATCTAAAATGAGAGGCAAAGTTTTAACCCCAATTTTTTTAAATTTAACTCTTCGCGGAGCCTCGGTTGGTCTTTTGAGTCTTTTTTCGCCAATTTATATCTTCAAAATTGGGCAAAATTTTTCCCTCTCGCCAAAGAATTCTTTAGCTTTGGTTTTTTTATACTTCTTTATTATTCATCTGGTTAAACTTTTAACCCTTCCCTTAACCGAGAATTTAGCGGTAAAAATTGGGTTTAAAAAGATTTCCTATCTTTCAAGCTTGCCCTTTGCTTTCTTTCTTGCTTTTTTAATTTTTAGCCAAAAAAGCCCCTTCTGGCTTTTACCGGCGGCAATTTTTTGGGGAATTAATGCCTCTTTATTTTGGTTTTCTTATCATGGATTTTTTGTTAAATTGGGAGACGCCGACCGTTTTGGTCAGGCGACGGCCATGGCTCAATTTTTAGGGACGATTGCCAATGTTTTATCGCCTATTATGGGTGGATTTGTTATTTGGAAATTTGGATTCGGGGCGCTTTTCATCCTCTCTGGGGCAATTTTTGTTACTTCCTTGATGGCACTTTGGTTTGCCCAGGAGAAAAAACCCTATCATGATGCCAAAATTAGCAAGGTTTGGCAACTTTTTACTAGTCATAAAAAAATGGTGGCCGCTTATATTGGCTTAGGAGGGGAGGGAGGACTTTATGGGGTAGCCTGGCCGCTGTTTTTATTTGTAGTTTTAGGTAAAATTTTGGTTGTGGGAGAAGTTATTTCGGCAGCAATTTTTTTAGCGGCTCTCCTTACCTTAATGGTTGGGATTTGGGTTGACAGATTAGGTAAGCAGGCGGTTATTCGGATTGGGGCGCCGGTAGTTTTTCTTTCTTGGTTAGGGCGAATTTTTGCCAGGACACCCGGGGTGATTATTGGAGTCGATACTTTTTATCGGGTGGCTGATCAAATGCTGATAATTCCTTTTTCTGTTTGGACTTATCAAAAGGCGCTTGAGGGCGGAACCGGCCAAGCACTTTATTTTCGGGAGATTTCGGTTACCTTTGGAACAATATTTGCCCTTTTGATGGCTGGAATAATGTTAATATTTGGGGCAAATCTTGAGACTTTGTTTGTTTTAGCCGCCATTGGTTCCTTGTTACCACTTTTGATAATTAAGAAAAAGTGAAAAAATCAGACGACCAACATTTTAAATCAATTAGCGATATTCTTTTCGGTTTTGATCCTTTGAAGGATAAATATATTTCCCAGGAATTTCAAAAATATGGTTATGATTTGGCGGTTGAGTTAGGTGATTTGGAGCATAAAGCTCTTTATATCAAACTTGCTAAAGAAACTCCCAGAAAAATCTTAGAGCAGGCAAGAAATTTTGTTAAAGATGCAGGAAAGGTTAAGAGTAGGGCGAGATTGTTCATGTGGAAGCTGAGCGAGCTTCGAAGGCGAGCGAAAGCTGACACACAAGAGGAGCGCAGGCGCTAGCCGAGAACTCTTAATCAAAAGATCAAGAGAAGCGCAGGCGCTAGCCGAGAACTCTTATGTGGAAGTCTCCTGCGGTAGCAGGAGTTAAGAAAAAGAAAGGTTAGCCTGGTTCAGGCATCCCTATTTCGAGCGTTAGTGAGAAACAAGGTTCTGCAGAAGGCAGGTTCTTATTTGAAATTTGTAATATTGGTAATTATTGATGTCTAGAGCATATATAGGAACTTCTGGTTTCTCTTACCCCCATTGGGGGAAGGGGGTTTTTTATCCCAAAGATTTGCCGCAAAAAGATTGGTTTTTATACTATACGAAACATTTTGATACAGTTGAGCTTAATGTTTCTTTTTATCGCCTGCCGAGAAAGGAAGTTTTTGCTGGCTGGCGGAAAAAGGCCGGTCCTGATTTTGTTTTTTCAGTCAAAGGCAGTCGGTTTATTACCCATGTTAAGAAATTAAAAGATTGTCAGGAGCCGGTTGAAAGGTTTTTTGAAGCAGCAGGGGGATTAGATGTGCTGAGGTCGCCCGCCAGCCCTCCCTGCGCGCCCTTAAGTGTTGTTCTCTGGCAGTTGCCGCCTGGATGGAAGGTTAATTACCCTCGTCTGGAGTCTTTCTTAAAAATCCTGCCCAAAACCTTCCGTCATGCCTTTGAGTTGCGAAATCCAACCTGGCTGACGGGTGATGTTTACCGGCTTTTAAAGAAAGCTAAGACCGCCGTAGTTTTTCAGGATTATCCCGACTGGCCGGTTATTGAAGAAATCACTACTGATTTTGTTTATTTGCGCTTCCATGGCAGGACAAATTTGTATTCTTCATGTTATACTGAAAAAGAATTAGGGGAGCGGGCAGAAAAAATTAGAAATTGGCAAAATAAGGGATTGGATGTTTATGCCTATTTTAATAACGATGCCTTAGGGTATGCCATTGAAAACGCGAAAGAATTAAAAAAGTTATGCTAAAAAGAGAAGTAACCAGTCATCTTTTAGTTACCCTTGCTTGGCTAGGAATAGTTACTCTTCTTCGCTGGAGTTGGCATTGGAATTTGATTTTACTTTGGTTGGGTGGTTTAGTAGGGACCTTTTTGCTTGACATTGATCATCTTCTCTATACTCTCTGGATTTATCCTCAAGAACTGACGAGTATAAGGGCTAGAAACCTGATAGAGCAGCGTCGTTTTAAAGACGCCCTTATTCTTTTGGCTGATACCCACGAGGAGAGGACAAGGCTTGTCTTTCACAGTGTTTTATTCCAGCTAGTTTTGTTTGTCTTTTGTTTTTGGGTTTTAACTTCAACCGGAAGTCTATTTGGAACTGGTTTGGTAATGGCAATGGCTTTGCATTTGCTTAAAGATGAGTTTGAGCTATTGCTTTTGGGAAGGGAAGAATATCTGCGAAAATGGCTTTTTTGGCAGATAAAAACAGAGGTTAGTTTTTACCATCAAAAGCTTTTTGTGGTTTTGATGCTTATCGTTTTTCTCGGACTGAATTTGCTTTTGATTTAAGTTGACTTTCAAGGTAAAATAAGAGGTTGAAAGCTGCCTAAGGGCAGTTTTTTTAAACCTATGAAAGGAAAAGAGCTAAGTCCAGAATGGAATCCAAGATTAATCGAAAGAACAGGAGCCCTCGTTTCTAATGTATTCTTTTCTAAAATTTCTCCTGGTTCTAGGCGAAGAATTCTGGAAGAACAGGAGGGAATGGGTGGGTTAGGACAAGTTAAGGCCTTTTATGAGGGAAAAGAGGTTGAGGTAGTGAGAACTTATCTTCTTCCTCGACGATGCAGGCGAGGTCGTTGGCAAGGACCAAGTTGGTTGGCAATCAGGCGCAGAGGTGAGGTACTGGATTCTCCTATCCCTCTTTCAAGAAAAGTAATTAGAAAAATTCAGCTTCTGCGGCGCCCCGTTCAGTTTACATGAATGGGGCTTGACAAACCCTCCCCTAGGGGGTATGATTTTCCAATATAACAGACAAAAAGGTTGTTAACCGAATGAATTATCTAATTGGTCATCTTAAAGCAAACCTTAAAATGGTTGAAGAAGGTCGATATTGTATTGATATCATTCGCCAAAATCAGGCAGTCATTTCGGCTTTAAAAAGGGTTAATGAACTTATTTTGGAAAATCATCTAAATACCTGTGTTACTAAAGCAGTTAAAGGCAAAAGCGAAAAACAAAGAAAAAGGGTTTTAGAGGAAATTGTTGAGATTTTTAAGGAAGGAGAAAATGGATGAGAAAAAAATCACTGGATTTTGGTCTGGTCTTCTCTATGGCCTCCTGCCTCACAGTTTCTGTATCGCCTTTATTGTCTTGACGGTTATTGGTGCAACCGCTTTAACTGGTTTAGTACGAAGTCTTTTTCTGATTCCTTACTTTTTCCAATTTTTAGTTGGTTTGTCTTTGGTTTTGGCAACCATTTCGGCTTTCATTTACCTTAGAAGAAATGGTTTATGCTCTTTTGGGGGGGCTAAAAGAAAGTGGCGATACTTGGCAGTCCTTTATGGAACTACTTTGTCGGTTAATCTTTTAATGTTTATGGTCATTCTACCCAAAGTGGCTAATATCGGTTCAATGAACCAGGCCAGTATTCTTTCTCAGCAAGCAAACACCGCCAGCGTTATGTTGGCCGTGGATATTCCTTGCTCCGGTCACGCACCTTTAATAATTGATGAATTAGGAAAGGTTGAAGGGATAAATTGGGTAGAATTTAAATTTCCCAATCTTTTTGAAGTCAACTATGATTCAAGAAGGATTTCTCTTGAACAACTTCTGACCTTGGAGATTTTTAAAACCTACAAGGCAAAAATAATCCAGTAATTAAGAAGATTATGAAACAGACGTTTTCTATAAAAGGAATGCATTGCGCTTCCTGCGCTGGAACAATTGAAAAAGCCCTTTTGAAAGTGAAGGGCGTTTCCTCGGTGGTGGTAAATTTTGCTTCGGAAAAGGTGACGGTGGAAAGGGACGAGAAGCAAGTGAGGGTGGAAAAACTAGCTAAGGCAGTTAGAGATGTGGGGTATGAGCTTGTAATCGCAAAGACGCAAAACAAAGGGGTTAAAGAGATGGAACATCATGACTATGCCGCGATGATGAAAGAGAAAGAGACCAGGGAACTTGAGAGGAAGTTTTTAGTAAGTGCGGTTCTGTCAGGAATTGTTTTGGTCGGAGCACTAACCGCTCTTTTGCCGCCAGAAATCCAGTTTGTTTTAACCACCCCAGTTCTTTTTTGGGGTGGCTGGCAATTTTTCCAAGGGGCTTGGCGGGGCTTAAAGAATTTTTCCGCCAACATGGACACTTTAATTGCCGTAGGTACTTCGGCAGCCTGGCTTTATTCGTCAGTGGCGACATTTTTTAACCAAGGCGAGGTTTATTTTGACACCGCCGCGGTAATTATTACCCTGATTTTGTTGGGTAGATTTTTGGAAGCGAGGGCCAAGGGACAAGCAAGTGAGGCGATTAAGAAACTGATGGGTCTGGCGCCAAAAACTGCCCGCGTTATTAAAGATGGCAAAGAGCAAGATATTCCCATAGACCAGGTGGTTGTCGGTGACATTTTAATCGTTCGTCCAGGAGAAAAAATTCCGGTTGATGGAGTAATTGTCG
>CAYIUX010000016.1:0-14655 GCA_964366795.1 uncultured Gammaproteobacteria bacterium | reverse complement strand
AAATGAAAAAATTAAAGAAAATCTTAAGCCTTTCTGATCCGTATCCGAATCTTTGGTATGAATTTTGCTGTTATCTAAAGGCTTCTCTGGGAATGATTTTTTTAATTTTTGGAATTTTTCTGATTTTTCACCCGATGTTTTACAGAATTAACTTCTTTGGCTTCTTAGAGACTGGTCTAACCCCAACTGGTTTAAAAATCCTCTCATTTCTGGAGCCAGTTATTTATCCAAAGGGATATCCTGGATTTTTAATCTGGGGTGTAATTTCTATTTTGCTCGGGTTTTTCTTCTTCTGGAGACTGAAATTAGTGAGGAAATTAGTGGGAAAATAGATAGGGAAGAAAAATAAGAAGACCTAAAATTACCGAACCCAAAGCCAAAATCAAAACCGCCCCGGC
The DNA here is from genome assembly GCA_964366795.1 of uncultured Gammaproteobacteria bacterium. Taxonomy (GTDB): domain Bacteria; phylum Patescibacteriota; class Microgenomatia; order PFEM01; family CAYIUX01; genus CAYIUX01. The sequence goes on along the minus strand of CAYIUX010000016.1, from coordinate 14,257 downwards.
AGAAAAGTTACGAATAAGAGTCGTTTCATCGTATCCCAGGTTTAATTTTTCTTTTAAGAGATTACAGATTTCCTCGATGCTGGAATTCATTATTTCTGCCGCCAAAACCAAAGAAATGATTATAATCAAGGCTAACCATTCAACCTTAGCGATGTTGAAGTATAATCCAGCGAGGATAACTAAAATAGTGAAAGCAAGATGAATTTTAATATTTCTTTCTTTTTTGATTGCCTGCCAAATTCCGGAAAAGGCGAAATCAAAAGAAGACGCTAGAGAATACTTACTTGTTTTTTCCATAGACCTATTTTAGCAGATTTCTTGTGAAGACAACCCTGAGTTTTGTCGAAGGGTTGACAGAATTGAATTTTTATGATAAGTTGATAGTAATCGAAGGGGAATGGAGGTCCGCCAAGGGCGGACTACTTTTTCGTCCGACTAAAAATCGGCGTTTTTTTACTAAAAAATTTAACAGATGGCAAAACCTAAAATCTCCCGTCAAAACTGGGGAAAAATTTACAAAAATCTTCCTCAACTTGATTTAATTGCTATCCAAAAAGATTCATATAAATTATTTTTGACCGAAGTAATCGCCGAGCTTTTGGCAGAAGTTTCCCCAATTGAAGATTTTACCGGTAAAAACTGGGAACTTTCTTTTGGTCGACATTGGTTTGCTGAGCCAAAACACACTCCAAAAGAGGCCATTAGAAAAGGAGCCACTCTTGATATTCCCTTGAAAATTGAAGCGATTTTAGTTAATAAAAAAACCGGCAAAAAGACAACCAGTGAAGTTTTTTTGGGTGATATTCCCAAAATGACGGAAACTGGAACTTTTATAATTAATGGCATTGAACGAGGGGTGGTTAATCAAATCATTAGATCCCCAGGTGTTTTCTTTTCTGGAGAAATTGATCGAGCCTCAGGGAGAATGCTTTTTAATGCCGAACTCCGTCCTCTTCGTGGCGCCTGGTTAGAATTTTTCATTACCCGGAACGATATTATTAGTGTTAGGATCGATCGCCGGCGGAAATTTCCGGTCACGACTTTTTTAAGAGCCTTAGGTTTATCAACCGACGAAGAGATTTTGGCTGCTTTTACTAATCAACAAAAGGAGGGGCGGAATTTCTTACTGGCTACTTTAGAAAAGGATTCAACCAAAACCTCCCAAGAAGCCTTAATTGAAATTTATCAAAAAATGCGACCTGGCGAGCCAGCGGTTTTGGAAAATGCTTCACAAATGTTGACAGAAATGTTTTTTAATTACCGACGATATAATTTTGGCAAGGTTGGGCGTTTCAAGCTCAATAAACGTTTGAACTTGAAATTTTCCAATACTAAAGAAAATTGGGTTTTAAAAAAAAACGACGTAGTCGAGACAGTAAAATATTTAATTAAACTTCAAAATGGCCAAGGGGAAGTTGACGATATTGACCATTTAGCCAATCGTCGATTAAGACAAGTTGGTGAATTAGTTGCGGAAAGTGCCTTTAGAGTTGGTCTTTTACGCCTAGAGCGGTCGATTAAAGAAAAAATGAGTTTGGTTTCAACCGAAGAAAAAGTAACCCCAGCTCAACTGGTTAATGCTCGTCCTTTAATCGCTGCCGTCAATGAGTTCTTCCGAAGCAATCAACTATCGACAGTTTTAGATCAGACAAATCCTTTATCCGAGCTCGACAATCTCCGCCGAGTTTCGGTGATGGGACCGGGCGGGATTACTCGCGAACGAGCTTCATTTTCCATCAGGGATATTAATGCCTCCCAATATGGAAGAATTTGTCCAGTTCGTTCACCTGAAGGACCAAACATTGGCTTGGTGACCTATTTAGCTTTATATGCCCGGGTTAATGAATTTGGATTTTTAGAAACTCCCTACCGTGAGGTTAAAAAAGTAGGCTCACGGATGAAGGTGACTAATGAAATTGTTTATTTGACAGCAGACGATGAACAAGAGCACTTCATTACTTACGCAGGGGTTAATATTGATAAAAATGGATATATTTTAGATTCTTGGGTTCCAGTAAGATCCAAAAATGAATTTTTAGAAACACCAGTTGAAAAGGTAGAATTTATTGATCTTACTCCCCAACAGATAGTTGGTGTTTCTGCTTCTTTAATTCCCTTTTTGGCCCACGACATGCCCACTCGGGCTTTAATGGGAACCCATATGGAATGTCAAGCAGTTCCCTTGGTTAAGCCCGACGCCCCAATTGTAGGCTCTGGGATAGAAGAGGTTATTCCTAGAGCAATGGGAAGAGTTATTTATGCCCGCTCGGATGGAAAAATTATTTATGTTGATAGTGAGAAAATTGTTTTAAAACTCACCAAGAAGACAAATTTGCCGGACACTGAAAATATTGAAGTTAGGGGACGCCAAGAAATTTATTATTTGACTAAATTTAAGCGAACTAACCCCAACAGTACTTGTTATTCACAAAGACCGGTTGTTTCTGTTGGAGAGAGGATTAAACGTGGTGATCTTTTAGCCGACGGACCTGCCTGCGAAGATGGTGAGTTGGCTTTAGGGAAAAATCTTTTAATTGCTTATTGTTCTTTTGGAGGACTTGAATACGAAGATGCCATTATTATTTCCGATCGGTTGGTCAAAGAGGATGTTTTGACTTCAATTAATATTGAAGAATATGAAGCAAATGTGGTTGAGACCAAACTTGGTCCCGAGGAACTAACTCGAGACATCCCCAATGTAAGTGAGACGGATTTAGCTAATTTAGCCGAAGACGGAATTGTGGTTGTGGGCAGTGAACTTGGCCCAAATGATATTTTGGTTGGCAAAATTGCCCCCAAAGGTGAGACTGAATTAACGGCTGAAGAGAAATTATTAAGGGCGATTTTTGGAGAAAAAGCCAGAGAGGTCAGAGATACTTCGCTACGGGTTCCTCATGGAGAAAGAGGAACGGTGATTGATGTTCAAATTTTCGATCGTGATAAAGGTGATGAACTTGAACCAGGAACGATAAAAAAGATAGTCGTTCGGATTGCCCAATTAAGAAAGGTGACGGTTGGAGACAAACTTGCTGGTCGACATGGCAATAAGGGAGTAATTTCCAAGATTGTTCCTCAAGCAGATATGCCCTTTTTACCTGATGGAACCCCAGTTGACATTATTATTTCCCCTCTTTCGGTTTTGGCGAGAATGAATTTGGGACAACTCTTTGAAACTCATTTGGGTTGGGCGGCCTCCAAGCTTGGTTATAAAATTGCTGTTCCTGTTTTTGAAAAAACTGATGAGGAGAAAATTACTCAAGAATTAAAAAAGGCTGGTTTGCCAGTTGATGGAAAAGTTATTCTTCGAAATGGTCAGACAGGCGAAGCCCAGCATAAACCGAGCGTAGTTGGTATTGCTTATATTATGAAATTAGTTCATATGGTTGAAGATAAAGCTCATGCCCGATCAACCGGACCATATTCTTTGGTTACCCAGCAACCATTGGGAGGAAAAGCCCAGATGGGAGGGCAACGATTAGGAGAAATGGAGGTTTGGGCCTTAGAGGCACACCGGGCGGCCTATACTCTTCAAGAGATGTTAACGATTAAATCAGACGATGTTGTTGGTCGAGCCAAAACTTTTGAAGCAATTGTTAAAGGGACAGAAATCCCCCAGGCATTAGTTCCTGAATCATTTAAAGTTTTGGTTAAAGAATTAAATAGCCTATGTTTGGAAGTAATTCCGGTTGGGGTGATGGAGAAAGCCGAGGAGCAAGAAACCGAAGATAAATTGGTAAAGGAAAAGGAAATTCAAGAAAAAGCTGAAGAACTAGCCGAAGCGGCTGGAGCAAAAGAAGTTGTTCCTCAGGAGTAATTATGGCAGAAATGGTTGATTTTAGCGGCTTGAAGATAAAACTAGCTTCACCAGAAGTAATAAAGTCGTGGTCCCGTGGCGAGGTGACAAAGCCAGAGACGATTAACTACCGGACTTTAAAACCGGAAAAAGACGGACTTTTCTGTGAGCGAATTTTTGGTCCAACTAAAGATTGGGAATGTTATTGTGGAAAATACAAGAGAATTCGCTTCAGGGGAATCACTTGTGATAAATGTGGAGTTGAGGTAACTCAATCTCGGGTAAGGCGAGAGAGAATGGGGCATATCACCTTGGCTTCGCCAGTGGCCCATATCTGGTTTTTCAAAGGTGTCCCACCCAAACTTTCTCTGCTTTTGGACATTCCTCCTAAAAGTTTAGAGGCAGTAATTTATTTTGCCCAATATTTGATAACTGAAGTTGATCCCAAGGAAAAGGAAAAAACTTTAAGCGCCTTAGAAAAGACGCTTGGGCAAAAGAAAAAAACACTTAAGGAAAAGTTAGAAACTGAAATTAAAACGATCGAAAAAAACGCGGCAAAAGAGGAAAAAGAAATATTAAAGAAAATTTCTGCTAAAGAACAACAGGTTTTGGCTAAAGAAGAACTAAAACTTAAGACAAAACAAAAAATTCAAAACTTAAGGGATGAGACAGTTTTGGAGGAAGAAAAGACCGAAGAGGTTTTTAAAACCATAAGTGAGATTGTCAGAAACTTACGCCAGTTTTCTTTATTGACTGAAGACGAGTATCTAAAGTTGGTTGAATATAAGGCGGCTTCATTTTTTAAGGCGGGGATGGGAGCAGAAATCTTGCAAGAAGTAATCAAAAAAATTGATCTTCAAGAGCTTTCAGAACGTCTCCGCCAACAGGCGAAGGAAACTAAAGGAGCTCGCTATGTTAAGGCTAACAAGCGCTTAAGAGTAGTCGAGGCGATGAAGAGAGCAGGTATAGATGCTTCTTGGATGATTTTAAAAATTCTCCCGGTAATTCCGCCTGACCTTCGACCAATGGTTCAACTTGCTGGCGGTCGATTTGCCACCAGTGACTTAAATGATCTTTATCGACGGGTGATTAATCGCAATAATCGTTTAAAACATTTAATTGATTTAGGCGCTCCGGAAATTATTCTGCGTAATGAAAAAAGAATGCTTCAAGAAGCGGTTGATACCTTAATTGATGCTAGTAAAAGACCAATTCGCCGGTATCGCCGACGAATTCAACCCCTTCGCTCTTTATCTGACATGCTTCGGGGGAAACAAGGTCGATTTAGGCAAAATCTTTTAGGCAAAAGAGTTGACTATTCTGGTCGATCGGTTATTGTGGTTGGTCCGGAGCTAAGATTAAACCAATGCGGTTTGCCTAAAGAAATGGCTTTAGAAATGTTTAAGCCATTTGTTTTAAGAGAAATGATTCTTCAAGGCATTGCCCCTAATGTTAAAAGCGCCAAGAATCTTTTTGAACATCGTCCTCCAGAGGTTTTTGACATTTTAGATAAAATTACCAAGGATCATCCAGTTTTACTCAATCGAGCCCCTACTCTTCATAAATTAGGAATTCAGGCCTTTTATCCAATTTTGATTGAGGGGAATGCAATTAAACTCCATCCTTGTGTTTGTAAGGGATATGCTGCTGATTTTGACGGTGATCAGATGGCAGTCCATGTACCACTAAGTGAGAAGGCTAAAAAAGAGAGTATAGAATTTATGCTTTCAGAAAACAATCTTTTACGTCCGGCTGATGGGGAACCAATTACCATTCCTGATAAAGAAATGGCCTTGGGTTGCTATTTTATTACCTCAATTGATACCCAAAGTAACCCTTTTAAAACTATTTTTACTAATCGCCAGGAAGCAATTTTGGCTTTTCAGGAAAGAAAAACTCAGCTTCGTCAGCCTATTAAAGTGAGAATTGAGGGGAAAATTATCGAAACCACCGTTGGTCGCTTGTTGTTTAATGAGATTTTGCCCGAAGAAATTGCTTTTGTTAATGATGCTGTTAAAGAGTCGACTGTTAAAGCCTTAGTAACTCGGGCAATCCAGGTTTGTTTAAAAGAAAAGGTTATCAAGTTAATTGATAATCTTAAAGACTTGGGATTTTTGGGAGCGACTTTGTCTGGACTTTCAGTTGGAGTTTGGGACTGTGAGATTTATCCGGAAAAAGATAGAGTTATTAAGGCCGCCAATCAAAGAGCAGCCGAAGTGGAAAAAAATTTCATTCAAGGCTTAATTACCGAACAGGAAAAACGGCGTTTAACTCAGGAAATTTGGATGGAAACGACGGAAGAGTTAGCTCAATTAACCTGGGAGAGATTTGCTCCAGAAAACAGTATTTTTTTGATTGTCGGTGCCGGGGTGCGTCGAGCCTCAAAAGATCAAGTGAAACAACTCTCGGCCATGCAGGGACTGGTAGTCGATCCTTTAGGAAAAATTGTGGAGTTGCCAACAAAATCAAATTTTAGAGAAGGATTGTCAGTTTTTGAATACGTAACTTCTGCTCGTGGTTCAAGAAAAGGACTAACCGATACCGCCATTAAAACTTCAGATGCCGGCTATTTAACCCGACGATTAGTTGATGTCGCTCATGATGTGGTTATTCGTCTTGAAGATTGTAAGACTGAAGAAGGAATCAAAATATGGCGGCAGGGAAAGCGGGGAGAGAAGTTTTTAATCCGGGTTTTAGGCAGAGTTTTGGCTCGCAAGGTGATTGATCCTAAAACGAAAAAGGTAATTTTGAAAAAAGGAGAAATCATCACTGAAGGCAATCTTGGACTTTTAGAGAAACATCAAATTCAGGAAGTTTGGGTTCGCTCTCCTTTAACTTGTCAGGCGCATTACGGCAGCTGTGCTACCTGTTATGGTTGGGATTTTTCTGACAAGAAAATGGTTGAGGTTGGTACGCCGGTGGGAGTAGTTGCCGCTCAGTCGATTGGTGAACCTGGGACGCAATTGACTTTAAGAACAAAACACTTTGGTGGGATTGTTGTTTCTGATGTAACTAAAGGTTTACCCCGGGTTGAAGAGTTAGTTGAGGTGCGAACGCCAAAAATACTTTCTCCTTTGGCGGAAATTGCCGGCAAAGTCGATATTGCCGAGACAGATGAAGGCTATAAAGTTAGAATTAAAAGCGTTGGGATTAAGCCAGCGGAGGAGAAAGAATATTTAATTCCTGCCGTGAGTAAATTAAAGGTTAAAGATGGAGAATTAGTTGATGCCGGATCTCAACTTGCCTTTGGGGCATTAGATATTAGAGAAATTTTAGAAATTCGTGGATTGAGAACCGCTCAAGAATATTTAATTGAAGAAATTCAAGAAGTTTACGAATCCCAGGGAATTTCTATTAATGACAAACATTTTGAAATTATTGTTCGTAAGATGTCTGATAAAGTCAAAATCGAAACTTCAGGTGATACCGGCTTTTTACCTGGAGAACTAATTGATAAAACTAGATTTGAACAGACGAATACTAAGATTTTAGCTGAAGGAGGAGAGCCTGCTAGCGCCCAGGTGGTTATTTTAGGGATTACTCGAGCCTCACTTTATACTGAATCGTGGCTTTCAGCCGCTTCTTTTGAAGAGACAACCAATGTTTTAACTGAGGCCGCGATTGAAGGCAGAGAAGACAAGCTTTTTGGACTTAAAGAGAATGTTATTATTGGTCGGTTGATTCCCGTTACTCCGGAAAGAGCGAGGATTGAAAAGTAGCTTCAAATCTGCTAAAATAATTTCTATGCCAACGATAGCTCAACTTGTTCGTAAAGGGCGAAAGAAAATCAGTAAAAAAATTAAAGCCACGGCTTTGCGGCGAACTTTTAATACTCGTTTGCGGCAGATGACGTCAACAATTAATCCTCAAAAACGAGGAGTGGTTTTGTTGGTGAAAACCATGACTCCCAAAAAACCAAATTCAGCTTTGCGGAAAGTTGCTCGGGTTCGCTTATCTAATCAACAAGAAGTGACTGCTTATATTTCCGGCGAAGGTCATAATTTGGCTGAACATGGAATTGTTTTAGTTCGGGGCGGACGGGTAAAGGATTTGCCTGGAGTTAAATATCATTTGGTTAGAGGAAAATTTGATCTGTCCGGAGTTGTCGGTCGGCAAAAAGCCAGATCGAAATATGGAGTTAGAAAAGAAGGGGTGGTGATTAAGGAAACTCCCCCGAGCGAAGCAACGCCACCAGTGGAGGAAAATGCCTAGGTCTAAAAGAATTATTAAAAAAAGAAGTTTACCCCTTGATCCAATTTATCAAAGTCAGTTAGTAACTCGTTTGATTAATCGGGTCATGCATGATGGTAAAAAGACAGTTGCCCAAAATCAAGTCTATCGGGCTTTTGATTTAATTGAGAAAAAAATTAAAAAAAATCCTTTGGAAATTTTCAATCTGGCTTTGGAAAATGTAAAACCTTCAATGGAAGTCCACCCAAGAAGAGTGGGGGGGGCGGCTTATCAGGTGCCAATGCCGGTTCGGGGAGAAAGAAGAGAAGCCTTAGCCATTCGTTGGTTAATTAAAGCAGCCAAGATTCGTCCCAATAAAGAATATCATAATTTTTACGAGAAGTTAGCCGCCGAAATTTTAGATGCCCACGAGAATTTAGGTGGGGCAATTAAGAAAAAACAAGATGTTCACCGTATGGCCGAAGCCAACAAGGCATTCAGTCATTTTCGCTGGTAGGACCTTCTTGACATTCGGGTAAGTTTCGGGTATATTGGAAACAGAGATTATTTTTGCATTTGTAATTTGTGAAGAAAACTGCCCACCCAAAACAGAATACTCACTGCCAATATTGTCAAACTCCGCTTACTCGTGTTCAAATATCTCGTTTCCAGAAATTTTGTTCTTGTAGGTGTAAGAATGACAGTCAAAAACGTATAGTTGTGGTGTCTTGCGCCAACTGCGGAAAAGAGTTTTCAACTAAGCCGTATCTTAAAAAGAGCTTGAATTACTGTTCCAGAGAGTGTTACTGGGATGCTGCACGAAAAAAACAGGAGCGAACGTGTATAGTGTGTGGCAAGAAATTCAAAGTGAAAGAATATCTTGTTAAACAAGGCTTTGGGAAATATTGCAGCAGAGAATGTCAGTTTGCTGTCTATAAAAAGAAAAGGTTCAGAATAGTATGTAAAAATTGCGGAAAAGAGTTTTGGCTAGCTCCTTCAGTTGCAAAAAAGAAAAGCTTTTGTAGTAAACAATGTAAAGATGACCATGAGAGGGATTATGTTACAAGAATTTGTAAAAATTGTAAAAAGAAATTTTTGTTACCACGATGGGAGTTAGAGAAAGGCAAGGGAACTTTCTGTAGTAGAGAATGTTACTACCGATTTAATGGCGAGTCGTCAATTGAGGCGTTAATGAAAAGAGCGCTGGAAGAGACAAATATTGATTTCGAACGAGAGGTACAAATAGGAAAATATTGTGTTGATTTTTTAATATCCGGTAAAAAGATAGTTATTGAATGCGACGGCGATTATTGGCATGGTAGACATCAGGATAAAGAAAAAGATAAAAGAAGGGATGAATTTTTAAAAGCAAAGGGTTATTTAATCTATCGTTTTGGCGAAAGCGAAATTAAAACTTCTGCAAAAGGTTGTGTTAATCGAATTTTACGTCAACATAACCCTACATCAGATAGGAATCCATCTTAGGGGTGTTTAGGAGAGCAGTTGCTTTAGAGTCTACCAAAAAAGCGATCGCCTGAAAAGTAGACAAATTTAAAAGCCCTATTTAATGCCCGCCATGTATCGAAACGAAGTTTCTGGTTCATGGGGCTTTTTTAGTTGTGATAAGATAGAAGTATGAAAAAGGCAAAAATTCAAAAAAAAGAAATAATTTTTGACAAGTTCGGTAAAACTTTGGTTAAAGAAGAATTAGAAATGAGCGATGGAAATAAGCTGGATTGGTATTATTTGGATACTCCAGCAAGCGTTTTAATAGTCCCATTAACTGTAAAAAGAGAATTAGTTTTGGTAAAACTTTATCGATATAACCTTAAGAAAAGCGTATATGAAATTCCTGCTGGTCACTTTGAAAATTTAAAGGGAAACTTACTGGACGAAGCCAAAAGAGAACTACTAGAGGAGACTGGCTATGCTTCTAAAAAATATATTGACTTGGGGAGATATTATGTTTTACCCAGTGAAACCAATCGCTGGATTCATGTGGTTCTAGCTTTAGATGTTGAGAGACAAGAAGAACCCAAACTGGACAACGTAATAGAAAAATACTTTGATATGTCAATAGAGCACATTGATTTTGATAAGGTTGTCAAAAAGATTGGTAAAAAAGACTCAATCGTTGAAGGGGTTGAGCATGGATTTGCTATTTTACTTGTTAATAGATATTTAAGAGAATCCCGCTAAGAGAAAACAAGTTCTAACTTCCTCCCCCACAAAAGTTTAGCATTCGGCTTTTGGGAACTATTCGTTCACGCCTCATGCTGCACTTCAGCGGGGCACGGCACGAGGGGAACTTTTTCAACTGGAGCCTGCTAAAGGTTTTGTCGAGTCAACCAGGGCAGTTGCTTAAACTTTAAAAAAAGAATATAATCCAATTCAGACTGAAGGGAGGTGATTATTAATGGTAGATAAAAAAAAGACGGCAACTGAAAAACCAAAAGTTGAGGACAAGCCAGTTGCTGAGGCAAAACCAGTTGAAGTACCAGTAGTTGAAAAGCCTGGTGGTAGCCCAGCTGCTCCCGCAGACGATACCGCTACACCAGCAGGTACTGACCAGCTTGGTCGCCAGCTTTATGATGTAAAATGCGCTAAGTGTGGCAAGCAGACTCAAGTTCCTTTTAAACCATCCGGAGATAGACCAGTTTATTGCCGAGATTGCTATATGGAACAGAGAAAGGGAGGAATGGGTAGAGGATCAAGAGGATAAAAGACGATTTTGATACTTTCTACTTTTTTTGATTTTATTCCACAATTTCTTACCTATCTTTTTGGCTAAACTCCAAAATAGATTCTCTTTTCGGGGAAAGATTGGTTTACCATTGCCAATATATTTTGACCAGCAAGAAAGAGCTATCCATTCACCTTTCTCATTCTTTTTTGCCACCACCTCTATTCTTTGGTCGCCAAAATTTTTGAAAAATTTTTGTGAACCTAGAGTTTGACCGGGCAAACTGCCATCAGGATGTTTAAAGGTATACCAGGCGTCAGATTGGGTAATGCCACGATTGTAAAGACGATTGATGGCGTGATTAGTAAAGATAAGGTCCATATATTTTGTTTTCATGGTAAATATATTTTATCACAAAGAAGGAAAATCACTCTTGAATAGGAATCAAGTTTTTGTTAAAATAATCCCTGAAGCGAAACTGTCTCGCCAGAGGCGGACAGTTTTTTCATTTAATTCAAAGTGATACAATTTAAATATGGCGGAAAAGATTAAAACCGGAGAAAAACGAACTGTCCCGATTGAAAAAGTTCGGAATATTGGGATTATTGCCCATATTGATGCGGGCAAAACAACGACCACTGAGCGGGTTTTGTATTATACTGGGAAAACCTACAAAATTGGGGATATTGATGAAGGAACAACCCAGATGGACTGGATGGTACAAGAGAGAGAGCGAGGGGTGACGATTGTTTTGGCGGCAACCACCACCTTTTGGCGAGACCACCGGATAAATATTATTGACACCCCGGGTCATGTTGACTTTACGGCCGAGGTTGAACGGTCTTTGCGGGTTTTAGATGGTGGGGTAGTGGTTTTTGATGCCGAAGAAGGAGTGCAATCGCAGTCAGAAACTGTTTGGCGTCAAGCTGATAAATATCATGTTCCCCGGCTTTGTCTTGTTAATAAAATGGACAAACTCGGAGCAAATTTTGAACGAACAGTAGAGATGATCCGAACTAGGTTAAGAGCCAAACCGGCGATTTTAACCTTACCCATTGGTAAAGAAAAAGAATTTAAGGGAGTAGTTTTAGTTTTAGAAGAAAAAGCTTTAATTTGGGATGATAAAAAAGATCCAACTGGGGAAAAATTTGAAGTCACTGAGGTTCCTGAAGATTTTAAGGAGAAATTAAAAAAATCGCGCGAACAATTGGTAGAGATAATTGTCGAAAATGATGAAGCGTTAATGGATAAATATTTAAAAGGGGAAAATATTTCCGTGGAAGAATTGAAACAGGGATTGAGGAAAGCAACGATTGTCGGCAAATTAGTTCCAGTTTATTGTGGCTCAGCTTTAAGAAATAAAGGAGTTCAATCGGTTTTGGATGGGGTGGTTGATTTTCTACCATCACCCCTAGATGTTCCCCCAGTTAAGGGAATAAATCCCCAAACTGGCAAAGAAGAAATCCGGGTTACCGACCCCGCCGGTCTACTAACATCCCTAGCTTTTAAGATTCAAACCGATCCCCATGTTGGCCGGTTAACTTATATTAGAGTTTACTCTGGAACATTAAATGCCGGCGAGGAGGTTTTCAACAGCACTCAGCGACGCAGCGAAAGAGCGGGTAGATTGCTTTTAATGCACGCCAATCAACGAGAACCAATTGAAAAAGCCTTAGCCGGAGAGGTTGTGGCTGTGGTTGGTCTAAAAGAAACCACCACTGGAGATACTCTTTGTCAGAAAACTCACCCCATTCTTCTTGAGGCAATTTCTTTCCCTGAACCAGTGATTTCTTTGGCGATTGAACCAAAAACTAAAGCCGATCAAGAAAAATTGGGCTATGCTTTACACCGGCTGTCTGAAGAAGACCCAACTTTTAAGATTAAATCTGATCCGGAAACTGGCCAAACAATTATTTGGGGAATGGGCGAGTTTCATTTAGAGATTATTGTTGATCGGATGAAAAGGGAGTTTAATGTTGAAGCCAATACCGGCCAGCCCCAGGTTGCTTATAAGGAAACAATTAAAAACCAAGCTCAGGCCGAGGGCAAATATATCCGTCAATCTGGAGGTCGAGGTCAATATGGTCATTGTTTCCTACGAGTGGAACCTTTATCTCGAGGTGAAGGATTTAAATTCGCCAATGAGATTCGAGGAACCGCTATTCCCTCAGAGTTTATTCCGGCTATTGAAAAAGGAGTCAAAGAAGCAATGGAAAAAGGGGTTCTAGCTGGTTATCCTTTGGTTGATATAATGGTGGCAGTCTACGATGGCAGTTATCATGAAGTTGATTCCTCAGAAATTGCCTTTAAAATCGCCGGCTCGCTTGCCTTACAGCAAGCAGTTAAGCAGGCAAAATTAACCTTGCTTGAGCCAATTATGAAGCTTGAGGTAACCACCCCCGAGGAATTTATGGGCGATGTTATTGGTGATTTGTCCTCAAAAAGGGCGCAAATTTTATCCAGTGAAGTTAGAGGTGATTTGCGAATAATTACCGCCACTGTCCCCTTGGCAGAAGTTCCGGGTTATGCTACAATATTACGCAGTTTAACCCAGGGAAGAGCTAGTTTTTATATGGAGCCATCTTCTTACGAAGAGGTTCCGAGCAATATCACTGAGAAAATAGTAGAAAAAAAGATGGGCTTGAAAAAAAGAAAGTAGTCTTGTAAAATAAGGAGAAGTATGGCAGAAAAAGCAAAATTTGAAAGAAAAAAACCTCACATTAATATTGGGACCATTGGTCACGTTGACCATGGGAAGACTACCTTATCTTCAGCCATTACTAAGGTTTTGGAGGATGCTGGCACGGGAACTCAGTTTAGGCCTTTTGATACTATCGATAACGCTCCTGAGGAAAAAGAACGAGGTTTGACCATTTCTATTGCTCACCTTGAATACGAAACGGCCAATCGTCACTACGCCCACATTGACTGTCCGGGTCACAAAGATTACATCAAAAATATGATTACTGGAGCGGCTCAAATGGATGGAGCAATTTTGGTGGTCGCCGCTGATGATGGACCAATGCCTCAAACAAGAGAGCATATTTTGCTGGCTCGTCAGGTAAATGTGCCGGCGATTGTCGTTTTTTTGAATAAAGTTGATACTGTAGCCGACAAAGAACTAATTGACCTGGTTGAGGTAGAAATTCGGGAATTGTTAACTAAATATAAGTTCCCTGGTGATAAAGTTCCTATTATTCGCGGTTCAGCCTTAAAAGCATTAGAGGGCGACCCAGAGGCTAAAAAATCAATTTTGGAGTTGATGAAAGCGGTTGATGAATACATTCCCACTCCAGAAAGACCGCTAGACAAACCTTTCCTAATGCCAATTGAGGATGTTTTCTCAATTAAAGGTCGGGGAACAGTTGTCACTGGGCGAGTTGAACGGGGAGTAGTTAAAGTAAATGAAGAAGTGGAGATTGTTGGACTTAAAGATACCAAAAAAACGATTGTCACTGGAGTGGAGATGTTTAGAAAGACCCTGGATCAAGGTCAGGCTGGTGACAATATTGGGGTTCTTCTTCGGGGAGTCGAAAAAGAAGATGTTGAAAGAGGCCAAGTTTTAGCCAAACCAGGGACAATTACCCCCCATACTGAATTTGAGGCTGAAG